>JAZTZC010000267.1:0-18383 GCA_045637265.1 Eubacteriales bacterium | reverse complement strand
CGCCCGCAATATGCACACAGCGCGCCTGATCGTAGACATACGTATTCAGCGGTCGGTCGAGCGCATCGTTGTCATGCGCGCAGATCAGCGGTACGCCGTCACGCATCCCCGTTACAATCAGCGTATGATAGAACGTCCCGTCGCTCCGTCCAAGCTGGATGATATCACCCATCTCCGCGCTCTCAATCGGTATTTCCGTCCCATAAGGTCCTACATCCATATTGTCCGTCAGAAAATTATATAAGAACGGTACTCCCGTCCACGCAGGTGCATAGTCGCCCTGTGCGCGGTAATACCACCCAAAGGTCGGTGTTTCGTTCATGACACAGCTCCCTGCAAAGATGCATTGCGAAACAAAATTGGTACAGTCCCCGCCGAACGCATCGAAACGGGTAAACAGCGGATTGCGGGACAGCGCCCAGGTTCTTGCATATTCGACGGCATGAATACGGTGATAAGGTTTGATGGCAGTCATAGTATGTGGCTCCTTTCCGATGATTCCGTCACCAGTATATGCACAGAACCCGTAAAAGGACAGCAAAAAACCATGCTCGCGGGAATAAATTCCCAAAAGCATGGTTTTCGTTATGTTATATTATATTATATTGAGATTATGTCCACGTATTCAGAAGATCCGAGCAGTCCACATATTCATGATGGATATCGGTAACGCCGTTTTCCGTCACGTGCAGCACCGTGCCGCCGTTCAGAAACGGACGCCAATAGGCCGAAGGTCCTGTTTTGAGCGAATAACACAGCTTGATTCCATGATGGTCGATGAACCAGTTGTTGATGTGATCGTGTCCGACCAGCACATGCTTTGTCGTATGACCGGACAACAGAACATCAAACACACCGTCCTCAATCTCACACGCACCGATGCCTTCATATTCGACACCGATGGCAGATACGCCATCCTTCCATGCCGCGGGATAATCTGTCTGACATTCATACTGTAAATTCGCCCAGTCGATGTTCTCTCTGTACGCTTCTGCCGATGCCGTATAATAGGCATACATCGGCATATGCATCACGAGTACCGTATCGGTACAGCCGCGCGCTTTGAGCCGTTCGTTCTGTTCTTTATACCACGCAAGCTGTTCGTCGTTCAGTCTGCCCCAGGTGTTATGACATTCGCCACCGGCATCTGTATAGGTATAGCGGTTATGCGAATCCATCATGAAAAGCGCATCGACAGGATGTCCGCTTTCCTCGATGACGATAACATAGTTTCCGCAGCCCATCGAAGGTACGCCTTTTTCAAACAGGCAATGTTTGTGCGCAAGGAAAATATCCGCCACACTGCTGACAAATTCATCGCCGCATTGATTGTCGTGATTGCCCATGACAGGTGCCCACGGAATCCCGAAGCTGTCAAAATAATCGGCAAGCCACGCGTGTGCCGCATCGTCACCGGCCCATGAAATATCACCCGATACCGTAATCAGATCAGGCTTGACACACTTGATCGCTTCTGAAACAGTCCGCTCAAAGATCTGTCGGAACAGATGCCCCTCTTCAAGCTCGCTTTTTTTCATGTGTGTATCGGAAAAGTTCAGAATTACAAAATCCCGTCCGGGCTGTTTGGGTAGTACAAACATAGTCCACCCTCATGCCTCGGCGACAAGCGCGCTGACATCGACAAATTCGTGGTAAACACCATCCACACCCGCAGAACCGATTTTCAGCACGGTACCGCCATTGAGGACAGGCGTCCAATAACAGCCAGCACCTGCCTTCAGGCTGAATACAAGCTTGACACCTTCATAATTGATGATCCAGTTGTTGACATGATCATGACCGACGATGACGTGTTTGGTAGAACCCAGATCGCGGATGATTTCAAAAACACCGTCATCGATGGCATAAGAGCCAATGCCTTCATACTGAACACCGAGGGAATCTTCATAGCCGGGATTCCAACAGTCCGCACCGGGAACCGCGGTTTCGGGTGTCCATGTTTTGCGCTCGGTTTCATCGTAGTTTTTATATGCCGCCTGTGCCGCATCGTTGTAAGCATAGAACGGAATGTGCATGATGATGGAGGTATCGTCACAGCCCATCTCCCGCAGAGCGGCAATCTGATCCTTATACCATTCCATCTGCGGCTCGGTCAGACGCGCCCATGCAATCTGTTCGTTGCCGTCAGCATCGGTATACGGTGCACGGTCATGCGAGTCGATCATCAGAATTGCGGAAACGATCTTTCCGTCTTCCTCAACGGTAATGACATAGTTGCCGTTGCCGATCGACGGATCACCCTTTTCGTAAATACAGTATTTGTGTGTCAGATAGCGGTCTGCCACTGTATCGATGTACTCTGCGCCATTCTGATTGTCGTGGTTGCCCCAGACCGGCGCCCACGGAATTTCAAAGCTGTCAAGAAAATCGGCAAGCATATCGTAAGCATGGTCCGATCCTGCCCACGAAAGGTCTCCCGATACGGTAATCAGATCGGGCTTGACACGTTCAATGAGCTCACGCACCGTCTTTTCAAGAATACGGCGGTTCTTATGTCCCCCCGCCCATTCGCCGTCGCCCAGCTGCGGGTCGGACAGGTTCAGAACGAGAAACGGTTTTTCGGGTGTTTTTTTCAGTGTAAACATAACGGCTGTCCTTTCTTTTGCAAAAAATCAGGATGCCTGCCTCAAAACGGCACGGTCATCCTGATGCAGTTTTTATTTGATAATTTTGAAAGATTCGAGAATGGTCAACTCCCGCGCTTTTCCCTGTACGGCGGAGACAATACCGAAGATATTGACGCACCACAGAACAAAATTCAGAAGTCCAAACGCAATGCCAATGATCCAGCCGATCACAGGAATCCAGCCAACCAAAGACGTGACAATGGAACCCGCAACTTCTGCCGCCAGATGGAGCAGGAGAAGATTCAGACCCACTTTGGCGTGATACTGGGTGAACGGCGATTCCTTCATGGCAACAAGCGGAATCAGAACGAGAATGTGCAGATACGCCAGAATCGAAACATAGCGATTGGCGTTGATATCTTCCGCCTTGTAGCTTGCGGTCGTATCGGTGTAGGCAATGAACTTCTCAAAGTTGTTTTTACTGCCCTGCTGCTGATTCTGTTTTTGTGAGGATGCTGTGGTTTG
Organism: Eubacteriales bacterium; assembly: GCA_045637265.1. Lineage (GTDB taxonomy): Bacteria > Bacillota > Clostridia > Oscillospirales > CAG-272 > RGIG3925. Next base: position 15,270 of record JAZTZC010000267.1, on the reverse strand, counting down.
TGCCGGTGCACTGCCGCCATCGATCGGTGCGCCGCAGGAAACGCAGAACTTGGAGCCGTCCTCAACCTTGGCTCCGCATTGATTACAAAATGCCATAGAAATGTCCTTTCCCCGCTTTTTGCGGATATCGATTGTTTACTGTCATAATTATACTAAAAATGCGGGAATTTGTCAACGGGTTTAGACGGAAAACATGGAACTGCTATCAAAAATTTTCCGCCCTTCGGTGAAAGGGCGGAAAATGATTATCTGACCCAGAACTCTGTTTCCTGAATGTTGTGAATGCGCTCGGCGACTTGATTGTTGTATTCTAAAAGGGCTTGATTTTGCTGCGCAAGTGCGATCTGCTGTTGATTAGACGATGCAATTTCACGCATCATTGAATGTGCAATACGATTCGATTCCTGCCGTGCATCTACAATTGTCTCATGCAATTTGTACTGATTACTTTTTATGGATTCCAATGAAGATACCACCTGATCTATTTTTGCGATAATTACATTGGCTCTGATTTCAGATTCATATATGTTGTATGCACCCTCATGTCCTTCCAAGGTATCACACCGATGCGATTCTAAATATTCGCACATCATTGTAACGGGAATCAATTCACGGTATTTTGGATAAATGATATTCTCGTTATAAATGTTTTTTAAGGCTTCACATACCTTTTCATAGGGCATTTTAACATTATTCCTTTCCTGTTTCAAAGATGCGATAATATTTTGTATTTCTATTTGACGCTGTTCTTTGGCTTTTTCAATAGCTTTAGCATATTCTATTTCGGTTTTTTTGATATTACTAACTGTTTCAACATATTTTTCAAAATCCCGCACAGATTCTTGATATTCTTTGAATTTATCACGATAATCACCTTGTGCGGTGGTAATAACAAGCCACATTCCCAAAAGAAAAATGAGTGGCGCAATAATCTTCAATGCCTTAATTGCTATTTCCATTGCTTCATCCATAGAAGTGGGAGTGAAATATCCAATAGCGGCTGAAATAATTATCCCCAATATTAAAGAACACCATAATGAAAGAAATGCACCCTTAAATATTTCCGAAAAACGATTATCTTGTGGTTTAGGTAATAAAGATGGTCGCTGACATTCTAAACTCAATAACGGATATTGCTTTTTAATTGCATTAACATCAACTCTTGGATCTTTACTTTCCCGCTCCAAACCCGCTATTTCACTTGTTATGTTTGTCGCCAAACATTCATAAGTATACTTGTCTTTCTCTAATTCCGCAACTTTACGAAAATACTCCAACAACTTGATTTCCATTTAAACATCCTCCGTTTTTTGAAATTGAATCAAAAAAATGCACAGCCTTGAAAGACTGTGCACTGTAAAAGCATGTCTCTCAAGCTGCGACACAAGTTCATATCAACCGAAGAATGGCGTACGAAAATAGAGCATGCATTTTACCGGAGTAAAACGCACACCATCCAACGGTTCAAAATTATTCACTTGTGTCGCAAGTACAGTATAGCACAATTATGCCGCTGTGTCAATGAATATATGAAAAAAAGAGAAAATAAAAATTAAATTACCAATATATGTTGATTTTTTCCGCAGAACTTGATATAATAGTGATACATACGATTCGTTTTTCTAAAAGGAGAATTTTTACCATGAAAATGACACTCAGATGGTTCGGTGAAGGCTACGACTCCGTCAAGCTGCGCGAAATCCGCCAGATTCCCGGTGTTGTCGGCGTCATCACAACCCTTTACAACAGACAGGCAGGCGAGCTTTGGCCGCGCGAAGAAATCGCCGCACTGAAAGCAAAGGTTGAGGCTGAAAATCTGGAGATTTCCGGTATTGAGTCCGTCAACATCCATGACGATATCAAGATCGGTCTGCCCAGCCGCGATCAGTACATCGAGAATTACATCAAGACGCTCGAAAACCTCGGTGAGGAAGGCATCAAGATGGTCTGCTATAACTTCATGCCCGTCTTTGACTGGACAAGAACCAACCTCGCAAAGCCGCGTCACGACGGTTCTACCGTGCTTGCATACGACCAGTCCGTTGTTGACTCCATCGATCCGCAGGTCTTCTTTGACCAGACCGACGCCAACTCCAACGGCTTCGTCATGCCCGGCTGGGAACCTGAACGCCTTTCCCGCGTCAAGGAGCTGTTTGAAGCATACAAGGATGTCACCGAACAGAAGCTGTTTGACAACCTCGTTTACTTCTTAAAGGCAATCATGCCGACCTGCGACAAGTACGGCATCAACATGGCGATCCATCCCGACGATCCCGCATGGCCGGTCTTCGATCTGCCGCGTATCATCACCTGCAAGGAAAATGTCCTCAAGCTCTTCAAAGCTGTCGACAATCCTCACAACGGTCTGACCTTCTGTACCGGCTCTCTCGGCACGACGCTTGCAAACGATCTGCCCGACACCATCCGTGCATGCAAGGGACGCATTCACTTCGCACACGTCCGCAACCTCCAGCACTTTGCACCGGGTCTCTTTGAAGAAGCAGCCCATCTGTCCGCCGACGGTTCCTTCGATATGTACGAAATCGTCAAGGCACTGTACGACATCGGCTTCGATGGTCCCATCCGTCCCGACCACGGCAGAACCCTTTGGGGTGAGGTCTGTATGCCCGGCTACGGTCTCTACGACCGCGCAATGGGTGCATGCTACATCAACGGTCTGTGGGAAGCCATCGATAAGGCAACCCAGAGAAAAGATCAGCTTCTGTAAGAGAGGAGAAAACTCCCATGTTATATCTGAATGAAAAAGCACTTGCCAACAAGGCTGCATTCGCCGCTGCTGGCATCACGCTCCCCGCATATGACCGCGCAGCAATGATTGCAAAGACGGTTGCAGAACCGACCTGGCTGCACTTCGGTGCGGGCAACCTGTTCCGCGCATTCCCGGCAAAGGTCTGCGATCACCTGCTCTCCGCCGGCAAGCTCGACCGCGGTGTCATCGCAGCAGAAGGCTTTGACTATGAGATCATCGATAAGATCTATGCACCGCACGATAACCTTTCCCTCTCCGTCACGCTCCTTGCTGACGGCAATGTCGAAAAGGAAGTCATCGGTTCCGTCGCAGAAGCTGTCAAGGCAGATGATGACGGTCTTACCCGTCTTTCCGAAATCTTCTGCGCACCGAGTCTGCAGATGGTTTCCTTCACCATTACCGAAAAGGGTTATGCAATCCGCCGTCCCGACGGTACAGTTGCCCCCGCAGTCGAAGAAGATATGAACGGCTGCCCGTGTTGTGCAAAGACGTTCCTTGCCCGCCTGACCTCCCTCCTTTACAAGCGCTTCAAGGCAGGTGCATACCCGCTGGCACTCGTTTCCATGGACAACTGCTCTCACAACGGCGATAAGCTCAAGGCGGCTGTTCTCGCAATTGCCGAGGCTTGGGCTGCAAACGAAAAGGTCGGTGCTGACTTTATCGCATATCTGAATGATGAATCCAAGATCGCATTCCCGATCTCCATGATCGACAAGATCACGCCCAGACCTGACGCCAATGTTGCAAAGATGCTCTCTGACGTCGGTTTTGGTGACACAGAAACGATCGTCACCGATAAGAACACCTACATCGCTCCGTTTGTCAATGCCGAGCTGCCGCAGTACCTTGTCATTGAAGACAAGTTCCCCGCAGGTCATCCGGCACTGGAAGAAGGCGGCGTCATCTTCACCGAACGTGAAACTGTCGATAAGACCGAAAAGATGAAGGTCTGCACCTGTCTCAATCCCCTCCATACCGCACTCGCTGTCTACGGCTGTCTGCTTGGCTACACGCTGATCTCCGCGGAAATGAAGGATCCCGAGCTTGCTGCAATGGTCGATGTCATCGGCTACAAGGAAGGTCTTCCTGTCGTTGTCAATCCGGGCATTCTCGACCCGCAGGCGTTCATTGATGAAGTCGTCAAGGTTCGTCTTCCCAATCCTTTCATGCCCGACGCACCGCAGAGAATCGCAACCGATACCTCCCAGAAGATGTCCGTCCGCTTCGGCGAAACGATCAAGGCATATCTGGCAGCAGGCATGGATGTTACCACACTGAAGGCAATTCCACTCGTCATTGCAGGCTGGTGCCGCTATCTGATGGGTCTGGACGACAACGGTGAAGCATTCACAATCTCCTCCGATCCGCTGCTGTCCGAACTCCAGCCGTATCTCGCTGACATTCAGCTTGGCAAGGCTTGTCCCGTTTGTGTTCACAAGGCGCTGCAGCCGATTCTCTCCAACGCGAACATCTTCGCCGTTGATCTCTACGCAGCAGGTCTTGGCGAGACTGTAGAAGCGTTGTTCTTAAAGCTGGTCGCAGGTCCCGGTGCCATCCGCGCCGTACTGAAAGAAACATTCACAGCATAATCGCTGTCAAACAGAAAGGAATGATTTCATGTTAAAAGGAATTCCGAAGATCATCTCTCCCGAGCTGCTCAAGATCATGGCAGAAATGGGACACGGTGACGAAATCGTCATCGGCGACGGCAACTTCCCCGGCGCATCCATGGGGCAGAGACTCGTCCGCTGTGACGGTCACGACGCGCCTGCGCTGCTCGAAGCCATGCTGAAGCTGTTCCCGCTCGATACCTACGCAAAGCCTGTCTATCTGATGGAAAAGGTTCCCGGCGACACCGTCGAAACTCCCATCTGGGACACTTATGCAGAACTCATCAAGCCCTATACCGACGAAGCTCCCGAGATGATTGAGCGTTTTGCATTCTACGAACGCGCAAAGAAGGCTTACTGCGTCATCCAGACGGGTGAATCCGCGCTGTATGCAAATGTCATTCTCAAAAAGGGTGTTGTTGTTGACTGAAGTCATGACCGACTGAATCCCGTAACAAACCGAAAACGGTTCTCGCTTTCGGTCAAACATAGAAATTTTATTACATGGAGGAAACACTCATGGAAAAAGTAAAGGCTGCTCTCATTGGCTGCGGCGGCAGAAACGGCGTTCATTTTCAGAAGCTCTCCGTTATGGAAGACGTTGATCTGATCGGCTTCTGCGATACCGACATCACCCGCGCACAGGCAATGGCTGACAAGTACGGCTCCGGCAAGGTTTATGACAACTACAAGTCGATGCTCGACGACATCAAGCCCGATGTCATCTTCATCGCAGTTCCCCCGCACCAGCACGGTGAAATCGAAAACGCGATCATCGACCTCGGCATCCCGTTCCAGGTTGAAAAGCCGATGGCACTTGATCTCGGCGTCGCAGAACAGATCCTCGCGCGTGTCGAAGAAAAGGGTCTGCTCACCAACGTCGGTTTCCAGGACAGATGGCAGAACCTGACCGAAACAATGAAGGACTTCTGCGCAGAACATACCCCCGTTGTCGTCCGCGGCTCGTGGCTCGGCGGTATCCCCGGTGTTTGGTGGTGGAGACAGCAGGAAACCTGCGGCGGTCAGATCATTGAACAGAACATTCACCTGTTCGACCAGCTGCGCTTCCTGTTCGGCGAACCCGAATCCGTATACTGCGCAGGTGCTAACGGTCTCGTCGATGACGAATACGGCATGCCCGGCTACAACCTCGACCTCGACTACTCCTCTGCTGTCATGAAGTTCAAGAACGGCGTCGTTGCTACCCTGTTCACCGGCTGCTACAACAGACCGGGTGCAAAGGTCACCAACGGTATGACCGTTTACTGCAAGGACGGTACGCTCGAATACGCACTCCGCTCCACCCTCGACATCTACACCGCAGAAGGTACGACCCATATGGATCGCGGCGAAGAACAGACCGGTATCATGGACCGCGTCTTCATCGATGCCATCAAGACCGGCGACGGCTCCAAGATCCGTTCCCCGTACTCCGATGCAATCAAGTCCCTCAAGCTCACCATGGCTTGCGAAGAATCCGCAAAGACCGGCGAGGTCATCAAGCTCTGATTTCATAAGCGTCCACAGAACCACTTTCGGGTGGTTCTGTTTTTTTCGGGAAAAAGCTTTCGCAATTTAACAAAAACCATTGTTTTTTTGCATCTTGTATGGTATAATAAAGAATATCATTTTATCAGGAGGATAATCCTATGGATTCCCAAAACAGAAGTTCCTTCACAGGGAAGCTCGGCTTTGTCCTTGCCGCGGCGGGTTCTGCTGTCGGTCTTGGCAATATCTGGCGTTTTCCGTATCTCGCCGCAAAATACGGCGGCGGCATGTTCTTACTCACTTATATCATCCTTGCAGTCACCTTCGGCTTTTCGCTGATGGTTGCGGAGGTTGCAATCGGACGTAAGACAGGCAAATCCCCCATCGATGCATTCCAGTCTCTTGACCGTCGGTTCTCTTGGGTCGGCTGGCTCGCAGCGATCATTCCGACAATCATTCTGCCTTACTACTCTGCCATCGGCGGCTGGGTCATCAAGTACATGGTTGGCTTTATCTCCGGTCAGGCATCAACCATGGCAAACGATTCGTTCTTCACCGACTATATCGGTATCACAGTCGAACCCATCGTCTGGTTTTTAGTCTTCATCGGCATTACGGCGGTTGTCGTTATGTGCGGTGTCGAAAAGGGCGTTGAAAAGGTATCGAAGTTCATGATGCCGATCCTCGTGGTATTGATTCTTGCTATTGCACTGTATACCATCTTTGCAATGGACGGTGCTGTTGAAGGTGTGCTCTACTACATTACCCCCAATTTCTCGCACTTCTCCATCATGACCGTTGTTGCGGCTATGGGCCAGCTGTTCTACTCCATGTCCCTTGCCATGGGTATCATGATTACCTTCGGCTCTTATATGAAGAAGGAGATCTCTATTGAAGGATCTACCCACCAGATCGAAATTTTCGACACCGGCGTTGCATTCCTCGCAGGTCTGATGATTATCCCGGCGGTCTTCGCGTTTTCCGGCGGTGACGAATCCGCGCTCGGTAAGGGTCCCGGTCTGATGTTCATCACACTGCCCAAGATCTTTGATGCCATGCCCGGCGGCGATATCATTGGCGCGGCATTCTTCATCATGGTTCTGTTCGCAGCTCTGACCTCTGCAATTTCTTTGATGGAAACCATCGTTTCCATCTTCCAGGACAAGCTCAACATGAAACGTATCCCCGCATGTCTGACCGTCCTCGGCATTTCGCTGGTGCTCGGTGTATTCACATGTCTTGGCTACAGCGCATGGAGCAGTTTCACCATCATCGGTCTGCAGGTACTCGACTTCTTCGACTTCATTTCCAACAACATCCTCATGCCGATCACCGCTCTTGCAACCGCAATCTTCGTCGGCTATGTTCTGAAACCGAAAACGATCATCGATGAAGCTGAAGAATGCGGCAATCAGCTGAAGGGCAAAAAGCTGTTCACCGTTATGATCAAGTATATTGCGCCGATCTTCATCGTGCTGATTCTCGTTTCTTCTATTCTTGACTTCTTCGGTATTGTAAAAATCTGATAACTGCAAAACAGCATCCCGTTTTTTTCGCGGGACGCTGTTTTTTTGCGCAGAGGTATTGCAATTTCTGTTGTTTTCTGCTATAATAGTATATATCAAAAATCAAAAAGGAGTACCTTATCATGACAAGATATGAATCCGCAAAGGCGATGTATGCTGCATACGGCGTTGATACCGATGCTGCCATCGCAAAGCTGAAGAACATCCCTGTTGCTCTGCACTGCTGGCAGGGTGACGACGTCATCGGTTTCGACCATGACGGCCCCCTCTCCGGCGGTATCCAGACCACCGGTAACTACCCCGGCAAGGCAACCACACCCGCTCAGCTCCTCGCTGACATGGAAAAGGCAATGTCTCTCTGCCCCGGTACCAAGAAGCTCAACGTCCACGCATGCTACGCGATCTTTGAAGAAGGCGAATATGTCGACCGCGATAAGATCGAACCGAAGCACTTCGCAAAGTGGGTTGAACTTGCAAAGAAGTACAACATGGGTATCGACTTCAACCCGACGTTCTTCTCCCATCCCATGGCATCCAAGGACGGTCTGACCCTGTCCAGCCCCGATGCAGAAGTCCGCGCTTTCTGGATTGAACACGGTCGCGCATGTATCCGCATTTCCGAATACTTTGCAAAGGAAACCGGCTATCCTTGCGTTATGAACATCTGGACCGGTGACGGCTACAAGGATGTTCCCGCAGACCGTATGGGTCCGCGTATGCGCTATAAGGAATCCATCGAAGCGATCCTCGAAGAACCGTTTGACAAGAACCTTGTCAAGCCGTGCGTCGAATCCAAGGTCTTCGGTATCGGTGTTGAAGCATTCACTGCCGGTTCCGCTGAATTTACCCTCTCCTTCGCAGCAACCCATGATGGCGTTCTGCCGCTGATGGACAACGGTCACTACCATCCGACCGAAGTCGTCTCCGACAAGATCCCCGCTCTGCTCTGCTTCTATCCGGAAATCGCGCTCCACATCACGCGCGGCATCCGTTGGGACTCCGACCATGTCCTTCTGCTCGATGACGAAACGAAGGAAATGGCGAAGGAAATCGTCCGCTGTGACGCTCTCGACCGCGTTTACATGGCGCTCGACTACTTCGATGCTTCCATCAACCGTATCGCTGCCTGGGTTGTCGGCTTCCGCAGCTGGCAGAAGGCTCTGCTTGCAGCACTCTGCACACCCAACGCAATGCTCGCAAAGCTCCAGGATGAAAACAAGTATACCGAGCTGATGGTCATGCAGGAAGAAATGAAGACCATGCCGTTCGGCGATATCTGGGCTGAATACTGCGCATCCTGCGGTGTTGCTGCAGATACTGCTTGGTTCAAGGAAATCGAAGCGTACGAGAAGGAAGTTCTGCTCAAGAGATAATCCGATATTTTCAAAGGAGTTGCTGCAAGTTGAAATTTGCAGCAACTCCAAATTTTTCATCCGATAATGATTTATCCACGCTTTAAGAAAGCGCGAAATAAAACTTAGTCCACGCACAGGGGAACGGTGTTCCTTTCTTTCCCGCGCGAAAGAAAGGAACCAAAGAAGCGCGCTTTCGTTCGCTCTGAATTGATGCCATTTGGAAAGCGATAATGGTACAAAAGCAAGGCATCAATAGGAGCTCACTCCTCTGGCGGAATTATGATGCTATTCGCAAAGATGTAGTGGTGCGAATATCGATTTGCGGCTGACAGCACCTTTGCACAGGGCTGAGTATGAAAGACATGTTTTTCACTTCGATAGGAGAGGTGGGCGCACGTTAATGCAACAGCCCCTTTTGTTTTTTCCATAAAGAAAAGCGAAGACCGATGTCCCCGCTTTGGTTTATAGATTCTGTTTATGTCAGCGAATCAATAAGCATGGTTTTCACAACAACCTCATGGTCATGTACCACGACAAAATACCGATTCGCTTCAATGGGATAAATCCACACCGCATACCCGTCATTTCCATCATTCTGATATCCCAACATGGTGAGTATCTTTTCCTTTAATTCAGCATCATCTTTGCCGACACCGAGGCTGGCTTCCACATCCGCCGCAGACGCACCGGGACAAGCATAATTCACGATCACATCGAAGATGACATCCTCTGCGTGACCTTCATACCACTTGTGCTGTGAAAATTTTCCGAATTGATCCTCAATCAATAATCCGCCTATCACAGCGACTGACAAAACCAACGCAATGAGCAATACAGTATTCAGTTTTTTCATCATGTGACCTCCTTTTCGTGAATCAATTGAACGATCTGGAAATGCTTTCTGAATACAGTATACAACATAATTATTAACAAAATATGACACCAACGGAAACAATTATATAAACAAATAACAAAACCCCAGCTTTTTCAGACATATTAAGCATATCTTTTATTCTCCTCTTGCATTTTCCATACAAATATGATATACTCATATAAAAGAAATGAAATGGAGGACACCCGCCATGCTGTCACTCAGACCCGAAACCATCGCGCTCCTTGACGATATCGAATCCCGCATCGATCCCGAAACCGAGGACGATTTTGCCGCGCAATGGTATGCATTCCTCCACGGAACCTCCGATGCCGAAATTTTCTCCACACACAGAAAAAAGAAAAGTGCCCCCGGTATTCCCGTCCCGCGCGTCAATATCAATGATGCACTCGCGGATGTAGAAACCATGCTCGTTCACCAGCTTGCCGATGTTTCCAATGCGCTGAACTCCGACCGTTTCAATCTCTGCGTCCGTGCAAACTACGGTACGGGTATTCTTTCCTCTCTGTTCGGTGCGGAGATTTTCGAAATGCCGCGCGAAATGAACACGCTCCCGACAACAAAGCCGTTCAACGATTCCGAGGTCATCCGTGAACTGGTGCAAAAAGGGATGCCTGATCTGGAAAACGGCTTCGGCGCACGCGTCTGGGCTTTTGCAGCGCTCTGGCAGGATGTCTGCCGCGCATATCCGAAGATTGCAAAGTACGTTTCCATCTATCATCCCGATCTGCAGGGCCCTCTTGACATCTGCGAGCTGATGTGGGGATGCGAGATGTTCTATGCGATGTACGACGAGCCGGAACTCGTTCATGACATGCTGTCGCTGATCACTGATACCTATGCCGCATTTCTGGATCGTTGGTTTGCGATGTTCCCCTGCGGCACCGACATGAACGTCCATTGGATCAATATGCGCCATCGCGGACGGATCATGCTCCGCTGTGACAGCGCAATGAACCTCTCGCCCGAATTTTACGAGGAATTTGCCATGCCGTACGACGCAAAGCTGCTTGCGCATTTCGGCGGCGGAGCCATGCATTTCTGCGGCAGAGGCGATCACTACATCGAGCTTCTCTGCTCGCAGCCAAAGCTCTACTCGGTCAATCTTTCCCAGCCGCATCTCAACGATATGGAAACAATCTGGCGCGCATCGGTTGACCGCGGCATCACGGTGCTCGGATTCCCCGGTGCTTACGCAAAGGAACATCCGCGTTCAGGCGGTTACCACGGACTTCTCCATACATGATTCCGCTGACGGAAACGGCGTATCTGCTCTCTGTTTGAGTGCAGAATCCACTGTTTCCGTCATTGCTTTTTTCTATGATCTGTGATACAATAAAGTCAGCGAACAGGCCTGTACGAAAATTACGAAACGAGGAATCACGTATGATCGACATCGGAAAACAAATCACAGCCATGCGCCGTGCACGCGATATGACACAGGAGCAGCTTGCCACTCTGATCGGGGTATCCGCACAGACCGTTTCCAAATGGGAGTGCGGAACGACAATGCCCGACATTCTGCTGCTGCCTGTCCTTGCGGAGATTTTTGAGACGAGCATCGATGCGCTGTTTGGCATAGAACCCAAAATTCGACAGAATACACTCCCTGTGACGGACTCACAGCCGCCGGAAGCTGCATATGATATGTGCCTTGATCTGATGTGGGGTGATGCAGATGCCACCGCAGAGGAACACCGGAAGAATATCCTGAAATTCAGAGATCATCTTATGGAAGACCGCACCTCACAGTCGATGTGGCTGAATGTTGAGTATAAGGGGATTTTCGCAGATGCTGATATTGCCGCAATCTGCCGTCTGACGCACGACGAACAGATGAAAATACTGGAAAACACCAATGCCGCTCGCCTCCTGTCTGCGCTTGCCAAAACAGATGTCCGCAAAATCATGCAGTATCAGCTGACCAACAATTATCGCGCGTTTACAGCAGCAACAGCGGCGGCGAAATGCGGTATGACCGAGGAAGCGGCAGAAAACGCACTTTCCTGCCTTGTACAGTTTGGTTACACCTCGTATCAGCTCGTCGAAATGCCGGACGAGGAAAAGCCGCTCGAGGTCTATCGCCTGTACGGTGAATATAAGCTCATGCCGACTGCCGTACTGTTGACGCTTGCCGCACGTCTTGCCGATTGGAAGGAACGGTATCGCGGATTCAACTGTCCGTAATACATTTCCGAAAATTTCCGTCATGCGCTTGCTTTTCCGCCGAAATTGTGCTATACTTTAGTCAAACAATCACGGAAAGGACGGATTTCCCACAATGAAACACATCATCCCCGATTATACCTTCCCCACAGACCCGCATACGGTCGCCGAAAACGCAGATTTCTCCGCACTCGAATCGCATTATGCGGACAAGGTCATCCGCTACGGCGACTTCCATGCCCATTCCGCATCGGGCGGTACGAGCGACGGCAAGACCACACCCGCAGAATGGCTTGCGGCGATGGAGGAGCTGCACATGGACTTCATCGGTCTCATGGACCACAGACAGGTGCGCCACATGTACCTCGATGAATTCACGCCGGAGCATTTTCTGTACGGTACCGAACCTGCGATGCTGTGGAATGACCCGTATGATGCGTGCCACTATCTGATGATCTTCCAGAACCTCGGTGATCTGGAGGTTATCTTGGAAAAATTCCCCGAGGTTTTCGACTACGAAGGCGGCGTGGAAGGTCACTTTGTCTACAAGCGCATTGATTTTGCAAAGTTTCTGGAAATCGGCGAGGCTGTCCGCGTCATCGGCGGTGCGTTTGTCAATGCTCATCCGAAGCAGCAGATCAAGAGCGACAACATCGACCACCACGACTTCGGTGACCGCACAGCAATCGAAACGATCTATGCCTGCGAATACAAGGATGTGCTGAATCCGCATACCATTGAGAACTACAAGTTGTGGCTGCAGATGCTCGATGCGGACAAACGCATTTACACGACCGCAACGGCAGACGCACACGGAGCACCGACGAACGCCGGCATCAGTTCCATGTATACGTTCGATCCGATCTGCTCGGAATACGTCCAGCGTCTGCGCGAGGGCGATCTCTGTGCCGGTTGTGTCGGTGTTCAGATGACGCTCGGTAATTACCATGCCTTTGTTCCGATGGGCGGCACCATTCCCTATGCCGACGATCTGACACTGTGCCTGCGCGTGGCCGACGGTCATCCCCTGCGCTTTGGTGATCCCGCAGAATATCGCGTCGATATCTTCTCCGATGAAGGTCTTGCATATTCCACTCCGCTGACGTCCCTGCCCTTCACCTGCGCAATCAAAGCAGAAAAGCGCCGCTTCTATCGCGCTGAGGTCATCCGCATTGAGGATGGTTCTCCCGCTGCCATCGGCAATCCCATTTGGATCAGATAAAATTTCCCATAGAAAACCGGCACCGTCGATGTTCTTTCGGCGGCGCCGGTTTTTCATCCGAGCAGTATTTCCGTGAATGTTTGTACTTGACATTTATTGCATTTTGTGGTATAATGTTTAGGTCATCAAAATCAATCGTTTCGGGATGTAGCGCAGTTGGTAGCGCGCCTGCTTTGGGAGCGTGCAGTGGTTTTCGGCTGCGGTTTTCAAAAAAGCGAGCAATCGGGCGAAAAACGGCGGAAACGCGAGGAAATTGCATCGAGCGGATGCCGCAAAAATCGGTCTGACCACAGGTTTGACCATAGTTGAGAAAAATCGAATATTTTCGGGGTGTGGCGCAGTTGGTAGCGCGCGACGTTTGGGACGTCGATGCCGCAGGTTCGAACCCTGTCACTCCGACCACAGGATGCGGCTATGACCGCAGAAAGAGCCGCAAAGTAGGGATACTTTGCGGCTTTTTTGTTATTTATAGTTCAGAATGAGGAAATATTGAATGGTTACTTATGAACAATGGTGTAAAGATAACGGTGATCTTAAACGTTTAGCACGTTCACTACACTCCTCTCAACCCGAACAATATATCGGTTTTTACTTACACAATGTATTTGGCAAAGAAATTGAATATCAAAAACAGTTTGATTGGCTTGGGAAAAGATCACTTGACATATTTATACCTTCATTAAGCTTAGCTATTGAATACGACGGTATCTATCATCATTCAAATAATAAAAAAGCTGATAGAGATAAAACAAATTTATGTAAAAAGAATAAGATAACCGTCATCCATATTTGTGAAATAGACTCCAGTCAAACGCCCCCAAAAAAGAAAAACGAAATTGTATACTCACCTGATAGAAATTATCTTAATATCGGTATCGCCATAAATGAGTTTTGTTTATGGATAAATAAACAATATAACAAAACACTTAATGTCGATGTCGATATAAAAAGAGATGCAAAAGAAATCCTTTCATATGTACAAAACAAGTACTACCAAAAATCTATTGCTTATTTATGACCCGAATCAAAAGAGTATTGGTATGAAGAAGCGAATGGTCTGACCATCTTTGATGTATTTAATACAGATAATCGTTGCTTTAAGTTAAAATGTCCACATTGCGGAAAAATATTCAATTTCCATATGAGATATTTTCACACCAGAAAGTCTCTTATCCCTTGTAAATGTGAACTCACAAAAATAGAAATTGATCTTATTGGAGCTATTAATGATTACAAAAACAACGGAAAACTTATAAACTTTGACGAAACACTGCGCAGTCGAAGACTTTACGATAGAATAATGTCCAATATTAAGTACTTCATAACAGATGCATCCAAGGAAGAGTTAGAGTTGTATCAGAAATCAGGTATTAAATCATCTGTTTTAGATTTATATCTATCAACACATCAATTTTCCATCAATTGACAATGCTGATGTTATATTTGCATTTTTCTTGTATATCCATATTCTTGTAACGATATGACTATCGCTTTAACCTATAGTCATTCCGCTTTTTCATTGCTTACTGCGTATTAATTATCAAGGGGGTGACCAGTTCGGTCACCCCTTTCCTCATCTCCCAAGGAGGCGACGTATCATCTCCTCCTTCGCCAGTTTTCCTAAAGGAGGTCACGTTTCGTGACCTCCTTTCAACATTTCCTTCTCCAGCCGAATCTCCTCACGCACCCGTTCAATCAACTCTGCCAGCTTTACCTCAACCTCCTCCCGCGTCTCGGCGTACACATTATGCTTCAAGCGCTTGCCGTTGACGCCTATTGTCCGTTAAGAATAAATGCATGATCCATCGGTCCAGATTCTGCGCCTAAGTCAAGCATCGCGGCAAGTGCGCCCGATATGTAATCTTTCGCTCTCCCGATGGAGGGTTCAAGGTCGTATCCTTTTGCGAGATTTGATGCAATGGCTGAAGAGAGTGTACAACCTGTTCCGTGTGTGTTGGGATTATCGATACGCTTACCGCAGAACCACTTGTATTCTCCGTTTGCATAAAGCAGATCGTTTGCATCATTGATGCTATGACCGCCTTTAAGTAATACTGCACATCCGTAAGTATCACCAATGTATTTGGCAACGGATAGCATATCTTCTTTTGTTGCAATCGTTCTTCCCGACAAAACCTCTGCTTCGGGTATGTTCGGCGTAACGAGCGTGGCAAGAGGAAGGAGCTTTTCGGTCAATGCCGATACCGCACTCGATTTCATAAGTTCGGAGCCACTTGTTGC
>JAZTZC010000266.1:0-5375 GCA_045637265.1 Eubacteriales bacterium | reverse complement strand
AGACCGCTTGGCCTCCGACTTGCTACAGGCATCAACTATGCTCTGCCGGACGGTATTCTCAAGTACCGTGAACTGTATCCCGAGCAGCCTGTCTTCGGTGCGGAAAACAACTCTGCCGTCACCACACGCGGCTGTTACAAGACAAGCAAGGAAGATCACACCCTTGCCTGCTACGACGAGGAAACGGTGCCGTGGGGTCAGCTGATCAAAAACACATGGAAGTTTACACGCGAGCACGATTGGTTCGGCGGTATCTTCATCTGGACCGGCTTTGACTATCGCGGAGAACCGACTCCGTATACATGGCCGTCAATCGGATCACAGTTCGGTATTATGGATACCTGCGGTTTCCCCAAGGATTCCTTCTACCAGAACAAGGCTTGCTTTGTCGATGAACCGGTTCTGCACATTCTGCCGCATTGGGAATGGACGGAGGGCGATATCGTTCGTGTTATGACTGCATCCAACTGTGAGGAGGTTGAGCTGTTCTTAAACGGTGTCTCCCTTGGCAGAAAGCCGTCTGACGCATGTGCACCCGCAGAATGGCAGGTTGCGTTTGTTCCGGGTACGCTGTCGGCTGTCGGTTACAGAAACGGCGAAGCAGTCGTACAGGCACACAACGTCACACCCGGTAAACCTGCACACATCTGTGTGGAACCGGATCGCAGCTACCTTTACAACGACGGCGCCGACACCATCCCCGTCAACGTCTCTCTGACCGATGAGAACGGTAATACAATCGAAACCGCAAATCAGATGCTGTATTTTGAAATCATCGGCGACGGTACACTTCTCGGTGTCGGCAACGGTGATCCCAACTGTCTGGAATCCGATCATGAACCGCACCGTTCCCTGTTTGCCGGTCACGCACAGCTGATCGTCCAGTCGCAGGTCGGTGCCAAGTCGCTTGCCATCCGTGTCAGCGGTGAAAACCTGCCAGATACCGTTTGTACGCTGGAAATCCGTGAAGCACCGAAACCAGCATATGTCTACGCATCCGCCAACACGCTGATCGACGGCGTGACTGTCACCGCAGAAACCTACCGCGAGAAACCCGATGCCTGCATGGAAATCGCAGACAACGATATGAATTCGCTGGAGCCTGTCTCCTTTGACGGATGGAACTGCAGACCCGGCTTTACCGACGGCTGGAAATTCTTCCGCGCAAAAATCTTGGCACCGAAGTCACAGAATCCCGATTTTGACAACACGGCACAGCTCTGCATCGGTCATATCCGTGCCGCATCCGTGACTCTTTATATCGACGACACATGCGTGTATGATGGCGGTGCGGTTGACGGCACGCTGCATATTCCGTTCGCATGTGAAGGCGGCAAAACCTATGAAATGCGTCTGCTCCTCTCCGCCGACAACACACCCGCCGGTATCATCAGCGGCATGAAGCTGCTTGTCAAGTAACACTATTCCAAGGAAACGAGGTTATCATTATGAAAATCACACTGCTCGGCGACTCCATCCGTATGAGCTACGGGGCACGTGTCGCAGAACTGCTCGGACCCGATTTTGAGGTCTGGCAGCCGGAAGAAAACTGCCGGTTCTCCTCTTATACCCTGCGCGGTATGTGGGATTGGGCGGCAAATATGGAGGGCTCGGAGCTTGTCCATTGGAACAACGGTCTGTGGGACGTTTGCGACATCTTCGGCGACGGTCACTTTACCCGTCCCGAGGTCTATGTTGACAATATGATCCGCATCGCAAAAATTTTGCAGAAGCGCCACGGAACGGTCATTTTTGCAACAACCACACCCGTAACCGAGGACAATCCTCACAACAAAAATGCGGATATCATCCGTTACAACGCATTGCTCGTTCCCGAACTGCAAAAGCTCGGCGTCATCATCAACGATCTGCACACAACGGTTTATCCGAACATTGACACAATGATCCGCAAAGACGATAAAATCCATCTGACCGATGAGGGCGTTGAGGTCTGCGCCAAGCAAGTTGCCGATGCCATCCGACGCGCCGCAAACAAATAACACCCAAACAACAAAAGAAGACTCCGCACATCCCGGCAGTCTCCTTTTCCGAACATGAGGTACGATTATGAAGCCTTTACAGATTGCTCAATCCCGCAGATATCTCGAAACCGCTGACGGTACCCCATTCTTTCTGATCGGCGATACCGCATGGGAGCTGTTTCACCGCCTGACACGTGATGAAATCCTTCAGTATCTTGACACACGTGCCGCACAGAAATATAACCTGATTCAAGCAGTCGTGCTTGCCGAATTTGACGGTCTGATGACCCCGAACGCAAACGGCGACTGTCCGCTGATTTCGGATGCAGACGGTAATTATGCGCCGACCATGATCAACGAAGCATATTTTTCACATGTCGATTTTGCCATCGGCGAAGCACAGCAGCGCGGACTGTACGTCGGCCTGCTTCCGACCTGGGGTGACAAGTGGAACAAGATCTGGGGTGCCGGACCTGAGATCTTTACACCGGAAAATGCATACCGTTACGGACGTCTGATCGGTGAGCGATACAAACAGTATGACAACATCGTCTGGATTCTCGGCGGCGACCGACCGCTGACCGAAGATCGTCATTTTGCCATCATGGATGCGATGGCAGCCGGACTTTCCGACGGTGACGGCGGCAAATTCCCGATGACACTCCATCCGTCAGGGGCATCGTCCTCGTCGGCATATGTCCACGACTGCGAATGGCTCGATTTCAACATGATGCAGTCCGGACACGGAAAGCCCTCTCCGTACTGCTTTGACATGCTGCTCTCCGATTATGCAAGAACACCGACAAAACCTGTGATGGACGGCGAGCCTTGTTATGAAGACCATCCAATCAATTTTGATACGGCAAACGGCTATTACGATGCGTATGATGTCCGTCTTGCGGCGTACCGCAATCTGTTCTGCGGCGCATGCGGCAATACCTACGGTCATCATTCCATCTGGTCGTTCAAGCGCGAGGACGAACGGTGCGCCTACTTCCCCAATGCATGGCAAACCGCGCTTCATCGTCCCGGTGCCGAGGGAATCCGCATCTATGCACAGTTTATCGCCGAACACCCGTGGTATGCGATGACACCGGTGCCCGAGCTTGTTGCCGACAATCCGCACAATGCCGCGTTTACCGCTGCCGCTGTCACCGATGACCGCATTTATCTTTATCTGCCTGCCGGCGTTGGCGTCAAACTCGACGGAGACAAACTGCCCTTCCAACCGACAAGTGCACAGCTCTTCTCACCGCAGGACGGTACTTATACCGACAACGCAGTACTCCTGACCGAAGACGGATACGTATCCTTGCCCGGTCACGCGGCAGGACGCTTCATGGATGCTGTGGTCATTCTGTATCGCTGATACCAATTACGCTTTCGGTTTCCCGTTGAAAACCAGCGCCGCGATAAAACCGCAGGTCATCGCCGCAGTAATTCCGCCGGCTGTCCCCGAAAGTCCGCCGGTCAGCGCACCGACCAGTCCCTTATCGCGGACAGCATATTCGACACCGCGTGCAAGGGAGTAGCCAAACCCTGTCAGTGGTGTCGTCGCGCCGCATCCCGCCAATTTCACAAGAGGCTCATAAATACCGACAGCCGTTAAGATCACACCCGCCACGACGTAAGTTACCAGAATTCGTGCGGGTGTGATTTTTGTATAGTCGATCAGCAGCTGCGCGATAACGCAGAACCCGCCGCCGACTGCAAATACCAGAAGACAGTCAATAATGATCTCTCTCATGCGTTGTCTCCTCCCATTCCCGTTGGTTTTTCCGCGGAAATCCGCACCAGATGCGCAATGCCCGCAATCGGCAGTCCCTGCTGAACGCTCGTCGGACTCATCAGCGCGCCTGTACCGACAAACAGCATATTTTTGTACTGTCCGCTTGCAAAGCGTTTCAGGATATGCCCGCACAAAACACTTGCGGAGCATCCGCATCCTGATCCACCCGCATGCATATCCTGCGATTCCGAGGAGTAAATCAACAAACCGCAGTCGTTATAAACACGGCGCACATCATATCCCATGGACAGCAGCAGATCCGATGTGATATCGTGTCCGACTTGTCCGAGATCGCCCGTCACAATCAGATCGAATTCATCGGGTGATGTGCCGGATGACGCAAAATAACGTGACAACGTATCAATAGCCGCAGGAGCCATTGCCGCACCCATATTTGCAGTATCGGAAATACCCTTCTGCACACTGATTCCCGGCAGAACCTCCGTAACATATGGTCCACATCCGTCCGAGGACAGCAGAACCGCACCTGCTCCCGTCACTGTCCACTGTGCTGTCGGTGTCCGCTGTCCACCATATTCAATCGGGAAACGGAACTGCCGCTCGGCAGAACAGAAATGCGAGGAACAGACCGCCGCTGCCTGTGAAAAGTATCCTCCGCCGACAAGCAATGATGCCAGCATCATGCCCTCCGCCATCGTTGAGCATGCACCGTACAAACCGAAATACGGAATCTGCGCATCCAACAGACCAAACGATGACCCTGTGCATTGATTCAGCAAATCCCCTGCAAATACCGCACCGATGTCCTCTTCCCGACATCCGCTTTTCTTCATCAGCATACCAAGTACAAGCCTCTGCATTTCCGATTCCGCTTTTTCCCATGTGTCCATACCGAATTTATCATCCTCGGCATGCAGATCAAAATCACCGCCCAGCGGTCCGTCGTGCTCCTTTTTGCCGACGACACTTGCCCATGCACGGATGGTTGGCGGATTGGGAATCTTTACGATTCCGCGATTCTGTACCGCAATTTCCGTATTCTTTCTCATACAATCCCTCTCATGTGCAGAAAATAATAAATGACACCCCAGATCACCGATGCGAGTGTGCCGTAAACGATGACGGGACCGGCGATGATAAACATCTTTGCACCAACACCCATAATCATACCCTCAGCCTTATTGTCGATGGCAGGAGCGGTTACCGCATTGGCAAACCCGGAAATCGGCACCAGCGTTCCGGCACCGGCAAATTTTGCCAGATTGTCAAAGACACCAAAACCGGTTGCAAGCGCGGTCAGTACCACAATGGAAACCGGTGTCAGAATCCGAACCGAAGCTTCCGCCACCCCCAGATGCAGATACAGTCGGTATAATCCCTCCGCCAAAAGACAGATACCGCCGCCAACAAGAAATGCGGCAATACAGTTTTTCGGTGACGGGGATTTTTTTGCATATGCATTTGCATACTTCTGATACGTTTGCGAATCGAGATTCATGAAAGCCTCCGAACGATCTTTTTTGATGATAGTTTGACGCAGACCACTCAGCTTCATACCGTCATTGTCATGGAAAATACAGCCAATAGAAACAACAATCCCCGTCATGCTCAAAAACACAACGGGTAAAATATATGAAAATTTT
>JAZTZC010000265.1:0-1589 GCA_045637265.1 Eubacteriales bacterium | reverse complement strand
CGCCGGTAGCGGCATAGATGGCATCACCGACGCGGAACTTTTCGTTGACACCGCCGATCCACCAGGGCTGGGACAGATCGTTATAGGGCATATTCAGCCAGTTGAGGAAGCAGCCGTCTGTAACGAGCGGACCGGTGGTGAAAACATACGTAGCGGACAGATCAAACGCGTCATCGGCAGCCATAATGCTCTGGCGGACTTCGTTGACATGGGTGTTGCCGTCACCTGCTTCGGTGATGATGGGAACGATCTTGATGTTGAAGCGTTCTTCAATGCGGCGGTTGCGGGCATAGAGGGCGTCCTCGATGATGTCGCCGGTTTCCTCTTCCTCATCGATTTCATACATCGTGCCGCGCTTGGTGGAAATACGGAAGTCCTTGCCGCCGAAGTCCTTTTCGGGCAGGTTATCCTCCATCAGCGCGCGCTTTTCCATTTCGGACAGCTCAGCGGTATTGATCGCGGTTTCAGCATTGGTCGATGCACCGGTGGTTTCAACTGTGGTATCGCCGGCGGATGCACAGGATGCCAGCAGAAGCGATGCCAGCAAAAGTGCGGTAATCTGTTTCAGTTTCATGATAGGTAGGTTCCTTTCATAAATATATAATAGTAGATTCATTATAGCACAATCCCTCTCTGAAATGGTGAACAAATTGTGAATAAAAAGGGTTCTTGCGTCATATTACAAAAAAGGAAGGCACCCTTTGAAGATGCCTTCCGAGGTAACGCAGATTAACGGTCGATCCAGCCGAGCGCCTTGCAGATTTCCTGAATGGGCAGGGGCAGAAGCAGCAGAATGAGTGCAATCAAATAAAGATGTGCGGGAAGGGTAACCAGTCCGAAAATATAACCGACAGGCGTGAAGACAAGCAGTGCTGTCAGCAGAACAGAGGTTACAACTGCCAGATTCATCGTGCGGTTGGAGAACGGATTGGAACGGAACAGCGAGTGGTCGGTACGCATATTGAGCGCCTGCACAATCTGGGACATGGACAGAATGATGAACGCCATTGTCTGACCGCCCTCGACGGTGCCGGTGGTCTTTTCGCCGACAAGATAACCGATCAGCGTCAGTGCCGCAAACAGGAGGCCCTGCAGAATGACACGCAGACCCAGTCCGTGTGCAAAAATGCTTTCGTTCTTGGAGCGCGGCTTCTGCTCCATGATGTTGTCCTCGACTTCCTCCATGCCGAGCGCAATCGCGGGAAGGGAGTCGGTAACGAGGTTGATCCAGAGCAGCTGCATCGACAGAAGCGGCGTTTTGTGCCAGAGGAGCATTGCCGCAAAGACGGTGATGACCTCGCCGATGTTCGTACCGAGCAGGAATTCAATGACACGGCGGATGTTGGCGTAGATGCCGCGTCCCTCACGGACAGCTTCGACGATGGTTGCGAAGTTGTCGTCGGTCAGCGTCATGTCGGCCGCCCCTTTTGCAACGTCGGTACCCGTGATGCCCATGGCACAGCCGATGTCGGCAGCTTTGAGCGCGGGTGCGTCGTTGACACCGTCACCGGTCATGGAAACGACCTGACCCTTGCGCTGCCAAGCCTTGACAATGCGGATCTTGTTTTCGGGAGAAACACGCGCATAGA
>JAZTZC010000264.1:0-5073 GCA_045637265.1 Eubacteriales bacterium | reverse complement strand
GGTATTGCAAGAGAAGTTGCGGCAGTGCTCAAGAAGCCCTTTAAGATGCCCGATCTTTCCTACACCGAAAACGGCCGTGATATCTCCTTCAACGTCACCGTCGAAGCACCTGATCTCTGCCCGCGTTATATTGCACACTATGTTTCTGACATCAAGATCGGTGCGGCTCCCGCATGGATGAGAAGAAGACTGTCTCTGGTTGGCATCAACTCCATCTCCAATGTCGTTGACATTACAAACTATGTTCTCAAGGAATTCGGTCAGCCGATGCATGCGTTTGACTTGAACGATCTTGAAAACACCGAGATCGTCGTCCGCCGTGCAAAGGAAGGCGAGACAATCGTGACGCTTGATGAAAAGGAATTCAAGCTGAATCCTGAAAATCTTGTCATCTGCGACGGTCACAAGCCGGTTGCGCTGGCAGGTATCATGGGCGGTCTGAACTCCGAAATCAAGGATACGACCACCGATGTTCTGTTTGAAGCGGCAAAGTTCGCACGCGACAATGTCCGTAAGACCTCCCGTGCACTCGGTCAGTCCTCTGATTCCTCCTCTCGCTTTGAAAAGGGTGTCGATGAATATTCCACCCAGCTCGGTATGAAGCGCGCACTGCACCTGATGGAAGAACTCGGCTGCGGTAAGGTTTCCAAGCTGCATGTTGAAGTTTCCTCCGGCAACTCCACCGAAGCACATCCGCTGACGGTTTCCGTTTCCAAGATGAATCAGATTCTCGGTATCGAAGTACCCGCAGAAGAAATCATCCGTCACCTCGAAGCCCTCGGCTTTGCTCCGTCCATCGATGGCGACGATCTGCATGTCATGGTTCCCGCATGGCGCGATGACATCGACGATCATGTACAGGATATCGCAGAAGAAGTTATCCGCTCCTACGGTTATGAACACATTGTTCCGACCTTCCTCAAGGAAGCAACGGTCACCGCAGGCGGCAGAAACGAAGAACAGAAGCAGCTTCTGCGCGTCAAGAAGACCCTCTGCGCACAGGGCTACTCCGAATCCATCTTCTACTCCTTCTTCTCCCCCAAGGATCTCGATATGCTCCGTTTTGCGGAAGACGCAGAAGAACGCAAAGCCATCCGTATTCTCAACCCGATCAGCGAAGATCTGTCCCTGATGCGCACCACACTGTCTGCATCCATGCTCAACGCTGTTGTCCGCAACCTGCGCCGCGGCAATATGGCAGGCAGATTCTTTGAAATCGCCAATGTTTACAAAGCAGAATCCCTGCCGCTGAGTGCATATCCCGCAGAAGTCCGCCGTCTGTGCATCGGTGCATTCGGTGACAACGAAACCTTCTTCACGCTTAAGGGCGCGCTGGAAGCACTTTGCGAAACCTTTGATTTCAAGATGACCTACGCAAAGGGCGAAACCTCTTTCACGCATCCCGGTATGACGGCTGTCATTTCTGTGGATGGCAAGGAAATCGGTTATATTGGTCGTGTCGCACACGATGTCTGTGCCGATCTGGCAATTGAAAAGCCGGTTATCCTGTGCGAACTTGATTATGAAGCGCTGATTCCGTACCTCGGCAAGAAGACGGTCTACAAGCCGATTCCGAAGTTTGCCCAAGAAGTCCGTGACCTCGCACTGGTTGTTGCGGAAGATATCACTTGTGCGGCGATTGAGGATGCCATTGCAACCTCCTGCAAGTATATCACCAAGGTTACGCTGTTTGACGTTTACCGCGGACAGCAGATCGGTGAGGGCAAGAAGTCTATGGCGTTCAATGTCGTCTTCACACCCGACGATCATGAGTTTACCGGTGATGAAATTGACAAGTTCGTCAAGAAGACGCTGAAGAAGCTCGAATTTACGCTCGGTGCAGAACTGAGATAATTGAATTTCATAAGAATCAAGCCGGAATTTCGGAAAAAACCCGAGATTCCGGCTTTGTGTTTTGCTTTCCTATCAAAGAAATGGTAGGGACAGGCGTCCTCGACTGTCCCGATATCCATGTCATCAGGGGACAGTCGGGGACGCCTGTCCCTACATGGTGCGCGTTTGTTTCAGCGAAAGTCATCCTTCCGCCGTCGGATTCCATCCAAGCTCGATCCGAACCTCTTTCCGTTCCAGATCGTTGTTGGCGTAACAGCAGGCATCGAAGCCTATGAGTGTAAAACCCTCATGCAGATAAAAGCCGATGGCGTTGGTATTACACGACTGCGTTTCCAGCATGACCATGCGGTGTCCGTTTTTGCGTGCCTCGTCTTTTGCAAGATTCATCAGCGCCCGTCCGATACCGCGTTTGTGATAGCGGTCATCAATCCACAGCTCATGTACGCGCAGACGGTTCGACCAGCCCTCTGGTTCGATCTCAATCGCCGCGATCAGCTTCCCGTCGTCGTCGATCATGCCGTAAGCGCGGGAATCGGGGCGGTAATCCTCATAGAGCTTGTCGGGGAAGTCATATTCCTCGGGTGTATGCGTGATGGGATGATCGGAGCAGTCGGTCAGTACCATGTTGACCTGAAATCCGTTTTCGGTACGGTCAACTGTGACATCATAATAGGTATTCGTTGTATAGCCGATGGGAAGGGGATGACCCTTCCATTTTTCTTTTTCGAGCGGGAGAATCGGGTAGGGAAGTGTCATGGGGTTACCTCCGAAAACGATAATTGAGAGGATGGTTACGACAGTTTTTGCTTTTGCCACAACCGCAGCGGGCGGATATTCGGCGGCATCAGTGCATCGGGCAGGTCAGCGGCAGAAAAGAAGCGCAGTTCGTCCACTTCCTCTTCCTGCGGAGTCAGCTCACCCTCCCAGTCGCGGCAGAGATAGACGATATCCACATTGGAAACCTCGTCACTGTTGGGATAGGTGTAATGCATATCGGGACCGGAGAACACGCCGAACAGCTCCAGTTTCTTTGCGCGCAGTCCTGTTTCCTCAAACAGTTCTCTTGCGGCGGCTTCTTCCACTACTTCGTCAAGTTCGACCGAACCGCCGGCATAGCCCCAAAGATGATTGTCGGCGCGGTGCTGTAACAGTACCTGTCCGCGGTCATTTTCGACGATCACACTGGCGCCGACCTGCAAAAGCGGTCTGTGACCGACAACACCGCGTAAATCCATGATGTAATTTGACATAAGAGGGCTCCTTTATCCTGCAATCATTTTCCGCAGCGTGTCAGCCGCGGAATACGCCTTTTTCAAAAATGCTTCGGGTGTAACGCCGTCATACATAGCGCCGGAACCGTTTGGAGAGGAATTGCCGAGCTCCAGCATCAGAGAGCCTTTATAGCCGCTGTCACGGATGGTACGGGCGACATAGGTGAAATCCATCTTACCGTCAAACGGAATCCAGTGTTTGTCTTCGTTGTAGGCACCGGTGTTGTCGTGGATGTGTGTGCAGATCAGACGGTCTCCGTACAAAGGCATATAGTGTCTGCCGGGTGTGAAGCATGATTCGTGTCCGCAGTCCCAGCAAAAACCGGCAACATCCGGGGAAAAGGTTTCCATTGCCCATGCGAGATTGGCGACAAGCCGCGCGTTTTCAAATGCCAGCTTGACATGTTTGGATGCGGCATAATCTGCCAGACGGCGGATGCGGTCAAAGCCAAGATCACACATCGGCGGCGGAGTGTTTCCTGAGGAAATATGTACCACAGCAATACCGACACCGGCAAGAACACAATGATCGATGGTGTTCAGAAGCTCATCGAGCATACCGCAGTCATCCTCGCGCCAAAGATCGTTGATGTGGGAGAACGGCGCGTGTAATGTTTCGTAGAGGATGCCGTGTTTTGCACAGGAATCGGCAATGGCGGCTTGTCTTGCGGCATCCTTGACACCGCTGAACGTCGCCTTGAAACCGAGCGCAGCGATTTCGCGCAGGTATTCGTCGTCGGAAAGTCCTTTTATGGAGTGGAGGTTGATACCGAGGGTTTTCATGTATGCTCCTTGTTTTGATTTGAATAGATATATTATGAATACTTGGATATGATTTTACGTAGTGCAATTGCCATATCACAATACCACGAAAAGAAGTTTGTCCATGTCGCGGTTCCTGTCTTTATATCTCCATTATGGACAGCCAAAATGCGGCAATCTTTTGTAGCTGTTATCCATTCAAGAGACATATTGAGTTCAGCTTCAATCTCATTTTTGTGTGAGTAGAATTTTTCGTAAGTATCCTTATCGTCGGTGATATAGATTTCAGTACCGATGACTTTTTTCTGTGTGTTGACGGTAAGTCCTATGTGACAAGATGAACTACCTGCACTTAAATCAAACCAATGTTGTGGTTGCGGTTTTCTTAATGAAAAAGTAGTAGTGAATTTATTATGGTTGCTTGCGTAATCACAGAAAGCTTGCCAAAATTCATACTGTAACTTTTTTGTGTCAGATAATGCTTCAACGGATTTTATGGTTTTAGCCCAGTCATTTGGACGTTCAACAACATTGAAACGAGGAGCTGGAATAGAATTATTAATTTTCCATAATTCTATTTCTAACAAGAAAAATCCGATGTTCTGATCAGTATGTTGGTTTAACCATTCTATCGCATTTCTATGTTCATCCCGTGCACGTTTTACGATCCATATAATGACTTGTGCTTCTTTTCCCGAAGCATATGTAATGATTTTGCCGAGATGATCGTGATTCGTGTCCTCTAATTGATTTTCAATAATAATTTTTCTGCCGCTGCCTTCTTCGGTTGCGAAGATATCTACGCTGAATCCACCGACAGCAGATTCCAATTCTTCTTTTATAATGCTGATTCCGACAGCCTCGCTGAGTAGAGTAAGATTTTCTTCCTGTGCGAGCCATTTTGAAAAATCATTTGCCTCATGCGGCCATACTGTTCTCAGATCGTTGATTCGTTCGATTTTACCTAAATTGATCATTGTTGTGTTCCTTATTATTAAAGTGCATTTGCCGTATCGATCAGCGCGCAGAGATTCTCAAACGGTACATCCGCTTGAATCTCCTGTGCGGGTGCGGTGATGAAGCCGCCGTTTTTGCCGAGATATGCGGCGACGGCGCGGGTTTCTGCGGCAACCTCGTCGGGCGTGCCGTAGGGTAGGGTTTTTTGTGTGCTGATACCGCCCCAGAA
>JAZTZC010000263.1:0-6602 GCA_045637265.1 Eubacteriales bacterium | reverse complement strand
TGTTGAAGCAGGCTTTGACTACGTCGTTTACAATGCAATCGATCTTATGACCGGTGCTGAAACCACTGTTAAGTCCACCATCGGTGTTGTCGCAGGCGCATTCTATGTTGCTAAGGACGGCACGATCGTTGACTACGCAAGTGACGCAGCTGACGGTGTGATTGATAACAACCTGTGGGTCAAGAACAATGTAATCGATGTCGTATATGAAAACGGCGGTCTCATTGGTTCTATCTACGCTGATACCACCAAGCTCGAAATCCTCAAGGGCGTCAAGAAGGCAGTCCTCAACAAGGAAGATGTCCTCTTCGGTGTTGACTCCATCACGATCTACAAGGCAAACGCTGACGGCATCATCGTTGACGGTGACGACAACGGCGCAGCAGATACTCTGAAGATCGAAGATGAACTCCTCAAGGGTGCTACCGCAACCTTCAACTACATGTCTTATGTTGTTGGCGGCAAGATGATCGTTATCATCAACAAGTAATTCAATCTCATATTGAATCGAGAAAGAGCAGCTCATGCTGCTCTTTCTTTTTATATTCCCAACTGCACAGAAAAAACGCTGTCTCCATCCCGGAAAACAGCGTTTTTTTATGATTATTCTGATGATACCTTATTCCGTCTTCGCCTTAATCGGCGCATCCCACACAAACGCCGGCATCGGCTTTAACTTAAACAGATTTCCAAAGTGTCTGCGGTCGATCTTTTCTTTAATCTCCGCATCCTCGCAGATACCCTCACGGATGTAGCGGTCGAGCACGGCATAGGTAAAGCCGAGATTGTCCTCGTCTGTTTTTCCGCACAGACCGTCAATCGGCACCTTTTCCACCAGCACTTCGGGGAGGTTGCACTCACGCATGACCGCCTTGACCTCCTGCACCGTCAGATGGCAAAGCGGCGAGAAGTCACCCGCGGCATCGCCGTACTTGGTCGAGTAACCGACCCAGTCCTCGGAGAGGTTGCAGGTGTTGGCAACACGGCCGTTGTACGACTGCGCAAACAGATAGAGCGTCGTCATGCGCAGACGGGGACCGAGATTCATGCGGGACTGCGCGGACATGTCATTCCCTGCCACAGCCGTGTACGTTGCATCCATCGCGGCATACGCATCCTTGATATTGAATACAAAATGGCGGATGCCGAGGTGCTTAACCAGAAGCTCGGACATATCGATGTCGAACTGCTCACCGTTGGGCATCAGAATCCCGATGACGCGGTCCGGTCCCAGCGCCTCGGCACACAGCGCCGCGACGGCCGAGGAATCCTTACCGCCGGAAATACCGACAATCGCATTGCATCCCGCGCCGTTTTTCTCAAACCAGTCGCGAATCCATGCGACGATCTCGTCTTTGAGTTGTTTTGCATTGAAATTCATAGTTGTATTCCTTTCTGTGAAAGAAATCGAATGATATCGGTTGGAGTATACGGTAATGGTTCGCACGAATGAACCTTCCCCCGGGGGAAGGTTTTGGTCTGTGTCCCCATCATCTTATCCGTCCACCGTAAGCATCAAATCTGACACGCCGTCATATCCTCAAACGTCTCACGTCTGACTGCCAGCTTATCTTCACCGCCGGAAATCATAACGATCGGCGGCTTGGTAATGCAGTTGTAGTTGGAGGACATCGCATAGTTGTACGCACCCGTGACGAGTACCGCGAGATATTCGCCGACGGCGGGACGTGCCATCGTCAAATTCTCGCCGATCAGGTCGCCCGATTCACAGCAGCGGCCCGCAACGGTGCAGGTGAAGTCTGCTTCGTCTGCAGCACGGTTGGCGTTGACCACGGTGTAGCGGGACTGGTAGAGTGCATAGCGGGGATTGTCCGTCATACCGCCGTCGATGGCAGCATAGCTCTTGTAGCCGGTGATCGTCTTGACGTTCTGCACCTCGTACAGCGTCACACCGGCATCGGCAACGAGACTTCTGCCCGGCTCCATCAGAATCTGCGGCATCGGATAACCGGTCTCCTCGCAGATCTCATGCATGTGTGCACCGACGAGCTTCAGCGTATCGTCGATGTCGATATACGGATCAGCCTCGGTATAGCGCACGCCGATACCGCCGCCGAGATTGAGAATCTGTGCGGTGTAGCCGTACTTGTCGCGCAGAGAGACCATGAAGGTCAGCATCAGGTCAGCCGCGTCACAGAAGGGCTTTTCATCAAAGATCTGCGAGCCGATGTGGCAATGGAAGCCCGCGACCTCGATGTTTTCAAGGGATCTCGCATAACAGAAGATTTCCTCCGCCTGTCCCGTTGCAATCGCAGAACCGAACTTGGAGTCGACCTTGCCCGTGTTGACCGCGTCAAACGTATGCGGATCGATACCGGGCGTGATGCGCAGTAGGACGCGCTGAGTCATGCCCTTTTCTTTTGCATAGGCGGAAATGCGGTCAAGCTCAACGGCATTGTCGGCGGCGAACAGACCGATGCCGTTATCCATCGCATAGCGGATGTCAGCGACGGTCTTTGCGTTGCCGTGGAAGCAGATGTCAGCGGGATTCATGCCTGCGGACAGTGCATTGTAAAGCTCACCAGGGGACACGACGTCAACCGCCATGCCTTCTTCCTTTGCCAGACGGTAAATGCCGCGGAAGGACAAAGCCTTGGATGCATACAGCGGACGGGACTGGGGCGTGAAGTACGTCTTCATTGCGCGGTGATAGGTGCGGCACTTCTCACGGATGCGGTCCTCATCGAGCAGATACAGCGGGGTGCCGTATTTCTCTGCAAGGGAGACGGTATCCGCACCGCACAGGGTCAGATGACCTTTTTCATTGACAGATAAATTGGAATGTAACATGTTAATGTGTATCCTTATAAGTTGTGAAATATTCGATGATCTGATCGTAACGCTTGTTGATGGTCTTTTCGTTCTTTTCGATGTAGGACTCGACGTTGTTGTCGTTCTTCTGTACCAGACGCGCGGGAATGTAGCCGGCACCAACAAAGCCGTCATAGATGAAGCCAATGTCAACAAAACGTCCCTGCATGACAAGGTCGATCATTTCCAGCGTTTCTTCATCGCGCGCATACTTGTCCTTCAGCGCGGTTTCGTAGTAGACCGGAACGACCTGCTTGTAGCTTTCTGCGTTGAGCGCTTCCGTGATGATGCCGATGAACTCGGTATCGGCAGCGGTCGTCGGGACAGCCAGAACAGGCGCGGAACCGGAGGAATAGGAGTAATAATTCTCCTGCGCTTCATCCCACTTGGGCAGCGGCAGAATACCGAAGTCATCCTCCATACCGCGAATCCATGTCGCATCACGGAACATACCGAACTGGAAGACAACATTACCGGCCGTGAAATCAGGAAGAGCGGATTCCTTGAATTCGGTGTTGACAACACAGCCTGCATTGGTGTAGAAGTCATTGTTGAGTGCCGTGATAAAGGCAGTCAGCTTTTCGGTGCGGTAGGTGATCTTCAGTTCACCGTTTTCGGATGCCATCAGCGGGTTGTCAAATGCCCAGTAGAACATATTGACACGGTTCATGGCATCGAGCGAAACGCCGTACAGATCTCCGACATCCATCTGACCGTCGAGGTTCTTGTCCTCATAAATATCCTTTGTCAGAGAAATCAGCGTGGGATATGTCCATTTGCCTTCCCGGACAAGCTGATAGGGATCGGGCAGATCGTAGTTTTCCATCAGCTGCTTGTTGAAGTACATGCAGACGGTCTGACCGTAGGACATCAGCGCATAGTCACCGATGGCAAGCGGACAGACACCGTCAAAGGTGAGGTTTTCTCTGGTCGTTGCAGCCCACCACGGCTTTTCAAAATTGATATACGGAATTTCGTACCAGTTCTGGTAATAGTCCTCAAGTGCCAAGTCACCTGCGGTAATGGAGTGCGTCATAACGAGATCAAACGCATCGTCTCCGGCATTGATGGCCTGAATGACAAACGCTTTGGTACCGTCGCCGGTGCCCTGATTGAGATCCTCAAACGTAACATTGAAGCGTTCCTGTACGGTCAGGTTGCGGTTAAAGATCGCGTCATTGACGACATCGCCGTCCTGCTCTGCAAAGGAGCCCACATGTCCGTCGTTGAGAAGACGGAAGACGCGTCCGCCGAAGTCCTTTTCGGGCAGCTCGTCGGCAACTCTCTGACGCACAGAAAAGATATCGTCCTCGACCGGCTCGGTTTCGGCACTGCCGGTGGTCACAGACGCAGCTTCGGTGTCAGTTCCTGTGGTGTCATCGCCGCCGCAGGCAGTCACAGCGGATGTGACAAGCAGAGATGCGAGAAAAAATGTAAACAGTCTTGTATGTTTCATCGTAATCATTCTCCTGTATATTCAGTCATTTTATCAAAGATAGTGTGCCCGTGCTTCATCGGGGGAAATGGGTGCAAGATCAATGGGAGCAACGTCAAAAACAGTCTTGCAGCCGACAATGCCGCGGGTATGCATTCTGTGTGCCGCGCGTGCAAATGCCGCAATGACCGATGCCGTAAATTCGGGATTGGAGTCCAGGGTCAGCTTATACTCGACAACATGCGTGTTTTCGTTGTCGGCACCCGTCTTGCCGGTACGGATGACCGTGCCGCCGTGGGGAATGCCCATGTGCTTTTCCCGCAGCTCCTCCAAGGAGATAAATGTAACGGTGGTGTCGTAGTCTGCAAAGTAGTTGGGCATCGTGACAATCGCCTGTTCAATGGCCGCCTTGTCAGCACCCTCCTCTGCGACAACATAACATTCGCGGGTGTGCTTTTCACGCGTGGTCAGCGTCGGCTGCTCGCCTGCGCGAACCTTTTCCAGCGCCGCATCAACGGGAACGGTGTACTGTCTTGCATCGACCACACCTGGGATTCTGCGGATCGCGTCGGAATGTCCCTGTGAGACACCGCGTCCCCAGAACGTATAATCCGCACCGTCGGGCAGAATCGACAGACCGTACAGACGTGCCACGGAGAACATACCGGGGTCCCAGCCGACGGAGATCATCGCAATGTGACCGCTCTCGGATGCCGCCGCGTCCACATTGGCAAAATGCTCGGGGATCTTTGCATGGGTGTCAAAGCTGTCAATGACGTTGAAGTCACGCGCAAGTGCGGGCGTCATCGTCGG
The DNA here is from genome assembly GCA_045637265.1 of Eubacteriales bacterium. Lineage (GTDB taxonomy): Bacteria > Bacillota > Clostridia > Oscillospirales > CAG-272 > RGIG3925. Next base: position 1,522 of record JAZTZC010000263.1, on the reverse strand, counting down.
CAGATCGGTCGCCGAACCGCCGCAGATAATCAGAACATCAATTTCGTCCTTGTGGGAGGCCGCATCGTCCAGCGCATAAACGGGAACCGTCGGATCAAGCAGCTTGACCGTCGACGGATCGCGGCGCGAGAATACTGCGACCAGCTTCATATCGGGATTTTTTGCCACAGCAAGCTCTGTGCCGCGGCCAAGGTTGCCGTAACCGGCAATGGCTATACGAATCATGATTGATTATTCCTTCTTTTATGTTATTGATACCACTATACGGTTTCACCGATACGATAACGGTACGCACAAACCATAACCTTCCCTTGGGGGAAGGTGGATTTCGATAAAAATGCGAAAGCGTTTTATCGAAAGACGGATGAGGGTTTATTGCACAGAAACATGACCCTCATCCGTCACCTGCGGTGACACCTTCCCCCAGGGGAAGGTTTTTGCTGTGCGAACCATTACCATTCGACTTTTATCATATTATCTGCACGCCGCGACCAGATCCTCCATCGTATACAGCCCCGGTATGGTCTGTGCAGCGACATACGCCGCCGCCATGACACCACCGTCGGCAAAGACTGCACGGCTGTGCGCTTCATGCTTTAAGGAAATGGTTTCGTTGCCTGTCGTGATGATGACCTCATGCTCACCGACAACGCCGCCCAGACGCAGGGAGTGGATGCCCACCTCTTCCTTTCTGCGCTTGCCGTTTTCATGACGTCCGATGACAAAATCCGCTTCTTCACGAACAGCCTTGACGGCATCGGCAAGTGCAAGCGCCGTACCGGACGGTACATCGAGCTTCTGGTTATGGTGCTTTTCAATGATCTCAATATCGGCATCGGGGAACATGCAGACCGCCGTCTTCACAAGAGAAACGAGCGTCGCAATGCCGAGCGACATGTTCGCCGCACGGAACAGCGGGATTTTATCCGCCGCCGCAGTGATCGCCGCTTTTTCTTCCTCCGTCTGACCGGTGGTCGCCAGCATGACGGGGATCTTCTTTTCCACCGCATAGGTCAGAAGCGGAATCGTTGTAACATGGTTGGAAAAGTCAATGATACAGTCAGCAGGTACATCACATGCATCGATCGATGCAAAACAGGGGTAATCGGGATTCTTCTTTGCCGCATCGGCATACAGAATGTCAACACAAGCCGCAACGGTGTGACCGCTCTTTTCGACAGACGCGATCAGATTCCCGCCCATACGTCCTGCGGCACCGTGAATGATAAAGTTCATAATCGTCCTCCGGCTGTTTTATGCAAGGATGCCGTGCTTCTTCATCAGAGCAACGAGCTTTGCGCGGTTGCCGTCTTCCATCTCGGTCAGCGGCAGACGGATATCATTGGAGCAGAAGCCCATTTCGTTCATCGCCGCCTTGACGGGAATCGGGTTGACTTCACAGAACAGCGTGTTGATCAGCTCCAGGTAGTCAAGCTGCATCTTGGCAGCACCGCGGACGTCGCCGGAAAGGTACTTCTTTACCATCTGCGAGGTCTCGGCGGGGATCAGGTTGGAAAGTACA
>JAZTZC010000262.1:0-3538 GCA_045637265.1 Eubacteriales bacterium | reverse complement strand
GAGAACGGATGCAGAAGGCTGACATACCATCCGTTTTCGCGGGCGGACTGCATCAGATTTTCCAACAGTGCACGTACCGTACCCTGACGGCGGAACTGCGGTCTGGTACCGACACCGCCGATGGTCATGGTCGGAATCCAGCTGCCTGCAAACCGCGTCCGGATGGTGTTGACGGTTGCGTGTGTCATTTCCACGCCGTCATCCCGACAAATCTGATATCTGACGCTCTTGACATGTTCATCGTCCTGATTGATAAATGTATTGTAATTCATGGATATATCCTTCCTTTGGTATACTGTTTTCAACAGTATACCATGAATTTGGGCGTTTGGCAAGCGGGTATGGCAATATTTTCCGAAAAAGCAATCAATGCATGGGATATTGCCGAATTCTGTGTTCAAATTAACAGAATATTCACAAATGCACGACCAATCTGTGATATAATATCCGCAATTCTTTTTCCTTATAACGAACGAAAATAATGGAGGAACTTAACAATGAATTTCAAGTGTATCATGACGATGCTCCTTGCGGCACTGATGACGGCGGGAACGCTGGCATCCTGCGGCGGCGATCAGGCAGAGACGACGGATACCGCTGCCGTCAATTCCGAGACTGCGGCGGAGACTACGGGAGAGCCCGATCCCTTTGCGGCACTGGACTTCGGCGGTGAGAAGATCCGCTTCTATGTCAACGCAAACGACTACTACGGCTCCGGCTCGTCCAACTATCTCATCAAGCACGATGAAGAAACCACCGGCGATATCGTCAACGAAGCGGTTTACAAGAGAAATACCTTTGTGGAAGAATTGCTCAACGTCGAAATGGTGTTTGAGGACTGCGACTATATCTGGTCGGAGATCACAGAACCGCTTGCCAATACCATTTCTGCGGGCGATGATGCATACGACGTGGTTGTTCACGACCTGTTCCCGATGGCATCCATGTCTGTCGGCGGCTACTTCATGAATGTCCGCGACGGCAAGTATTTTGATTTTACCCAGGACTACTGGTATGATGACTACATGTCCGACCTCGCGTTCGGCTCGCAGCAGGAAAACTACCTGCTTGCCGGTGACTTTTTCTTGGACATCATCCGTTCCGCACATGCGCTGTATGTCAACAAGGATCTGTTCAAAGAGCGTTATGAATCTGCGGATGAGCTGTATGAACATGTCAACAATATGACATGGACGCAGGAAGTGTTCCAGAGCTACATCAAGGATTTCTACCAGGATGTCAACGGTGACGGCAAGCCCGATGACGGTGATATTTACGGTTACGGCTATGTCGGTAAGTGGGGTTCTGCGTTCCCGTGGATCTCTTCCTCCAACATTCAGCATCTGTCCTATGAAGCTGACGGCGCACCGTATTTCGATTTCAACAATGAGCGTTCCGTCAAGCTTCTGGAACGTCTGAACGACATCTTCTACGATACTTCGGCACATGACTATGTCGGTGTTGATACCAACACAAATGCCTTCATGAGCGGTACTGTTCTGTTCGGCGGTTATCAGAGAATCGCTTCTTTTGAAGTATTCCGCGATATGGAATATGAGATCGGTATTCTCCCGTATCCGATGTTCGATGAGGCACAGGGCAAGTATGTCACCTCCACACACGACATCACCAACATCGGTATCATTCCGACCACCTGCTCCAAGATGGACACCGTTTCTGCTGTTCTGGAAGTTCTGGCACGCGAAACCTACAATACCGTCATGCCGGCATATTATGAAACCGCGCTGAAGGTCAAGTATTCCCGCGATGACCAGTCCTCTCAGATGCTCGATATCGTCCGTGCAGGTCTTGGCAAGGCGTTCCCGCTTGCATACAACAACTACTGCAACAACTTCCCGATGTCCGAAACATTTGCATCTCCCCTCGGCTCCAACAAAAAGGACTTTGTTTCCTACTATGATAAGGGTCTCAAGGCGGCACAGGCAAAGCTCGATTCCCTCTGGGATGCATTCTCTTCGATCGAACAGTAATATCCCCTCAATACTGATACAGACCGTCAATGCAGATAAGTGCATCGGCGGTCTGTTTTTGTTATTGTCATTATCCACAAAAAACTCCAAAATCTTTTGTCTATTACGCTAAAAAGCACAGGAATTTACAAATTGTTCATATATTAACGGTTTGTGTATGTTATAATTGGCTATCAAAATAAATCATAGTTTTTATTATGCAAAGCGCTATGCTTGTACGCATGTAATATAGTGCTGCCAGAATTTGATTCGGAGGAACGGATATGAAAACCCAGAGAACACTGACATTACTGCTTGCTGCGCTGATGGCGGCAGGTACCTTTACCTTTGCATCCTGCGGCGGTGACACGACTGTCACGGATGTACAGACCAATGCACCGACGGACGATACCGCTGCTGTCGAGGAAACTTCGGCAGAGCCTGATCCTTTTGAGAGCTTTGACTTCGGCGGCGAGGAAATCCGTATGCTCGTTTCCGCGAACAATTACGACGGTCTCGGTTCTTCCAATTATGCGATCAAGCATGAGGAAGAGGAAAGCGGTGACGTTGTCAAGGATGCCGTTTTCAAACGCAATATGAATGTCGAAGAGCTGCTCAACGTCAAGTTTGTTTTCACGGACAATGAGGAAAACTATGACGGTATCAAGTCCTCTCTGCCCAAACTGATTATGGCAGGCGATGATGCGTATGATCTTGTTATTCATGACCTGTTCCCGCTGTGCTCGCTGTCTGTCCAGAACAACTTCATCAATGTGTATGACCTTCAGCACCTCGATTTTTCCAAGGAATACTGGTATGATGCATACATGAAGGACGCATCGTTCAATTCCGAAGATCAGCGTTACATCCTTGCCGGTGACTACTTCCTGGATATTCTCCGCTGTGCACACGCGCTGTATGTCAACAAGGAAATGTTCAACTCGATGTTTGAATCCGCAGACGAACTGTACGATCACGTTCTGAACGGCACATGGACACATGAAGTCTTCTTGCAGTATGTCGAAGAAGCGTATCAGGACATCAACGGTGACGGTACTGCCGACGACGATGACCAGTACGGTTTCTGTACGATCGGCTACTGGGGTCCGATGATTCCGTGGGTCATTGCCTCTGATATCAACTTCCTCGATTATGAATCCGACGGCGCACCGTATTTTGCAATGAATAATGAGCGTTCCGTTCAGCTGCTCTCCAATCTGGTGGAAATTTTCCACGGAGTGGGAACACACAACTACTCCACGAGTGTTGAATCATGTACCAATGCCTTTATCAACGGCAACTCTCTATTCAGCGGATATCAGCGCGTTTCCTCCTTGGAGTTGTTCCGCGATATGGAAACCGATATCGGTATTCTGCCGTACCCAAAGATGGATCAGGCACAGGAAAACTACATCACGTCTTCTCACGATACGGCGAATGTCGGTGTCATTCCGATGACCTGTACGAAACTCGACACGATGGGTGCTGTTCTCGAAGTGCTCTCCCGCGAATCTGCAAAGGATGTCGTTCCGGCTTATTACGAAACCGCACTGAAGGTCAAGTATGCG
>JAZTZC010000261.1:0-2899 GCA_045637265.1 Eubacteriales bacterium | reverse complement strand
CCTGACGCATACGCTTGCCGGTATGCAAAAGCATCCTCCCCGCATCACTGCACTCCATGTCAACCATGGGATTCGCGGAGAGGAAGCCAGACGCGATGCCGATTTCTGCCGCAGCTTTTGTGAGGAGCGGAACATCCCGTTTGTTCTCTTTGAAGCGGATGCACCGGCAGAAGCCAAACAGTTTGCGTTGACGCTGGAAGAAGCCGCACGGAATCTCCGCTACCGTTTCATCACCGCGTATCTGGAAGCACATCCCGATGTCACCTGTGTTCTTACGGCACACCATGCCGATGATCAGGCAGAGACTGTGTTATTCCGTTTTCTGCGCGGCACTTCCCTGCACGGTCTGACCGGGATTCCTTCTGTGAGGGTCCTTTCCGTTCCCGACTCACAGGCACAGAACGGCATACGCGCGGTACCGCTGATCCGCCCGCTGCTTTCCTTCACCAAGGAGGAGCTTGCAGACTATCTTGCATGCAGCAGTATCGCTCATGTCACCGATTCGACCAATGCGGACAACAATGCATCCCGCAATCTTCTGCGCAATACGCTGATACCCGCGGCAAAAGCAATCAATCCCGCATTTATCGATGCCCTGCATCGGCTTTCGGTGTTTTCATCCGAAGATGAATCTTATTTTTTCTCGCTGACAAATACGTTTTTCAAAAAGCACAGCCTGACTCCCACGGATCCGATTCCGCTGTCTGCGCTCCAACAAGAGCACCCTGCATGCCGACGCCGCATTTTAGCCGCTGTCTATCATGCCTGCCAGTCGGCTGACAGTCATCTCAAACCACTGACCGCCGTGCATCTGAATGCCATGCTCCGCGCCGCTGAGTCACAATCACGAACGGAGTTGTCCGGTGGATGGTGCTTTCATGTACAGGATGGCATGTGCCGCATCGAACGCATTTCCGAGAAGCCATCATCCCTTGACTACCGTCTGCCGCTTCTGCCGGGAGAAATCGCAGAGATACCAACGGGCGGTTCTTGTTTGTTTTGTGACGGTTCTGTGAAATCATCTGAAAATTTGGCGTATTTGAAAAATATTTACAATTTCTTTATATCAACGCACATAAATTCTGATAAACTATTAGAAGACCTTTATCTGCGTCCGCGCTGTGACAATCAAACCGACCGCTATATGTGCGGAGGCTCTCACAAAACGGCAAAAGACGCACTCAGCGCACACCGTGTTCCGACACATCTGCGCAAAACCGTACCGCTCTTTTGCGACGGTGACGGCATAGTCTGGATTCCGTTCTGCGGCATCCGCGATTCCGTCAATCCAAAAACCGCAGAACCCGGTGCACCGATAATCGACCTATATTATTTTTACAATAGCGAGGTATAAGCATATGCATCCCTATATTGAACGTGTAATCATCTCCGAAGAAGAAGTTGATGCGATCATCACCCGTATCGCATCCGAAATCGACCGCGACTACGCGGGCAGTGATAAGCGTCTGCTGCTTCTCTGTATTCTCAAAGGCTCTGTTGTCTTCATGGGTGAACTGATGAAGAAGCTCACCGTTCCCGTGGAAATCGATTTCATGAAGGTTTCCTCCTACGGCTCCGGCACCAAGTCCGCAGGCAAGGTCAACATTGTACTCGACCTGCTCCGCCAGGATCTTGACACCTGCGACATTCTGATTGTCGAAGATATCATCGACTCCGGCAGAACGCTGTCGTATCTTTGTAATTATCTGTCACTCAAGGGTGCAAAGAGTGTCAAAACTGTAACTCTGCTTGACAAACCGTCCCGTCGCGAGGTCGAATTTACCCCTGATTATCACGGTGTCGAGGTTCCTGACTACTTTGTCGTTGGTTACGGTCTTGACTATAACGAACGCTACCGTGCGCTCCCGTATGTCGGCATCCTCAAGCCCGAGGTATATACAAAAGCATAAATCCCCATGCGCTGCAACAGCGGCTGCCGCGCTGCATATCCCAATACCCGCCGCTGAGATTGGATCGTGCTATGAAGAACTCCCTCAAGGTGATACTCTTCTACGTCGCGCTGATAGCCATTGTGCTGTTTGCGTCGAGCGTGGTTTTTGACACCGTCGAACAGGAACAAACACTATACAGCGATATCATTGCCTTATTCGTCGAAGAAAAAGTTGACTCCTTCGTTCTGACAGCGGACAACGAATTGCATCTGACGCTCAAAGATCAGTCCATGGTTTCCTATCCGCTGCGCAGTTACGAGACGTACGAACGAAACTTCTCGGAAATTGCCGAACAGCAATATCTGGAAGGCATCATTTCAAATTACGATATTGATCCTCCGACAACCTATCCGTGGTGGCTTTCTCTGCTTCCCTATGCGCTCGTCATTATCTTCTTTATCGTGATGTGGGTTTATGTCATGAACCAGGCAAACGGCAAGGGCGGCGGACGCAACAACATCGCAGGCTTTGGTAAAGCGCGTGCAAAGCTCGGTTCCGATGAAAAGAAGAAGGTGCTCTTCTCAGACGTCGCCGGTGCAGACGAAGAAAAAGAAGAACTGCGCGAGATCGTTGATTTTCTCCGCGATCCCACCAAGTTCACCAAGCTCGGTGCGAAGATTCCTCATGGTGTTCTCCTGATGGGCCCTCCCCGTACCGGTAAGACGCTCCTTGCAAAGGCTGGCGCAGGTGAGGCGAATGTCCCGTTCTACTCCATCTCCGGCTCGGACTTCGTGGAAATGTACGTCGGTGTCGGTGCGTCCCGTGTGCGCGATCTGTTTGATACCGCAAAGAAAAATCCTGCGGCGATCATCTTCATCGATGAAATCGACGCTGTCGGTCGTCACCGCGCTGCTGGTCTTGGCGGGGGTCATGACGGACGTGAACAAACGCTCAACCAGCTGCTTGTCCAAATGGACGGCTTCGGCGGAGATGACGGTGTCATCGTC
>JAZTZC010000260.1:0-1589 GCA_045637265.1 Eubacteriales bacterium | reverse complement strand
TGGGCAGGCTACAGCGATGCGATGCTGACCTCCTATGACTATACACACATCATCCTGTTCAACAAAGATATCATTTCTGCATTCGATCTTGAGAATCCCTACGATCTGGTTGCGGACGGAACATGGACGTTTGAGAAATTTGCCGAGATGGCAGAGGAAGTGACCTCTGATATCAACGGTGACAATGTCTATGACGAAAACGACCGCTACGGATGGCTGTCCATTGCAAAGCATATTTCCCCCTCGTTCTGGGTCGCGGCAGGCGTGCAGACGATCACCAAGGACGAAAATGACATTCCCGTTTATACGATGGGTGAAAATCAGCGGATGCTGGATGTTCTGCAGCTGGCATACGATATGTCGTGGGGAGATTCCTACTGGTATCATGTAAAGGAACTGCACGGCGCAAGTGTCAAGGAGCCTCCGATCTTTGCAAACGGCAATGCACTGTTTACGTCAACAACGTTCTATACGCTGTTTGACAGCTATTACCGCGAGATCGAGTTTGACTACGGTATCATTCCGTATCCCAAATACGATGAAGCGCAGGAGACCTATTACAGCCGTGTGGAAGGCGGTAACCTTTGCTTCGTTCCCGTCACCTGTGCCGATCCCGATTTTGCCGGCGCGATGATGGAAGCACTTGCGTGTGAATTTAAGAATACCGTTCTTCCCGCCTACTATGAAATGGGTCTGAAGGTCAAGTATTCCCGTGATGAGCAGTCGGGTCAGGTACTCGATCTTGTCATGAGCAACCGTATCTATGACCTCGGCGACACGATCTACAATCCCGCTGTCCGCGACGGATTTGTTTTCAATAAGATGACATCCGGAAAGGCCATTACTGCATCCGATATCGAAAAGTCGGTCAAGAAGGTTACGAAGACGATCGAAAAAATGGTAGAAAAACTGACAGAAGAATAATTGAAAACGGGGCTGCCGCAAGAGGAACTTGCAGCGGCCCCGTAGTTTTTATTATGTGGGGGAAAGCAGGATACCGACGGAACCGCCGTTGCCACGGACGGTATAGTCTCCCATGCTTGCAGGCAGGAAGTAGGACAGACCGGGTGCGAGCGGATACTCCTCACCGTTATAGGTGAGCATACCTTCGCCGTTTGTGACAAGCACGGAAACAAAGCTGTCGTCACCGACCGAGAAGGTCTCGGCTGCGCGGACGGCGTGGGACTCGACGTGGAAGTACTTGGAGTCGGCCAGACAGTGGGAGTCCTTGTTGCCGTTCACATACTGCAGTGCTTCGATTTCAGCTTCGGTGAAGTGACGGGAGCATGCAACCGCATCGTCGATGTGCAGAGCACGCAGAGAACCGTCTGCCTGACGGCGGTTGTAGTCGTAGACACGGTAGGTCGTGTCGCAGTTCTGCTGGATCTCCGCGATCAGAATGCCGCCGCCGATGGCATGGATCAGACCGGCGGGGATGAAGAAGACATCGCCTGCCTTGACGGGAACATAGTTCATCAGATCTTCCAGTGTGCCGTTTTCAATGGCAGCGCGAAGCTCGTCCTGTGTAAAGTCCTTCTTGGTGCCGAAGATCAGCTCAGCCCCCATCGATGCTTCCAGAACGATCCACA
>JAZTZC010000259.1:0-2165 GCA_045637265.1 Eubacteriales bacterium | reverse complement strand
ACTATAGACAGATTACTTCTTGATGATTTCCATGACATATTCGGTGAATGCGTCGCAGGTCGAACCGGTGTCGCGGCCTGTCATCTTCAGGCGTGCATCCTCGAACATGCAGAAGTCAAGTGCTGCTTCGAGCGCGTCTGCTTCTGCCTGATAGCCGATATGGGAAAGCAGAAGGACGGATGCGCGGAGCATGGAGCAGGGATCGGCATAAATGTCACGGCCTTCGGTGACCATACGCGGTGCGGAGCCGTGGATGGCTTCGAACATGGCGTAACGCTTACCGATATTTGCAGAGCCTGCAGTACCGACACCGCCCTGGAATTCAGCAGCTTCGTCGGTGATGATGTCGCCGTAGAGGTTCGGGAGAACGAAGACCTTGAAGTCGGTGCGGCGCATTTCGTCGACGAGCTTTGCGGTCATGATATCGATAAACCATTCGGTCGTACGGATCTCGGGGTATTCCTTTGCCATTTCTTCGCAGATGCGCAGGAACTTACCGTCGGTCGTCATGATGATGTTTGCCTTGGTGACGATGGAAACGTGATCCTTCTTGTTCTTTCTTGCATACTCATAAGCCAGACGCGCGATACGTTCGGTACCCTCGGTCGTGGTGATGCAGAAGTCGCAGGCTACCTCGTCGGTGACGTTGATGCCCTGAGAGCCGACAGCATAGGAGCCTTCGGTGTTTTCACGGAAGAACGTCCAGTCGATGCCCTTTTCGGGAACCTTGACGGGGCGGACGTTTGCAAACAGGTCGAGCTTCTTTCTCATCATGACGTTTGCGGACTCGATGTTCGGCCACGGATCGCCGGCGCGGGGCGTGGTGGTCGGACCCTTGAGGATGACATGGCACTTGTAAAGCTCTTCCATAACGTCATCCGGGATCGCCTGATTGTGTGCCGCACGGTTTTCGATGGTCAGACCCTCGATATCGCGGAATTCGACCTTGCCTGCCGCAACTTCATCTGCAAGCAGGAACTCCAGAACCTTACGTGCGGATGCGGTAATGCGCGGACCGATGCCGTCGCCGCCGCAGACACCGATGATGATCTTATCGAGTGCTGCATAGTCGATGAATTCCTTGGACGCACAGATCTTTTCATTGCGTTCCAGCTGACCGCGCAGCATTTCTTCAAACTTGGCAACGGCAGCCTTGATGTTTTCGTCGTAATTTCTGTTCATGATTTGATTCTCCTGTATGGGTAAATTGTTGATAACTGAATTTGGAAACAGTGGAAAAGCAGTTGTTTTCCACAATATACACAGACTTTTCCACAGGGTTTTCCCGGTAAAAAAGCCGTATTTACAAAAGATTTTCGATGTTTGTCCACATCATGGCGGGTTCCTTTGTGGGTTCTCCACAGATTTTCAAACAGACTGTGGAAAACGAATCTCACAGCACCGCGCGTGCATTCAGAGAAGTGTCTCCGCGGACACCGACACAGTATTCAAAGTATGCCTGAGCCGCGATCATTGCTCCGTTGTCACCGCAAAGCTTCTTTTCCGGCAGATACAGACGGATGTTGGTATGCTTTCTGCAGTAGTCTTCCAGTGCGGAACGGATATGGGAATTGGCTGCAACACCGCCTGCGATGACCAGTCTGGTCTCGCCCGTACGCCGAAGAGCGGCATCCAATTTCTTTGTGACCGAGGAAACGACCGCCTGCGTGAAGGAAGCGGCGACATCGGCACGGTTATACGGCTGATCCTTTTGAGATAACGTATTGAGGTGATTGATGACCGCTGTCTTCAGACCCGAAAATGAGAAATCCAACGTTTCGTCCGCGATGGCGGCGGAGGGCAGCTTCAGATACGAAGCATCTCCTTCATAGGCAATGCGGTCCATTTCGGCACCGCCCGGATACGGCATACCCATGACACGTGCGACCTTATCGAAGGCCTCCCCGATGGCATCGTCACGGGTACGGCCGATCGTTTCGAATTCGGTGTACGACTTTACATGGACGATGGAGGTGTGACCGCCGGATGCGACCAGTGCCAGAAACGGCGGACGGAGATCGGGATGCGTGAAGTAGTTTGCCGCAATGTGTCCCCAGATATGACAGACGGGAACGAGCGGGATGTTGTTGGCATAAGCCAGGGATTTTGCAAAGTTGACACCGACCAGAAGTGCTCCGATCAGACCCGGAAATGCAGTCACGCCG
>JAZTZC010000258.1:0-1879 GCA_045637265.1 Eubacteriales bacterium | reverse complement strand
GTATCCGTATTCACTGAAAAGGCGGATCTTATCGGATCACGGTCACCTTTCCAATACGGCGTGCGCCGAGATCCTGCCCACGCTTTATGAAAGCGGAACGAAGCATTTTGTGCTTGCGCATCTGAGCCGCGAGAACAACACGCCGGATATTGCAAGACAGACCGCAATTTGCGGGATGCAGATGGCGGGGATTGAGGACGGATACATATTGGATGTTGCGCCGATCGAGAACCTCAACGGACATACGGTCACGTTCTGAGAAGGATGTAGATTATGCTGGATGTTAAAATAATATGTATCGGAAAACTGAAAGAAAAATACTGGCGCGATGCCGTGCAGGAATATGCAAAGCGGCTTTCTGCGTTCTGTCGGTTTTCCGTTATTGAACTGAATGAAGCGCGTGTTCCGCAGGATCCGAACGATGCACATATCGAGAAAGCGCTGGAGGAGGAGGCAAGGGCTGTTATTGACGCTGTAGGGCGCAGCACGGCGTATTCGCTTTGTATAGAGGGTACACTGCTGTCTTCCGAAAAGCTTGCGTCAGAGATCGAATCTGCGGCCGTAAGCGGGTCGAGCAGTTTAGCGTTTATTATCGGATCTTCCCACGGTCTGCACGGGAGCGTAAAGCGTCTCGGGAAGCGGATATCCATGTCGCCGATGACTTTTCCGCATCAGCTTGCGCGCGTGATGCTCTGCGAGCAGCTTTACCGCGCATTTTCCATACAGGCAGGCACGAAATATCATAAGTAAAAAGAGAGGATGGAGCAGAATGATCAAAATAGAAAGAACCAACGTTATGAACTTTGAAAATGCGATCCGCGGTGCACGCAACCCGATGAACAGCTGGGACCGCATGGACAGCCACACAGAGGCGGACGGCACCTTTGTACTCGGTGAAAACGATCTGAGCCTTGCGAAGCGTCTTTGCATGGCCGGAAGCGATCACCGCAAATTTGTCCGTCAGATCTTTGTTTCCGTTGATCTTACCGCTCCGCTGTACTGGTGGAAGGAGTACGACACGTATAAGGTCGGCACAACGGCAAACTCCACGAGCACCATGCATAAGATCCATGCAAAGCCGTTTGATGCATCGGATTTCAGCTGCGAGCGTATGCTGCCCGCCGCAAAGGAGAGCCTCGATCAGACGATCGAAACGCTTGAAAAGCTCCGTCTGGATTTTGTTGAAACCAAAAATAAGGATGCATGGTACAGTATCATTCAGCTGCTTCCGACAAGCTACAATCAGATGCGTACCTGCACGATGACCTATGAAAATCTTGTGAACATGTACTTTGCGCGCCGCCATCATAAACTGGATGAGTGGCATGTGTTCTGTGATTGGGTGGAAACCCTTCCGTATTTCAAAACGTTCTTTATTGACCGGGAAAATTGACAGATTGAGTTTCTGAGGCAGGGCCGTTTTTACGGCCCTGCTTTTTTCTGTTCATGTGTGACAGACGGTTTGTTAATAAACTGTGAATAAATATAATCAAATAGTTTTTATAATAAATTCTTATGAAATTGCTCAATATATCTTGACAATTTATAAAAACAAAAATATACTATATAATATTCAGAGGAAATTACCAAATCGGGGGCATAGCTATGAAGAGTAAGAAAGTACATATTCGCCTTACAAATTCTGAGTTTGCCATGATGCAGCTGCTTTGGGAAGCCGGTAGACCGTTGAACCGAGCCGAAATAATGGAAATTGCACTGCGCGATGGCGATAATCCGTTGTTTGCCAAGAACTCTTTCCATGTGATCATCAACAATCTGATCGGCTACGAATATATTGCCGCGTTTCTGAATAACGGCGCAGGACGTAAGAATTCCCGTCGATTCGTGCCGATGATCACAAGAAAGGAGTATTTTGCTT
>JAZTZC010000257.1:0-2247 GCA_045637265.1 Eubacteriales bacterium | reverse complement strand
CGACTGTACTTTTATTATAGCATACCAATCTTACTGCCCCATTGCAGTCCATACCCGATAGTTTCAACATCCAAAACCACAATTTCGAGGTAATCTATATGTCTACCACCCCCACCATCATTCCCGTACTCATCGGCGCGGACCTCAACTGCTACAACGTCGCGCGCGCGTTCCATGAGGAATACGGCGTTATCTCCGAGGCGTTCGGCAGATATGAAATTTCCGCGACCCTCGCATCCAAAATCATCCGCTTCCACCGTGTACCGGAGCTTGACACCGATGCGGTGTTCTTATCCGAAATGAACGCCTTCGCCAATGCACATCCCGATGCGAAAAAGATTCTCATCGGCTGTACCGACGACTATGCCAATCTGATAGCGCGCAGCCGCGATGCCCTCGGTGACCGCTTTATCATTCCCTACAATCCGCCCTCTCTCATGGACGAATTCCAGTCCAAGGAGCGCTTCTACCGCTATTGCGACAAGCACGGCATCGCCTATCCGAAAACCGTCATTGCGCACCACGGCGTTCCGACGGCAGAAGAACTTTACACAGAGGAAGCCCTCGGCTTTTCCTATCCGATCATCGTCAAGCCCTCCAACTCCGTTGTTTACTGGAAATACCCCTTTGACGGCATGAACAAGGTCTATGTCTCCGACACGCCTGCGCGTACAAAGGAGATCATCGACACGATTTTTGCGTCCGGTTATGACGATTCCATCATTCTGCAGGACATGATTCCCGGCAACGATGCGGGCATGTATGTTCTCACGGCTTACTGCGGCAATGATGCAAAGGTCAAGATGATGACCCTCGGTCACGTTCTGCTCGAAGAACATACGCCCAAGGGACGCGGCAACCACGCTGCGATCATCACCGAATACAATCCCGCGCTGACCGAGCCGATCAAGGCGTTTTTAGAGGACATCGGCTATGTCGGATATGCCAATTTTGATATCAAGTTCGATCCGCGTGACGGCTCCTACCGTGCCTTTGAAATCAACCTGCGTCAGGGTCGCTCCAACTATTATGTCACATCCGCCGGCGAGAACATCGCGCGTTATATTGTGCGCGACTACGTTCTCGATGATCTCGGAGAGGACTGCCGTATCTGCGACAACGAGGTGCTGTGGTGCTCCATTCCCCGCCGTATCGTGTTCAAGTATACGCACAACGACGCGCTGACCGATAAAGCAAAGGCGCTCGTCAAAGCAAAAAAGGCGCACACCTCCGTCTGGTACCGCTATGACCTTCAGGGAAATCCCAAGCGGCTCTTTTACGTCGCGGCGGCGCAGTACCGTCACTTTGAGAAATACCGCACATACTGCAAGGATTACAAGTAATGAGTAATAAAAAATCTCCCGTTCTCGGGATTTTAGGCGGACTCGGTCCGATGGCAACGGCATATTTTTACGAGCTTCTGATCCGGCACACCGAAGCTGCGTGCGATCAGGATCACATCGACATCATCATCAACAGCCATGCGACCACGCCCGACCGTACCGCATTCATCACCGGCCGCTCCGACGAGGATCCGCTTGCGGTTATGGTTGACGATATCCGCCGCATGAAGACGTATGGCGCGGACCTTGTCGCCATTCCGTGCAACACGGCGCACTATTTCTACGACAAATTAAAGGCATCGACCGACCTGCCCATCCTCAACATCATGGAAGAAACGGCGGCGAAGCTGTCCTCCATCGGTGTCAGACGTGCGGGCATCCTCGCGACCGACGGCACGGTGTACTCGGGTACCTATGACCGCTTTTTGTCTGCCCACGGCATCGACTGCATCCGTCCGACATTGGACGATCAGAAGACCGTCATGCGCATCATCTATGATGAGATCAAGAACGGCAAAACGCCCGATGTTGACGCATTTCTGACGGTGTCCGACCACCTTCTCGATGCGGGAGCCGACGCGCTGATTTTGGGCTGTACCGAGCTATCCCTCATCAAACGGCAGTATTCTTTGCCAAAACACTATATCGATTCCCTCGATGTGCTTGCCGCCTCGACCATTGAAGCCTGCGGCAAAACGCCCATCGGATTTGATTTTTCGCTCGACCGAACGGGGGATGACGCATGAACATCACAAAACTGCTCTTGGAATCGGGCATTGCCTATACTGCATCCCATGGGGATCTGACCGCGTGGGACGTGATTGACATTTCCGCCCTTGTCTATGATTCGCGCCGCGCATCCGCCGACACGGCATTTGTCTGTCTGCCGGGTGTGCGCGTGGAC
>JAZTZC010000256.1:0-3139 GCA_045637265.1 Eubacteriales bacterium | reverse complement strand
TGTCAAGTCAAACCACCGCCCGACGCCCTCGATGTCGAGCACCGAGAAGAACATGATGTACTCAAACTCCTCCCAGAAAAGCGGCGTGTCGGCATAGCGCACAGCATGCTCACCGACCATGCCGTACGGTGCCCAGAACGTGAAATAGTCACCCTCGGGGAACATCGTCTCGTCACCGAGCAGGACTTCTTCGATTTTCGCTTCATACGGCGTGCAGATGTACAGGGAAGCGGGGCAGACCGCACCGGGGGTTTTGCTTCTGAACAGGTCAGTATTGTCATAATACCCCGTCGGGTCGTAAACACGGCATCTGCCGCGGTCTTCCAGTGTCACGCGCACAACAAGGTTCGGCTGACCGCGCTGTATCAGGTCTTCAAACGATTCGTATTCCTGCTGGGGCAGCAGTGCAAAGAACGGGACTTCGTTTCGCGCCGGTATGGTTTCGATGTCCAGTCGGAACAGCTCGTCCTCCGTGTACCCCGACGGGTCAAAGGTCGACGCCTGCCCGAACGTGAACGCGCATAAGACCATCACGGCGAAAAAGGCAACATACGTGAAAAAGCCAAGCCAGAACTGTCGGATTGTCATGGGGGATACCTCCTTTTGTTGATTTTTGTGGGGATCTGATGATGAACATGGGATATGCAGATGCTTTCAATTACGCGTATGCCTCACGCCCTACGCGGTATTTGCAACCGCTATCGTCAATGTTTCACGGCTTCATCCTCGGCAGTACGGGAATGTCAATGTCATACGGGTATTCCTCGTAAAACGCCGCGACCATATGCCGCATGGTGTCGTAATCCCAGCCGGTGTCGGCAAACATCGCATCGCCCGCGCGGGACATGGCGGCGAAGGTGCGCGTATCGGCAAGCGTGATCTCGACCGCCGACGACGGGTGAACCAGATCGTACCACCGACCGACCTGTGCAATGTCCGTGACAGAGAAGAACATCACATATTCGCGTCCGGCGGAATAGATCGGCGTGTCCTCATAGCGAATGGAAAAATCGTCAATGATGCCATAGGGAGCATAAAAGGTAAATTCATCCCCTGCCGCAAGACAGTCGCCGAGAATGACTTCCTCGACTTGCGCCCGATACGGCGTGGAGATGTAGTAGGACACCTTCTGCACCGGCTCGTAAGCCGCATCACCCCACCAGCCGTATATATGACCGTCGTCCGTCTCGTTTTCGGGGTTTTCCTTGTTCTTGCGGTCCAGCAGGGACTGCACGCCTGCGTTGGCATCGTATAATGAATCCGTTGTGTAGTACCCGTGCGGGTCGTAGACGACGGCATCCTCACGGTCTTCCAGTGTCACGCGGACGATCAGATTCGGCGTTCCGTGCTTGATGAGCGCCTCAAATTCGGTGTAATTGCCCTTGGGCATCAGCGAAAAATACGGACGCGGCGTCAGCGACTCGATCTCCATGACGTACCGTTCCTCCGGCGTCAGATTGCTGCCCGGCATCGTCGATGTGCGCCCGAACAGAAACGCGCACAAGACCATCACGGCAAAAAACGTAACATACGTGAAAAAAGCAAGCCAGAAATTGCGGATGGTCATGGGGAGTCCTCCTTTCGGAAATGAGAAATTAGAAATTAGAAATTAGAAATTGAAGTTCATGGGTGGAGCAGGTGCTTTCAAATACGCGTATGCCTCCCGCCCTACGGTCATAGAGACGCGTCGGCGTCGACCATAACGACCACCAACCCCATATTTTACAACACCATAATACCATAGATTGCGATACTTGTCAAGACCATTTTCAACGATTGTGACAGAAAATTTTACAACTTGTAAAACCCGCTTTCCGCGCACGTTTTTTTGTCGGAAACAAGCGCAAAAACCTTGACAGCAATACGCAAATTTGTTATAATATAAAGTACCCTATGCAATTGAATCCTACCAAATATTTTGATATACAGAAAAGGAACCATCTCATGAAAAGCAACAACATCCGCCGCGTTTTTGCGTGGCTTCTGACACTTTGTGCGGCAGTTCCCGCCCTTGCATCCTGCGGCGGCGATACAACCGCGCAAGCCCCCATCGATACCAATCCCACAGCCGATACCGTTGCCGAAACCGCAGCGGAAACCGAACCGCTCGATCCGCTGGAAGCGCGGAAGCTCGTGGACGATGAGCTGGGTGAAAAGGACCTTGGCGGCTACGAATTCCGCATCATGGTCTCGGAGGCAGGCGGCAGAAAGAACACCATCTGGGTCGAGGGTCTGACGGGCGATGTCGTCGATGACGCGGTTTTTGAACGCAATGCCGCCGTCGAGGAGCGCTTCAACTGCAAGATCACCCTTGCTGCCGAATACCAGAACTACAGCAAATTAAGCCCGCTTCTGACAAAGTCGGTGAAAGCAGGCGATGACGTTTACGACCTTCTGTCCTTCCATGTGGTCGGGCTGGGTGAGCTGGCACTGTCGGACTATTTTTACAACTGGTACGACGTGCCGAACATCGACTTTTCCAAGCCCTGGTGGTCGGACTCCACGGTCAACGACCTGACTTATAACGGTGTCTGCCCGATTGCCGTCGGCGATATGGCAATGTCGGCGCTGTCCGCGGCTTACTGCGTTTTCTACAACAAAAAGCTCGGCGAGGACTACGATTTCCCGGATCTTTACGAGGTCGTCGAAAACGGAGAGTGGACGATTGACCGCGTCGTTGAGCTGACCCGCGGCATCTATCAGGATCTCAACGGCAACGGTACGGTTGACACGCAGGAAGACCTGTTCGGCTATGTTTCCGACTCCAACTCCAACCTCGCGGCGTACCTGTGGGCGTTTGACAACCCTGTCTTCCGTCGGGACGGCGATGTCATGGAGTATTCCTACAAAACGGAGAAGATCGGGGATATGGTCACAAAGCTCTGCGGCATCTTCTCCTCGTACGACGGCATCAAGTTTGATAAAAACCACGTCAATCCCGAGGGACGCGGCAACCATGACTACGGACGCGACCAGTTTGCAAAAGGCCATGCGGTGCTGTCCAACGGCTACATTTCCATGTCGCTGACGCACTTCCGTGAGTTAAAGGACGAGTACGGTATCCTGCCCTATCCGAAGTGGGACGAAGCACAGGAGAACTACTACACCATGTCCGACGGCAACCACGAAGCACTGGCTG
>JAZTZC010000255.1:0-9056 GCA_045637265.1 Eubacteriales bacterium | reverse complement strand
TAGGTCACAGGTGGAAGTGCAGTAATGTATGCAGCTGAGTGATACTAATCGGTCGAGGGCTTGAACTACCAGATTTTCAAGTTGCTCCGCATGGAGCAGTTAGACTTGAGTTTCATATCGTTTTATTACTTTCCTTTGTTCGGTTTTCAATGAGCATTTTATATTATACCTCACACGAAAGTGTGAGGTTTCTTTTTTGAAATTTAGAAAAACTCTTGAAAGCATATCAGTCTTATGATATAATTACATGAGAACAATCAAACCTTTAGAGGGTATTAAATATAGTTAGAATACTGCGTATGGATAAAACAGAATATTTGAAAGGCCCATGTAGAGTATCATCTATTCCATATTGGAAAGCTAAAACAATATGTGTTCCGAAAGGAATGCGTATTGTACATAATGATGATTTTTCTGCATCGATGTTAGAGAAATATACAGATGAACCGTATTTCAGGTTATATCATTCACTTGAAAATATAAAAAAACCGATTTTGCCTTACGGATATTCACTGTGTGATGCAGTAATCAACGAGTATGCACAACATATCAATTCATGTTACAATGACATTGGTGTCAGTGAATCAGAACTAAAAGAGTACACAAAACGACCGATATATATGCCCTCATTATGGATTGCAGTAAAGCATCTTGAAAGCAACGAAATAGTTGCTACAGGAATTGCAGAATTTGATAAGGAGATCGGCGAGGGTGTACTTGAATGGATTCAAGTCTCAGAAAATCACAGAAAATGCGGGCTTGCGACATGTCTGGTAAATGAATTACTGTTCAGAATGAAAGCTTTCGCCAAATTTGTTACTGTTTCCGGCAAGTGTAAAGATGCCTCGTGTCCCGAGTATTTATATCGAAAATGTGGCTTTACCGGCTCGGATATCTGGCATATTTTACGGTCCAAATTAGAGGAAGTCATATGAAAATACTTACAAAACAACAAATTCAATCCATCGACAAATGGATGCACGCTCATGCTCGTCCATATGACCTTGCAAAGTGGAATTATCTCATGCATGACGGAAGCAAAGATACCATTGTTTTTGAAATGCTGAAATATCAGAATCCCGACGGAGGTATGGGCAGTGGTTTTGAACCGGATGTCATTTGCCCAAAGTCTGCCGCGATTCCGACAGCGGAAGCCGTTTTTCAGGCGTATGACTATGACCTTGACTGCACATCCGAATGGATGAAGCACATTCTTGCATATTTTGAGCAGTCTGTACAGGACATTCCGAAATACTGGGAAGATTGTCCAAAAGAAGCCATGGATTATCCGCACGCGCCGTGGTGGTCGTATCAGCCCTGTACGGTGTTCAATCCCAATCCGTGCGGTGCTGTTGCATCGGCGATGATCCGATATGGTACACAGTCGCAGAAAGCGCTGGGGTATCGAATCGCAGAGGACTGTTTGAAACTGCTCATCAGCGAAGACTTCTGCGGCGATCATGATACGCTGAATATCCTCGCTCTTGTGGAACAATTGATTGCTCTGAAATCCCCGCTCATTACAGATGAAGTTATGGCGGCAATGAAACGCAGAATCCTTGAAAACACTTGCTTTGATACAAGCAAATATCATGAATATTACTTTACGCCGCTTGATTTTGTTTCCTCGCCCGATTCGATCTGGTATGATGTTGTCGGACATGGTGTAGATGCGACGTTCGATTGGTGGTTTGATCATTTGAACGCAGATGGTGTATGGACTCCGAATTTCTCATGGGGGATCGACAGCGATGTTTCCAGACAGGTAACGACATACTGGACGGGATACCTCACCGTCAAGCGTGTTAAAATACTGAAAAATTTCAATAGAATTGAGCAATGAAAGAAATATCTCAACAAATCCTTGATTATTTGCTGGAATATGCACCGGTCAATATTCTGTACCGCGTGAAAAAAGAAATACTGAATGAATCTGTGAACAGCACAGAAATGCATGCTTTGCAGGAAAAAATCTGTGATTTACCGAAGGTGAAGAAATCTTTTGCCTGTCAGGATACACGCGGCTTTTTCGGTTCTACGCTGCACGGTGTCTACTTTGACGGTTTTGATTCCACGGTAGAGCTGCTAAAAAAGAACGGTGTGGAGCTGACGAATCCGCATTTTAAGAAAGCAAAACAAGCATTGCTTGACTGGAACGACTACAAAAACGATCATTTCTATCAAGCGGGAAACGCCATGGACGAACACGGACGCGGCGGTTTCCGTGCGATCTGGGCAGAACAGCTTCTTGAACTCGGTGCGGAAGAATCACATCCGATGATCAGAGAGCAAATAGAAAACGCACTCCATGCGTTTCGCGGTGCAATGGATTACACGTCTCCCGATGATTTTTCAAAGAAAGCAACATTCCGCGGGCAAAGCTGCCGTTATTATATCAAGGGTGCGCCGTTTCCAGCGGCATATCATATCAAAATGCTTGAAAGAACCCTTTCATGGAGAACGGAAGAAACACTTGCCATGGTGCGCCGCTCCTATGCAAACTGCATGAACGTCATGCGTGGATACTGTGACGGTGTGATATACATCAACTGCGGTCATTTTGTCGGCCCGTTTAATTATCATTGGAATCAGGATTATCATAGAATTACCGTTCGTGAATTTGATGATTGTCCGATCAATTTTGCGTGGTTTATGAAAGGGCTTGGTTCCGCATCAGAAACATATCCTATATTTGATGACGGAAATCCGTATCTGGCTGAATCCTTGTCCTCGATGCTTGAGGATAAAAATATCATAGACAGCATTTCCGGAGAGCAGATGCGCATGTTCAAAAATTATGCATCGATTGCACCTTCATGGCGGAAAAAGGAGCACATTGCGTGCGATCTCTATTTTCCGATGCTGTTGTCATTACATAAAATGGGTGAAATATGAAACGGATGATACAGTTTCTGATGGAAAAAGCCAATCCATCAATTCGTTTACGGATACAAAATGAGGTTCTTGGCAGAATTGGGTCGGAGGAAGAAGCAAGTCTTTTGTCACAGATTCGGGAAGAGCCGATTTATAAGGCGATTTCAGCATGTCAAAAAGAGAACGGATGGCTCGGAAATGGGTTTCATGGACCGAACAGAGACGCAGGACCTTATGAAAACCAAGAGGTTGGTACGAAGTGGCTGGCGGAAAAATCGATCGGAAAAAACGATCCTGTTCTGAGCCGCGCCATGGATGCGTTTGTCACAACAGAGCTGACCGATCTCTGCTATCGCACCAAGGGAAAGTATTTCGATGAATTTCGATATGCCGCAAACGGACAGAATCTGATTCGCTGTGCGTGTATTGCGCGTGCGGGTTTTGATGATGGAATCGATATTAAGCCGCAGATCGGTCTTGCGCTCGCTTCCTTTCAACGGGTTTTGGAAGTGGATTCCATCCTCGATATCACCAAGGTGAAAAAAGTCAGCGGCAGAGAAAAGCGCGTGTTCAACGACAATGAGAGATGGCCGTGCTATTATCATCTTGATATTCTCGCACATACACAGTCTTGGAAAACCGATGTGAATATCAAACTGCTTGCGGATGCCGTAAAACAGCTGATGCGGCAGGACAGACCGCAGTGTCAGGTCGGCGGTGACAGTTGGGTCGGCTATGTGCTGGGGACAGTCGGATGCTTAAAAGAGGGCTATGTGCTCGGATATGATAAAGACGGTATCCATTTTACATATCTTGACCGTGTGGAATGGTTGTGCCGATGCGGTCTGACACCGTATCTTCCCGCATTACAGGCAGAGGTGGAGCGGCTGTATCATGCAGTCGGGAAAGACGGCATTTGCCGAGCACAGATTGACGAAAATCAGCTGCGCGGCATCAGCACCTACGGCGGTCAGCAGTTGGAGGTCGACTGGAAAGACCCGATTCGAAAATATTGCGATATCACATTCCGCGTTCTGCTCATTTGCCATTACGCGGGAATCGACACAGATTGAGGAAAAAAAGATGGGAAAACTACGTCCGATGACAGCGCTTTACATTGTCGACGGTGAGCGGATTCTGCTGTTGTACCGTATTGGCTCAAAAATTGCCGATCAATCCTACATTGGCTGTGCAGGCGGTCATTTTGAAACAGAAGAATATAACGATGCGCGCGCCTGTGTTCTGCGGGAGCTGACGGAGGAGACAGGCTTGTGCGCCGACCATCTTGAAAATCTGTCTCTGCGTTATATCACAATGCGGCTGAAGAACGGCGAAATCCGACAAAATTACTACTTTTTTGCAAATCCATCAAATCTGCCTGAATCCTTAAACAGCACAGAGGGGACGCTTGCGTGGTATGCGCTCGACGACATCGATGCGCTTCCGATGCCGGTTTCGGCAAAGCATGTGCTATTCCATTACCGTAGTGTAGGTCAGTATGACACGTTGCTTCGCGGCGGTATGACCGAGGAGGATGGGACACACTTTGTTCCACTGACTGAATTTTAATCAATTTGGAGGAAAACCGACATGCAGAGAGGACCGATGCGGCCACTGATGACAGGATGTATCCTGTATCTGATGCTGATGGCAGTTCTGTTTCTGCTGTCGGATTTTTTATATGCACAGATCGCGCTGGTGTTGTTTCTTATCCTTGGATTGTCTGTCTGCGCATATTTTGCAGGAAGCGAACGGATTGTTCTGCCGCGGATATTGGCATCGCGCAATTTTTGTAACGGGCTGATTGTCGCGACTGTTCTTGCTTCCGTCGGTGTGTTTTCCGTCATGCACAACTATCGCGCCTTGCAGTCATCAGAGGAAACGGCGGTCACGGTATCCGGGGTGGTCGATCGTGTTTATTATGCCACAGACAGCGGCGCTTCATTTTTGCTTGATCTCGAGCGTATGAACGGAAAACGGCAGGGCGGTAAAATTCGCGTACAAAGTACAGGATATGATGCCTATGCCAATGCAGGGGAACGGATCAGTTGTACCGTGATTTTGGGATGCGAAGAACAAAACGAAGCGTATGCCGAAAATATTCTGTATGCTTTTCCCGACGGCATCTATGCGTATGCCGAGGTTCGTGACAGCATTGAGCGACAAGGCAAAACTGTTTCTTTTTCCGGAATGTGTGATGAGATCGCCGCATGGTGCAAACAGCGCTTCTATCGGTATCTTCCGGAGGATGCCGCAGAGCTTTGCATCGGAGTGCTGCTTGGCGATAAAACGGTGCTTTCTCCCGAGATTCGACGCGATTTTCGCCGTGTCGGGGCATCTCATATTCTTGCCGTCAGTGGTATGCATTTTTCGATTCTGATCAGTGGATTGCTGTTTGCTCTGTCGAAAATGGGTGTTCCGATGAAGCTTCGTTATACGGCGGCACTGGCATTTATTGTTATGTATATCGGTATCATCGGTTTCTCGCCGTCGGTTGTACGCGCAGGAATCATGTGGATACTTGTTTGTATTGCGCGACTGATCTATGAACAGACCGATGCGCTGACATCGCTTTTCTTTGCAGCAGCGCTCATGTGCATTGTGACTCCGTATGCCGTCTTCGATATCGGATTTCTGTTATCGGTATCTGCCTCCTGTGGACTGATTCTTCTGATACCGCCGTTGAATAAAAAGTTACTGCGGATTCCTTTCTTTCAAACCAACTACGGAAAGCCGCTTCGTTCCATCGTGGAGCTGACCGCTGTTACCTTTGCGGCATCGATTTTTACCATGCCGATCACGCTTTCCGTCTTCGGAGAGCTGTCTTTAATCGCGCCGATTGCCAATCTGCTGCTGCATATTCCGATTACGGTTTTGATGTATGTTGGTCCGCTTCTGATTTTGTTGTCGCTGTTGTCCTTTGTTCCGCCCATTGCGTGGATTCTCCACTTTGGTGCCGGGGTTCTGGCAGGCGATGCGGCACTGATCTGTGATCTGGTTGGATGGATGTCGCATGTCAAGCACGTTCTGATCGGTGTACGCTATGTGTTTGCCGGTGTACTGCTGGCGGTCTTTTTGATCGGTTTTCTGATTCTGTACCGCAAAACGCGCAATCTTCTTTGGGCTTTTCCTGTATACGGTGCATTTTTGCTGTCACTTTTCTTCTCGATTCAGATCAATGCGTATCTGCATCGGGGTGAGGTTGCGGTGACATATGATGTCCATCGGAAAAATGATATTGTTACGGTCGTTACCGATGGGCGCGGGATGATGATCGATGCCACGGACGGCACGTATACCAATACAAAGCTTGCGTGGAACCAGTTGTCCGCGCAGAATATTACGGAAGTCGATGTCTTTCTTCTGACACACTGCCATACACGGCATGTTCATACTCTTGCTCGTCTTGCACAGGATACGGTGGTCAAAACTGTTGTCATGCCGGTTCCGCTGACGGATGAGGAAGAGGAAATCACATCCGCTTTGCGTGAAATTGCAGTCAGTGCAGGGATGGGTGTACAGATGTATCGCCGCGGAGAGGACGATATCGTGTTTGGGACGGCGGCGATTTCCCGGTATCCGCTAACCTATCTTGACCGTTCGGTACAGCCGCTTCTCGGATGGTCTGTCAGCGCAAACGAGGATACGCTCGTCTATCTCGGCGGTTCTGCGTTTGAAACGGATGAAAACGATCCGTTTGCGTATCGGCGCGCGAAAACACTCGCCGATTGCAGGGTTCTGCTGCTTGGCATCCACGGTCCTCTCTATAAAGCATCCCTGCCGCCGCTGTCGAAAATCTTGCCGCATAACGCGTCGATTGTGTGTGCCGATGATACGGTCAGATCGTATCTGTATCCCGAAGATGAGGTATCGCATTATGTTTATTCGATTGCGCGTGACGGTCCTGTCCGTGTCATTCTGAATGGCGAAAATTGAATAACCTGCATAAATTTTCTGCCTTCGGTCAAACTATGGGTATTGATCGCATGAAAACAACGCTTGTTTTTGTGTGAATCCATGGTCTGATCGGAGGCTTTTTGAATGGACAAAAACAAACAGCAGAACCTACATCTGCGAAAACCGCGCAGAGAACGCACTATGATCCGCACACTTCTGTCCTGTCTTTCGAGGGGCGATGTGCCGGACTGGTTGTCAGAAGAACATTATCTTCTCTGCGGAATGTGCAGATCCGTGATTGATGCGCTGAAATCCTGTCCGCGGATACCGTATACCCAAACGACGCAACGGAAACGGGTACCGTATGCATTCACCGTATCCGAAACCATTCCTCCCACGGCGAATACGGAGGAAATGATAACGGCACTATCACATTTTCAGCCGGATGAAGGGTTTCTTCGTTGTTTTCCGATGCTTCGTGCGGCATCCGTGTTGTGCCGGATTGCGCAGTACCGTACATGTGCAGCACCTCCGCAGGCGTTGGGCGCATGGCTCGATCAGCTGCGCAGGACAAAGGAGCTGGATTGGGCAGAAGTCCATGACCGACTATCCTATGTTGAGAAGCTTCTGATGGAAGACCCCGGTGAAGCATATCCACTGTGTGACGATACTTCCAAAGCCGCTTACCGTGCAGCCGTTTGCCGTTTGGCAAAAAAGAGGGGAATCACGGAGGAGGAAGCGGCAGAGTATGTCTTGGATGAAGCAAAAACCGCATCGTCGGGACTGATTTCCGCGGTTCTCTTTCCAATGCGAGGAAATCTTTGGGGTGTTCTGTGGCATATCGTTTTGTACGGAATGGCGCTTCTGCTCTCGGTGATCACGGCGGTGTGTTTGCGAAAGTGCGGACATGTACTTCCCGTGGTGATCGGATGTGCACTGTTTCTACCGTTCGGTGCATTGGTCAGGGAAATCATGCATCTGCTTGCGGTTCGGTTCGGCAGAGCATTTGCACCGCCGCTTCTTCGGTATCGGATAGAACCCGGGAAGATTCCCAATCACGGACGTGTGATGACTGTGATCACATCGCTTCTGCGCGGTGGAGAACACGATCAGGCACTTGTCCGCAATCTGGAACGCTTTTATCTGCGCAACCGTGATGACAATGCTGTCTTCGGAATTTTGTGTGATCTCCCGTCCGGTGAACAAGCGGTTATGGCGGAGGATGCGGGAGTGCTGTCCGCCGTCTGTGATCGGATTGACGCACTCAACCGCAAATACGGAAATCGTTTCTGTCTGTTTGTCAGAGGGCGCATTTTCAGCGAGAGCGAATCCTGCTATATGGGCTGGGAACGCAAACGCGGTGCGGTGTTGATGTTGGCAAGACTTCTGCGCGGTATTGGTGCAGATGCGTTTGTCTGCATTGACGCTCCCGCCGCGTGTATGCAGAATATCCGCTATGTTTGTACACTCGATGAGGATACGGTTTTGCCGCCGGATGCCTTGTGTCAACTGGTCGGTGCGATGCTGCATCCGCAGAATATGCCGATCATTGAAAACGGTGCGGTGCGGCAGGGATGTGCGATATTGCAGCCTGCGATTGCAACGACGTTGGAACATGCGGCGGCGACAAGGTTTACGCTGTTATGCTGCGGGCGAGGCGGTATGGATCCCTACAGTCGACATCATATCGACGGAGAAACGATTCTTTTTGGAGAAGGCAGCTTTTGTGGAAAGGGAATATTTGATGTTGACGCGTTTTTGACGGTTCTTGACGGCGTGTTTCCCGATCATGCGGTACTGTCGCACGATTTTTTGGAAGGAGCGAGACTGGGGTGCAAAAATGATACCGCGGTGACTTTCTCCGATGGTCTGCCCAAGACTACGACATCCTATTTTTCCCGTCAGAGCCGATGGGTGCGCGGAGATGTACAGGCATTGCGGTTTGCATTTTCCGCGCATCGCAATGCTGCCGGGACGATCGTGAAAAATCCGATCTCGCTGTGCGCACGCCTGCGGATCATCGATCATGTGCTCTCCGCGCTGACACCGCCTGCGATGCTTCGTGCGGTCTTGGTGCTTGCGTTTCTGCCATTATCGGCGGGGATGACTCTCTGGCTGTGGCTTCTCTTGTTTTCGCCGTATCTTTATCGTCCTGTCAGTATGTGCCTGCGTTCGTGGTCGTGGCGGTCGATCTTTCGACAGTTTTATTCGGTTGTGCTGTGCGATTTTCGGCAGGCGCTGTATTGGTACGGATTCCGTATTCTGTTTCTGGCGCATGAGGGATG
>JAZTZC010000254.1:0-12662 GCA_045637265.1 Eubacteriales bacterium | reverse complement strand
ACTCTTTTCTGAAGGTCAGAGACTGTCCCACAAGATGCTGATAGCCTTGCGCATCACAGGATAGAACGTGCATGACCAGGGTTTCGCTGTTTTGATCCGCGGGGACATCAAGCGTAAACTTCATCGTCATCTGCGTATTTTCATGATAGGAGATGGTGTCATGAAGTAAGGCTGTGATCTCGGTCGTCGCAGGGTCAACCGTATAAGTACCGCGATATCGATTGGCATATTCGCTTTCGTAGGCACCATGATCAAACATCATTTCTGCGGTATCGCTCATCATGCTGAACAAATAGAACGCATAGCCGCCACTGTGGCGGTAGTTGTGATACCATTCGCCATCAATACTGATTGGGTTCTGTACTTTGATTGAATCGATAGCTGTTCCGATCTGCAGTTGTTTGTATGCATCAATTGTTTCGTCGGCAACCTGCCCTCTGTAGTCAAAGCCCAAATAGTCATCACCGCTGTAAGAAAAATTATCAAAAGAAACATAGAATGCGGTATCGCCCGCGGTCAGCCGCAGGATGATCTGCAGCTCCATACTTCCGCCGCCCGGACCGAACAGGACAGGCGTAACCGTATCGTATGCAAGGTCGTCAGGCAGCTTCATGTCAACCGCGCCGATAGTTTTGCCAAAATCCTGGGTGTAATAGACCGCAAAATCCTTCGGCAGCGCAGTGCTCCATGTCCCGTCACTGTTCCATTCGTGTATCTCACATAAATAAATATACGTATCAGACGCCATGAATCTGTGATACAGAACGGGTTCTGCGGCGGAATTTGGGATCAGCTCCGCAAAAGCTTGCGGATCAAATTCCTCGGAAGGCAGTTGTTCCTTGGATGCAGATTCAATCCTTTCTAAAAGTCTCTCTGTCTGCCGCTCAGATAAAACCTCTGCACCCTTTGGCGGCTCGATGCCGAAAAATCCGTAGGAGAGATACTCTGTTTTTCCGTCCCGCATTCCTTTCAGCGTTACAAGGATTTCACCACTTCCAGCACCTCTTGACACATCAAGCAATGCCGCATCCCCTAATCCGTTGGGAAGTGTCAGGACGCCCGTGAAGTATTCGTAGTCTCCGCTCTCCGGAAGATAATTGCGGAAATAAAACGTCAGACTGTCATCAAAGAAAAAGATCGTGGGAGAGCCGCCGACGGGTGAATCCTTGAAAATTGCTGTGTCTTCGTCATACGGCAGTCCATCCACCTGTGTCAACACAATTTCGGGAATTTTGAGATAGTTTGAAGAAACAGTATCATCTTCTTCCACCACAGGCTCATCCCCGTAGATCCGCACCTCGTCCCCACGCGCATACACGATTTCATTCAGCATAATGCCAATCTCCACATCCCCCTCCAGTGCTGCATACAGTGCCGCATCGATGTAGATAAAGAATTGATCGCCCGGACCGTCACCCATTTTCTTTATCTGTCGGTCAAACTGATGCAGTGTCGCCATGGGTACAGAAAACGCTGCAGAGTATGTATTTCGTCCGTTATCATTCATCACACGGAACACCGTATAGATCGTTCCGTGATCCGCGAGCGTGTGACGAATATCAAATCCGAGGTACAGCACATCTTTTTCCGTTCCCTCCGGATCATGACCGGACACGCCAACGGTATGAAGAAATACCTCTGTAGTGTCCGTTGAAAAGACGGGAACATCGAGTCCCAACAAATGCGCATCCTCGTCGGAAACAATAGCATCGTAGGTCGGAATCTGTTCCATCGGCAGGGTCAGCGTGACATTCTGCGTTTTCTGCGATACGATTGTAAAGCCCTTCTGTGTTTGAATGTTGTCCATGGTTACCCGACGCATCCCGATAAACGAGCATCCAATCGCACAACCAGCCAGCATGATCGCCAGAATCACACAGATTCCTTTGTTTTTCCGCTTCTTTGTCAGCATCAGAATCCGTTCCTTCATCGGAGCACTGCCGAGACCGTAGACTGAACCCAGTCGGTCGGCATACCGATCCTTCTGCGGAATTGTATCAAGCAGAATATGCGCATATCGGAGTCGGGTCTCATCATCAAGTCTGGCGGCAATCGCATCGTCACAGGCAAGTTCTGCATCCTGCTTGGATACCATTGCGGCAATCCACACCAAGGGATTCCACCAGAACACGATCAGCGCAAGCGCACGGACAACGGACCATATATGATCGCCGTGCCGAAGATGCGTATACTCATGAATGATGATCAGCGTCTCCGACTTGCTGTTTCCCGCCTCGGGTGTGATGTATATGGACGGAATCAGACCAGCAATACAGGGGACTCCTGTGTATTCGGATATATACACCTTTGTGCCGCAGACAGTTTTGTGCAGAATACGGTCTTTTTGCAGCTGTCTTGTATAACCGATGCTTGTGAGCAGCACCCACATGGAAGCGATCGCAGCACCACAGAACCATACAAGATCAGCGATTCTGCTCCAGTTGACTGATAACGGAACCTCCATGGTGTCGGACACAGGGCTTTGCTGCTCAATCGGCGCATCGGCAGCGTCATCCGTTGCGATTGACGTTGTCGGCTGTGTTTCTGCGGGTGATGTAGGTATGACGGGCGTACCCGATACCTTACCGTCCATCGGGGGCATCGGCACAGACTGCTCAAAGGATGTGTCGGGTGTCGTCTGCCCAGCCGCACTTATTTCCGATTCCGCAGGCTGATTTTCTGTCTGCTCGATTTCCCTGTTCTGCAGAAATTCGGGCAGCGTGATGTCCGCTTCAAACAAGGAAATTGGCAAAAGCATACGGATGACCACAACCAGCCACAGCGCATATACCACACGCGGTGAGATCGCTTTGCGGAACAGTCCGCGGATCAGCAGCACAAAACAGATCAGAATTGAGAGGGACACAAGATATTCGATCATAGACTATTCCCCTCTCTTCTTTTCTGCGTTGTCAAGAATCTGCCGAAGCTCGGCAATGTCCTTCTCTGACAAGGCTTTTCGCTCAGTCAGCGCGGAGAATAACAGTCCGATACTGCCGTCATACACGCGGTTGAGAAACGATTCTGTTTCTTCTGGCGCTACGTCACGGCGGCGGATCAGAGGATAATATTCATGTACCTTTGCATCTTCATCCACGCAGACCGCACCTTTGGAGATCAGCCGCTTGAGCATGACATGAATGGTTGGTCTTGACCATCCGGTTTCCTGCTCCAATGCCTCGGTGATCTGTCGCAGAGAACAGGGGGACTTTGTCCACAACAGCTTCATGATCTTCCATTCGCCGTCCGATAATGTAATGTGTTCCATAAAAATAACCATGGCTTTCACTTGTCGAAAGCCTTCCTTTCTTGGGGAATTGGAGCTGGTTTTGCGTCGCAAAATCGCCGCCGCTCCGATGGCGAAAGTCACAAACCCGCGTGAAAAAAGTATTTTTCACGCTATCTCCGTAGGTTTGATATTTATTTTCAAACTGGTGTCGACATCCGTCTACTGTGCTTTCAGTATAGCATAAGTGTCGACGTGTGTCAACAATTCATAAAGATGTTTACAAAATGTTCATGAAATGAAAAAATGCAGTCAGCATATTGCCAACTGCACCTTTCCGTTATTCACAGATCATCCTTGCAAACCGCATGGCATCGTCACTTGTGATCTTGCCCTCCAACAGATACGAATAATCATCATCTCGCCATACAATCGCCGCTTCACCTGCATCGAACACCAGCACCGCCATGTAATCGTTAATCATGATGTTGCGAATGCTTTTATCATTTGTAGGAAGGATATACTGTCCCTCAGCATGAAGAGCAGTCTGCTCATAGCGCACGCCGTCGTATTCCTCAATGTAGACAGAATCGGTGGAATAGGTGCGCACAAGTGCAAAACCCTCAAGCACATCCGCCGCAGAATGGGCTTTAAGCGATTTCGCGGCAGGTGCTTCTTCCTCTTTGCACAAAAATTGCACGGAAATGTTGTTCCGATACATATCCTGTTCGGTCTGCATGTAGTAGTCGGGTTCTGTGGCTTCCACATACAGCAGCACACCCACGCCGATACCTACCACAAGGATGCAGAGGCACGCCGCCGCCACAACACGGATGTTGTCCATACAGAACTGCGCGAAATTCTTACGCCGCAGGATGCCGCGTACCCGTTTGTCAAGGGTTGTCGGAAGTTCGGTGTCAGATGCATCCACTTTTGTGAATTCATCGAATTCTTTGGTCACTGCCAGATCAATCGCCGCATCCAGCAGGTATTTTTCGGTTTTGTTCATACAAGTCCTCCCTCCCGCATCAGTTTCATCAGTGCCGCACGTGCACGGGACAATCTGGTTCTGGCATTCTGGGATCTGATGCCAAGCACCTTTGCAATACGGCTGTCGTCAAGATGGTAGACGATCTTCAGACGCAAAATGTCGGTATACGGCTCCGGCAGCCGTGCCATACATGCCATGATGCCGTTGACCGTTTCCTCGGAAATCACCAAGGATTCCGGGGACGGTGATAAGTCGGCTTCCTCGACAAACTCTGTGGTGGGAAGCTCGGCTTTTTTCATTTTGTCACGGCAGATGTTCTTGGTGATGATGATCACCAGTCCTTTTGCCAGCGGGGATGGGATTTCGTCAAACCGATCAATGTTCTCGATGATTCGGATGATCGCTTCCGACACCGCATCCTGTGCTGTTTGTTCATCGGAGAAGAATCCCCGGGCGATGTACAGCATCAGGCGGCTGTATTCGATCCATATTTTTTCTGCTTTACTGTTCATATTACTCATCCAAAATTAACTTTGCACGTTCGATGATGCGCTCCACTGTGTAGTCAAGATCCTGCTGGTCGTTCCAGTATTTTTCGGCTTCATCATTTGCGAAACGGAGCCATTCGTCCACATAGGACGGACCAAGCTTCGCATATTTCAGAAGTTCAGAATACAACCCGAAATTATGTGCAGTTTTCTCATCCATATTGACAAGATCGTTGGTCGAATATTCGGCACGCCGTTCTTCGATCTCCCGCAGCATCTCTTCTCTGCGTTCTTCGTCGGCATTGTCCCAGGATTCCTCATGATTCACATAATATACCATTGAATGCGTATACACACGCATGTCCTTGTAAATATAGCCACCAAAGTTGCTGTCTGTCATCATGCGATTCTCGGGATTTAAGTACTCGGCAATCACTGTTGCAGCAGCATTTTTGTTTTTAGAATTGGGATTCATAATCAAATACGGTCGGTTAACCGCATAGATACGTTCCCCGTTAAAAGACGGCGGCAGCAATACATCCTGTCGATCCCAGATATAACCGGATGTTGCATTGCCTAACAGAATACGAAGCTCTCCATTTGCAACTTCTTCGCGCATTTCTTTTGCTGTTCCAGGATAGATAAGGTCTTCATCACAAAGTTTTTTGTATATTGTTAGATATTCACGGAGCACCGTACCATCATCGTTGAGTGTTCCGCTTCCGTAGGGATCGAAGTACTGATGCATATAATCCCACAGAGAAAGCGGCGGGGAAAACGCGAGGTAGATACCATCCGACCGCACTTCTTTTGCAAACTTGTAAAAATCTTCGAGTGTCCAATCGGCATCGGGAAGTGTCACATCCAATTCTTCCAAAAGTTCGGCATCATAAGATAAGAATGTGTTGGAGATACTGAAGCTCTTAGGTATACCGAATATATGACCGTCATATGTACACAGCCGCACTACATCGTCAAACAGGGCATCCATCTGTTCCATGATCTGCGGAAAGTTTTCCAGAGGCTCCCACACCGGATGATCGAGAATCAGTGTATTTGTCAGATGGTCTGCACCGTCCTGCATCGCACCAAAATAAAGATCGAAGTCGCTTTCTCCTGCCAGCAGCTTTAACTTCAGTTTGTCTTCTTTGATTGTTGTTAAGTTTAGCTGAATATTATGGTCGCGTTTCAAGATATACGCAAGTTCATCCATAGAGTAATCACTGCCATATAGTGTCAGCATATTGACGGTTGCGATACCTTCTTCAGTCGCGATATATTCATTCACCACCGAAATCCCGCCGCTGAGCTTGCGTACAATGGCAGAGCCGCCGGAAAAGGTCAGGTCAAGAATGCTCATCCGAAGACCGTCTGCCGGAATCAGCGTGGTGCTCTCACCGGTTTCCACATCATATCGGGTCAGATGTGCGCCGCCTGCATTGCCGTCCAGCCAGTAAATGGCGTTGTCGTTTTTATTGTAGGCAGGCAGATCGATGTTCATGGTATCGATCAACACGCCGCCCGGCTTCATGGTTTCGGTATCGAAGTCGTACAGAAGCGTATAGCCACTTGAAGTATTGATGCAATGGACAAGGATGCTCTTGTCTTTATAAGGAAGCATCCGCACCTGACCGCTTTCCAGTGGCGTGATGGAAATGCTGTCGCCGTTCTTCCGGTTGACAAAACCAAGCATTTCAAGATCGTTTTCTTTGTAGGTATACCCGATGGTGTTGCCGACACAGACAAGGCTTGTGATCTCCGTCACAGGCAGAGTGAAGCTGTCTTCGCCGATTTTCACCTGTCCACCGCCGAACACTGCAAATGTGTCCCCCGCGGCAGTAATACGGCTGACGGAAAAATCCTCAAACACCACAGCGTCCGATGTGGTTTCGTATACCTTTTCTTCGCGGATGTAGTAGATTTTGTCCCCCACTACCGCCATATCCGTGGCATTTACGGCATATTCGGCATCGGGGAAGGTGTGCTCCTCCACTTGTTTCGGCGCGGCATCACACCCGACAAAAACGCCGAGCATCATCACACAAGTCAGAATAAAAGAAATCAATCGCTTCATGGTAGTCCCTCCATTTTATATTGTACCATAATAAACGAGTGATTGGCAATGTTGTTACAGTAAAATTTCAAAATATTTTCTTTTTTGTGAGTGTAACAATTTCGCGCCGCAATCGTTTATTGGAATACAACGGCAAAGGAGGAATTCTCATGCGGCGATTTATCTTATCCGCAGTTTTCATTTTATTTATCTGCACCATTCTGATTTTGCAGTTCTTCGGCGGAACACTCCGTGCGGCGTTGTCCCCAAAGGTCGAGGTTGTCCGTCCGCAGATTTATGCTGCTAACGGCCGGCACATCGACCGTGCGGTTCCGCTGGATGCGATTGATATGGATGAATCCGGGATGATGGTGCTGTGGCTTGCCGTGGAGGATGATTCGTCGGGCGAGAAATGCTACATTGCAAAGAAGGAAAACGTATCTCCCGGCGATACACTGGACGGATATATGTCGGTGCGGTCGCTCGGTGTGACATCCCTTGTGATTGTCTCCGATCCGACGCTGTTTTCGGAAGGACAACGTGTGGAAATTCTGGAGGATGTGCCATGAAAAAGCGAAGTGATTTATTATTACTCCTGCCGTCTCTTTGCGGATTTACGGCGTTTTACATTGTGCCGTTTTTGTACTCTCTGTACTACGCCTTCACGGAAAATGCGTTTTCGGACAAGTTCGTGGGATTTGGTAATTTCAAAATGCTTCTTGAAAACGAATACTTCAGGCTGGCGGCGTGGAATACGTTCCGATTTTCCGTCCTTGCCGTACCGATTTGTATGCTGTTTTCCTTTACTGTTGCCATGCTGATTGCTCATTTTGCGGCAAAATCGGGGCTGATTCGAAGTGCGTTCTTTCTGCCTGTCGTTTTACCGTCTGCCGTGATCGCGGGAATCTGGAACGCCTATTTTTCCGATGTGGTGCCATTCACATCCCTGCTTACGCTGTTTCTCTGGAAGTATTCCGGGCTGAATATCACGCTGATTCTGACCGCTTTTCTGACAATTCCCCATGAGCAATACGAAGCCGCTTCTCTCGACGGTGCAAGTGCGTGGCAGAAAACGTGGTCGGTGACGCTTCCGAATATTCTGCCGAGCCTGTTTTTTACGCTGATTCTGACAGTTGTCAACTCGCTGAAAATCTTCCGTGAATCATACCTGCTCTACGGCTACTACCCTGACGAGAGCGTGTATATGCTGCAGAATTATCTGAACAACCACTTTTCAAAGCTCAATTATCAGAACATCGGTGCGGCAGCTGTATTGTTCGCCGTTGTGGTGTACAGCATTGTGGCGGTGCTGTTCACGCTTGAAAAGAAATGGAGTGATTCGATATGGTAAAGCTGCGGAATTTTTGTGTGGTACTGATTCTGTCAACACTTGCTGTTGTGATGGTTCTGCCGATTGTGCTGACGGTGACGCGCTCCTTTGAGGTAGGATTTGTCGGTTACAGCGATTTCTTTCTCTGGAAGCCATACTATCTGCGGCTGTTCTGCAACTCTCTTTTGATCGCATCGGTCGGTGCGGCAGGAAACGTGGTAGTATCGGTGCTGGCGGCATATGTGTTTGCAAAAGTGAAATTCCGTGGAAGCGGTGTGCTGTTTTTTATTTACATCGTGGTCATGATGATGCCCTTTCAGGTAACGCTTTTGCCGCAGTACATCGTTTCGCGGGACTGGGGCATTTACGAC
This sequence comes from Eubacteriales bacterium, assembly GCA_045637265.1. Classification (GTDB taxonomy): domain Bacteria; phylum Bacillota; class Clostridia; order Oscillospirales; family CAG-272; genus RGIG3925. Next base: position 4,203 of record JAZTZC010000254.1, on the reverse strand, counting down.
ACGCCCGCCGCGTTGATTCTGCCGGGGATTTTCTCGGCGTTCGGCACGTTCATTCTGACGCAGATTCTCAAAACCATGCCCGATGACATGATCGAAGCGGCGAAGCTGGAAACAAGTTCGACCCTGCGGCTGATCTGGTACGTTGTTCTGCCAAATTTGCGCGGCGGGATTGTGTGCCTGTTCGTTTTGCAGTTCACGGAGCTGTGGAATATGGTAGCGGAACCTCTGGTGCTGATGGAAACCGAGCTGAATATGCCGTTGGCGGCGATGCTGAACGGTAATAGTGAACCTGCGGCTCTGGCGGCGACGTTTGTATTCCTGGTATTGCCGCTTTTGTTGTACCTGCTTTTCTCGGACACGCTTCGGGAGGAGATGGGGAGTATGACGCTCAAGTGATCTTACAGAAAAGATGTGGTCTACCCACCTTTTCAATGACAGAAATATGAAAACGGCACAGACCATTTACGGTCCATGCCGTTTTATGTTTATTCCACCTTAATTCGCTCAACCACTGCATTCGCTTTCGTCAGTCGGAACACCCCAAGTCCCGACAGAACCGACACGGCGATGCAGACTGCAAGCATCACCACGCCAGAGAGCCAATGCAGTGATACCAGCGCATCCATCGCGGTGTTGATGATGATCGCAATCAGCGGAAATCCAACGCAGACTGTTATCAGTACGGCAACGCCACCGCTGTACAGACTTTCAGTAAGCAGCATCCGCATCATCTGCCGGTCGGTCATGCCCACCGCTTCCAGCATGGCAAATTCCCGCCTGCGCTCGGTCGCGGAGGACAGCGCAGTGTTGACGATGTTCAGCGCACCGATGAGGAAGATCATGGCGGCAAGGCTGTAGCCGACGGTTTCGATGGCGCGCAGGTTCTGCTGCATTTCCGTGAACTGATCGAGTCGTCCGTCGAGCGTCGCATAAGACTTCACAATATCGCGTCTGTCCGTGTAGATTTCATTTCTCTGTGCTTCAAACGCTGTATTCACCTCTGTGTCAACCGACAGAGAAAAAAGTGCTCCCATCTGCTCCAATTCCGGACGGATGGCATCATAGTTGTTGTCCGTTGTGTCCAGCAGCAGTGCGTATGTCATGCCATCCCCAAACTCCTCTATAAAATGATGCTCCGGAAGAACAATGATCGGTCGGTCAATCAAAGCCGCCATGACAGTTCCGCAGACTTTATAGGTCATGCGTGTTGCGTCCCCATATATGACGGTATATTCATGCGCTCCGATTTTCAGCTTTGAGCCTTCTTCAAAATAAGCATAGGGAGCATATGTATTCTTTCCGTTCTCGTAGGACAGTGTATGCGATGGGCTGTACTGTACCATAACAAATCCTTCGTTATAGTCATTACCGATTTCCTGTAGTTCCGGATCATACAGATATGGGAAAAATTCATCAGGTACTCCAACAACGGCAATTTCCATTTTTCCGTCAAGTATTTTCTGCTGTGTCGGATTCCAAAAATGCTCATAGCACATGCTCTTCCATTGCTTCAAGAAATTTCTTGTGTAGGGCGGTGTTTCTATTGTAAACATGGCAGAACGGATTCGCCAGAGCTGTTTTGTCAATGCATGATTTTCCAGTGCCGTAACATATTCCTCTGCAATCCCGATGCCCTCATCAATGTCATAATATGCGTTATATAATGTATCATCAGCTACTGTACCGTCCATTTCAGGATAAACCCTGTAATAATCATACTCGGCTCGGATGATATAGTCCGTTTTTTGCATCATGTCCTGTCCGTAGGCAACCCCATAGTCGACAATCGTTGCAATCAGGACAAACAGAATGACCGAGATCGACATGGATGCAGCGGTGATGACGGTCTTTTTTCGGTTGCGGGAGACAGAGTATCCTGCAAGATGCCTGGGTTTCGGTGTGATATTTCGCCGCCGATAATTCTTCTTTCTGACATAGTGTTCCGGAAAATCCGCTGCAGGCGTATACTCTACCGTGGCAATCGGTGTCATTGTGTTCAGTTTTTTCAACGGACGCACTGCCGACCACAAGAGGGTGAACAGTGTCAGCAGAATCGTAAATACAACAATCCATGGACTGAACTGATAGATCATGCCGCCGTTTCCCATACGGAACAGGACAGGCGCAAGCAGCTTCCAGCCGATGAAGTATCCTGCTGTCAGACCCGGAATCACGGTAGCGGCATATAAAAGCAGAGACTGGATGACAATCATGCGGCGAAGCTGTTTGTGCGTAGTACCGAGAACATTCAGAAGTCCAAAGCTCTGCATATCATGTACCAATGCGATGGAGTAAATGTTGTAAATCAATAAAAAAGAGCAGAGAAACACCGTTATCACGGCAAAAGCAATCAGAAACAAATTCGGAAGCGTCATTCCCTGCTCAAACACGGTTTCCAGATACGCGCTGTTTAAGGTGCCATGCTTCTGCAGATCACCTCGCCTGTACGCACCGAGTGTTTCATTGACAAGAGCATCATACTTTCCCGTGATATTGAGTGTATTGTCAAACATAAAATACACCGCATACGGTGCACCGAAACCGTAGGTATCTTCAAGGGTGCTGCTGTACCGCAGGATCGCCTGCATCTGGACATCGGCAATGCTTTCAAACAAACCGCAAATATGAAATTCCGCACTTGCCGTTTCGCTGTAACCCTCTTTGACTTGTTCATAATACAGTGTGATCGTATCACCGACCGAGACATCAGGGAAAAACAGCGGGTTTACAAGCATTTCCGCGTCATTTGCAGGAAATGTACCGTCAACGATATGACTGAAGAAGTGTTCAAGCTCCTCCTCGGATTCGAGTGCGCGAATCGTATCGCGGGACTGCGGAACTCCGGATGTTTCTTTTGCATACCGTGTCAGATTGGATGAAATGTAGGCTTTGGATATATCGTTTGACCGCCGCATTTCGTCGCGCAGGGTTTCCGCATCGACGGTGAATGCGGCTGACCGCAGATATCCATGATAATCCGTCCCGGCGGCAAGACGCATCATGATGCCGTAGCCTGTGAGGAGATTCGATGAAATACTCACCACTGTCATAAACAGCACCATCGTCAGAAAGATCGCTGCACAGATCACGCCCGAACGTGCCTTTTTCGAGGTAATACGGTTGATCGCCAGTTTCGTAATGACGTTCATTTTGTCACCCCACTATCGCTGACAATACTTCCATCCTCAATCCGGATCCGGCGCGAGGTCATCTGCGCAAGCTCCTCGTTGTGCGTGATGACCACAATCGTCTGTGCAAATTTTTCGTTCAGCTGTGCCAGCGTCAGCATGACACCCATGCCGGTTTTCGAGTCAAGATTGCCCGTTGGTTCGTCCGCGAGGATGATGTGCGGCTTGGTAATCAGCGCCCGTGCAATGGCAACTCTCTGTTGCTGACCGCCCGATAACTGCGACGGCATGGAATTCTTTTTGTCCGCAATACCGAGCGTGTGGAGCAGTTCTTCCACTTCGTTTGCATCCGCGTCCATACCGTCAAGGCCCAGCGGAAGCGTGATATTCTCCCATACGTTGAGATTCGGGATCAGGTTATATCGCTGGAACACGAATCCGATACATCTGCGGCGGAATACCGTCAGCGGATCAGGCGCGAGATCGTAGATGTCCGTTCCGTCGATGAAAACCTTGCCGCTTGTGGGAATGTCAAGCCCACCGAGCAAGTGCAGAAGCGTCGACTTTCCGCTGCCGCTGGTACCGACGATAGAAACAAATTCACCACGGGAAATCGACAGAGATACGTCGTCCAGCGCGCGCACCTCTGTTTCACCCGTGGTGTAGATTTTGGTGAGATTTTGTGTTTGAATCAGCATAAAATTGGCTCCTTCCTTGTGATACCTTTATTTTACAGAGACAATCTTACTGAAATGTGACGAAATCTTACAGTTTTGAAAGAATCGCGATTTTCTTATATTTTCGGCAGAAAAACAGTGAAAGTACTGCCGTTTTCATCCGATCTTGCCGATACACGGCCGCCCTCGGTGTTCAGAATCTTCGCCGTGAGATACAGCCCGATACCGACACCTTTTTCCTTTTCCGCATTCTTTCCGCGATAGAACCGCTTCCAGATATTGCAGAGTTCGCCTTCCGAGATACCGCTGCCGTTGTCGGCAATGTCGATGCGGACGAACATATCGTATGTACAGGCGGATACTGAGATTTCGCTGTTATGGGGCGAATACTTGACAGC
>JAZTZC010000253.1:0-9496 GCA_045637265.1 Eubacteriales bacterium | reverse complement strand
CGCCGTGGGGAAATTACCGTCCACCACAAAGCTGACATTCTTCTTTTTGCAGCTGACAAAGCCACGCCTGACATAGTTGCCCGGATTGCCGAAATTGATGTTCACGTCATATCCCATTTTGCGTGCCGTCTCAAAGGAATGTTCAATTAACACCTTGCCGAGCTTCTGACGCTGATAAGCAGGTGCGATACAGAGCGGACCGAAGGAAAGAATTTCGCGACGTTCGCCGTTTTCATCCTCAAGCCAGGCTTTGGTGTACATGATATTGCCGACGATTTTGCCGTCAATTTCGAGGACAAACGCAAGCTCCGGGATGAAATCGGGATGAGAGCGCATCATATGGACGTAATAATGCTCGTCCGCACCGGGTTTGTAAACATTCCAAAATGCCTCGCGGGTCAGATTTTCTACTTCTCGATAGTCGTTTTCCGTCTCGAGACGGATTGTATAGTGGTTGTTCATGTTTTTACCTCTTTGCTATCAATGATCGTATTGTCAAAAATGGATACAGACCGTTGTCTGTTCCTACAGTATACCACAGAAAAGGAAATCGGTCAAGGTCTGTGTCTGAAAACAGCGGCGCTTCTGCGTATTTATCGGAAAAATCAACAGTTCACAGCAACAGCATCTTGCAATATCCCCCCGTGCGTGATATAATAGAAGGAAGAAAAAGTCAATGATCCTTGGAGGTTTGTAAATCATGAAAATCACCGAAGTTGTTGCCGCGCTCATTTGGCAGGGCGAGCAATTTATGATCTGTCAGCGCCCGGAGCACAAGGCACGCGGACTTTTGTGGGAATTTGTCGGCGGCAAGGTGGAACCCGGAGAAACCCAAGCGCAGGCATTGATCCGTGAATGTCGGGAAGAGCTTGCCGTGACCGTATCTGTCGGGGAGGTCTTTATGGATGTTACCCACGAATACCCCGATCTGACCGTGCATCTGACGCTGTACAACGCCGTGATTGCCGAGGGGGAACCGCAGATGCTGGAGCACAACGATATCCGCTGGATTACGCCGCGCGAGATTCCCGACTATGATTTCTGTCCGGCAGATGTGGAGATTCTGGGAGAAATTCGCAGAAGAGCCGATCTGACCGAAAAAACTGAACGTATGGAGGAACTATGATTGTTCTGATCTGCGGTGCATCTCATACGGGGAAGACCGCACTTGCACAGAAACTGCTTGAACAATATCATTATCCCTATCTGTCTATCGACCATCTGAAAATGGGTCTGATCCGCAGCTCAAACACCACTTTGACCCCCATGAGCGACGATGGTGAACTGACCGCATATCTGTGGCCGATCGTTCGGGAAATGGTCAAAACCGCCATTGAAAACAAGCAGAATCTGATTGTGGAGGGATGTTATATTCCCTTTGACTGGGAAGCGGATTTTGATGCGGAATATCTTGCGCATATCCGTTATCTCTGCCTTGTCATGAGTGAACACTACATCAAAACCCATTTTTCCGATATCAAACGCTATGCAAGTGTTATCGAAGACCGTCTGGATGACAGCTTTTGTACCATGGAGAGCGTGCTTGAAGACAACGCGGAAATGCTGCGGATGGCAAAACAGTATGGTGTCCGCTATGTGCTGATTGATGATCGGTACGAAATTGCGTTTGATATGGACTGTGAGGCTGCGAAATCATGATACTGAAAACCCATCGCCTCATCCTTCGTCCGTGGTGCGAGGAGGATGCGTTCGAGGATCTCCATATGGCGCGTATTTGGTGCGGCTATTACGATGGAAATACAAAGAGCCGCCGCGTCATGGACAAGCTCGGTTTTGTCTATCAGCGCAAAACCGAAGGACTGGAAGTCAGTTTGCTTGGAGAGATCCGCACGGGACATTCGATGCTTTTGACACGGAAGACATGGGAGAACATACATGACAAAAATATACAACAAACTTGTCCGTGACCGCATTCCGGAAATCATTGAAGCATTCGGAGTACACTGCAAAATCCAAATTCTCTCCGATGAAGCCTATCTCAGAATGCTCGATGCCAAACTTGATGAGGAGTTGGCGGAATATCATAAAGATCAAAACATTGAGGAACTTGCCGATTTGCTTGAGGTGATTCGCGCTGCTGCCATTGCACGCGGATATACGCTTGAGGAGCTTGAGGCGGTCAGAGCCGAAAAGGCAGAAAAACGCGGAGGGTTTGAGAAGAAGATTTTACTGATTGAAACAAGAAACGATGAAAACGTGAGGTAATACGACGCAATGAACAACGAAAAAATCTACAATATGGCATTTCCCAAGGTCTACCCGCTTCTGATTGCGAAGGCAGAAAAGAAAGGTCGTACCCGCGCAGAAGTACTGGAAGTCACGGCTTGGCTGACGGGATATTCCGCCGACGAAATTGAAGCGGCACTTGCATCGGACATCACCTACGGCGATTTCTTCCGTCAAGCCCCCAATCCGCATCCGATGCGCACGTTGATCACCGGGGTGGTTTGCGGTGTGCGTGTGGAAACCGTGGAAGAAGATCTGATGCGCGAGATTCGTTATCTTGACAAGCTGGTTGACGAGCTTGCAAAAGGAAAACCGATGGAGAAAATTCTGCGTGTTTAACGTAAATTTTGCGTGTTTGACGCAAAAGTGAGGTGTCTTCCATGCTATGGAATCTGAGGGAATCTGCCGTATCACTTGCCTGCGGCAGCATGGACTATGCCGTATTCGGGTATGGCAGTAAACCGTTTGTCATCATTGGGGGACTGTCCTTGCGTGATGTCAAAGGTGCCGGTGCTGGACTTGCTCTGATGTATCGGATGTTTGCAAAGGAATACCGTGTGTATGTACTCGACAAGAAATCGGATATCGCGGAAGGCTGTACGACGGCCGACCTGGCAGAGGATACTGCCGCCGCGATGGATGCACTCGGCATTGCCGATGCCTGTGTCATGGGTGTGTCGCTCGGTGGTATGATCGCGCAGGAGCTTGCCATCCGTCATCCGAAGCTGGTAAAAAAGCTCATTCTCGGTGTGACCGCATCCCGTGTCAATGATACAATGACCGCGGTTGTGGGAAATTGGATCACGCTTGCCGAAAAAGGAGACTTCGGCGGCATTGTTGCAGATATGTTGGAAGTCATGTATTCGGAAACCTACGTCAAGCGTTACGGATGGATGTTCCCGTTTCTTGCGAAATTCGCAAAGCCGAAAAACGAGCTGCGGTTCATCCGACTTGCAAAAGCCTGTCTGACCTGCAATACCTACGACAGACTGGAAGCGATTACCTGCCCGACATTGGTGCTTGGCGGCGCGGATGACAGAATTGTTACAGCAGAAGCATCGCTTGAAATTGTCGGAAAATGCGGCTGTTCGTATCATCTGTACAAGGGACTCGGACACGCGGCATATGAGGAAGCGGCAGATTTCAACGATAGAATCAAGCAATTTTTAGATGAACAAATATAGACAGATATTGCGAAACAACCAACGGTAAAAGGATCGGGATCATGAAAAAACTGTATCATCAAAGTAAAATCGGGTTTGCCGTCACATGGATTATTGCGTACTGCGTCTTGATGTCGGCAGGAGATGCCCTCTCTGTCATGCTTGGCGTGGAAAAATCAGTCACGCTGATCATCGGTGTCGGACTTTCTGCCGTGCTTTTGCTGTTCCTTTGGAAAAACAGGCTGTTTGAGACGTTCGGGTTGTGTCGTCCAATAATTCCGTCACGCACCATGCTGTATTACATTCCCGTTTTCGTCATGCTCACTGCCAATCTCTGGTACGGTGTGACCTGCAATTACGGCATTGCCGAAACGGTGCTTTACATGCTGTCGATGCTTTGCGTTGGCTTTCTGGAGGAGATCATCTTCCGCGGCTTGTTGTTTGAGGCAATGCGAGAGGACAATGTCAGATCCGCCGTCATCGTATCAAGTGTGACGTTCGGTATCGGACACATCATCAATCTGTTCAACGGCTCTGGGGCCCCGCTGCTTCCGAATCTTCTGCAGATTCTTTATGCGACCGCTGTCGGATTCATGTTTGTCATGATGTATCTGAAGTCGGAAAGCCTGCTTGTCTGCATTGCCGCGCACGGATTGTTCAATGCGATCAGCGTATTTGCAAATGAAACCGCGGCGACCGACGGTATGCAGATCGTGACAGCAATTATGCTGACGGTGATCACCGGCGGATACGCGGGATATCTTGCGTATTCGATGAAAGGAATGTGGGGAAACCATGACACTTGAAACAAAACGCCTGACGCTTCGTCCGTGGCGTGAGGCGGATGCAGAAGATTTATACCGCCTGGCATGTGATTCCGAGGTCGGACCTTCTGCCGGATGGCTGCCGCATACGAGCGTGGAGCACAGTCGGGAGATCATCCGCACCATGTTATCAAAGCCCACGGTCTGGGCGGTCTGTGAAAAAGCCGGGCATCCGATCGGCAACATCCACTTTGATTTTGATACCCCTCTGCGCGAGCATGACGGCGAATGTGAGCTTGGCTATTGGCTCGGAAAACCGTTCTGGGGACAGGGATTGATGACAGAAGCCGCGCGGGGACTTTTGCGGTATGCCTTCGATGTGCTTGACGTTCCGGCTGTATGGAGCGGCTATTATGAAGAAAATATCAAAAGCCGCCGTGTGCAGGAAAAGCTGGGATTTATCCAACGCCGCACAGAGGAAATACCGTGTATCAGTAAAGAGATGAAGACCGTACACAGAACGTATCTGACACGTGAGATATGGGAGGAACGATATGAACCGTCATCCATCTGAAACAGAAACAGACTATATTCGGGAAGCCTTGAATCAATTCAACTGCGCGCATGTCGGCGATGACGGACATACGCGGCTGCATCTGATCGAATACGATGCTGACGGAAGCATCATCGGCGGTTTGCTTGGCGGAACCTATTGGGGGTGGATGTATATCGACATTCTCTGGGTGCAGGACGATCACCGCAGACAGGGCATCGGATCCCGCCTTTTGGCAGAAGCCGAAAAAGAAGCGGTGCGCCGCGGATGTCATCATGTTCATGTGGACACGATGAGCTGGCAGGCACCGATGTTTTATAAAAAACACGGCTATGAAGTGATCGGCGTACTTCCTGATATCCCGCTCGGGAATCAGAAATATCTGCTGATGAAGGCCCTGCGGGCAGAATGACGGAGGAACAAATCCATGGAAGTAAATGAATATCAGAAGCTGGCAATGACGACGCTGAATCCGGCTTTGGAGAAACGGGATATTCTCATCAACAGCGTGATGGGACTGTGCGGCGAATCCGGGGAAGCGATCGATATCGTCAAAAAGTGGATGGCGCAGGGACACGCGCTTGACCGTGAGCGGCTTGCAAAGGAGCTTGGCGATATCGCGTGGTACCTTGCGGAGGCGGCGACGGCGCTTGATCTGTCGCTGGAGGAAATATTACAGGCGAATATTGAAAAACTGAAAAAACGGTATCCCGATGGATTTGATAAATCACGGTCAATCGAGCGACCGCAGGATGATGGAGCGGCAGTTTGAGAGGTGTGTTATGCAAACAAAAAAAGTGATTGTTCTGCCCTATGACAGCGCATGGAAAACGGCGTTTGAGGATATTCGGGCTAAACTTGATGCCGCACTTGGGAATCTTGCCATCGGCATTGAGCACGTCGGCAGCACCTCGGTTGTTGGCATGTCCGCAAAGCCGATCATTGATATCGATGTGGTGATTCCCGATTACACCGTGTTTGATGCCGTCGCTCAAAAGCTTGCGCAGATCGGCTATACCCATGAGGGTGACCTTGGTATCAAAGATCGCGAAGCGTTCAAATATACCGATAAGCCGCATCTGCAAAAGCACCATCTGTATGTCTGTCCGCAGAATTCGGCGGAATTGCACCGACATATCACATTCCGCGATTTTCTGCGCGGAAATCCCGATGCGGTCAAAACATACAGCACGGTCAAGGAAACCGCTGCGAAATTGTATCCGGACGATATCGATGGATATATCAAATACAAGTCGCCGTGCATTGAAGAGCTGTATCGGATGTGCGGGTTGATGTGATCGGCAGCCGGAATCTGACCGCACACGAAAAAGGAGCAAACATATGTATGCGTTTCTGACAGGTACCGTTACTACGGTGCTCTATCTGATCCTTGCGGTATAAACAATGTATGAGGTGAAAACCATGATCAAAGAACTGATGCATGATCCGATTTTCCTTGCGGGAAAGTCGGAGATTGCCGGAAAAGAAGATTTACAAACGGCGCAGGATCTGCTTGAAACGCTGATTGCGCACAAGGAAGGCTGTGTCGGTATGGCGGCAAATATGATCGGCGTGAAAAAGCGCATCATTGCGTTTCTTGACGAAAGCGGAAAAGCACCGACGTATACCGTGATGCTCAATCCCGAGACCATCAAACGGGATGGTGCATATGACACCGAGGAAGGTTGTCTGTCGCTCCTCGGCGGTCCGCGTCCGTGCAAGCGCTACAAGAGCATTAAGGTGCGCTATCAGACTACCGAAATGCAGACGCGCATCAAGACATATACCGGTTTTACGGCGCAGATCATCCAGCATGAGGTCGATCATTGCAATGGGGTGCTGATATGAATTGTACAGCAGAGATACAAGAAAAAACAGACATACCAGAGTCACTGATCATTCAAAAAGTCGAACGGGATACGGAATTGATGGAGCGCTTACTTCATTTTGTCGAAAACTTCTCTTGGTTGGAAGTCAGAGAACATACCGCTGCGCTCATTCGGAACTGGATGTTCACAGAATGGGAAACTCCATTTGCTGCGATCATAGATGACCGTATTGTCGGAATGGTGACGATCATGAAGACAGATTATTATCCGCTTCCTGATATTTATCCTTGGATATCGACATTGTTTGTCAGCGAAGAATACCGCGGAAAACGGATCAGCGAAAAACTGATTGCATACGCCAATGCATATGCAAAAACAATCGGATTTGACAGGACGTATATTCCGTCGGAGTATGTCGGCTTATACGAGAAATACGGGTATCGTTATATCCGGGATATTGTGAACTACGGAAACGGTGTTGATCGCCTGTATGTCAGGGAGTTAAAATGAGAAAATTAACCGACCGCGCAAAGAAACTGAAAACCGACATTCCCGCCGTGTTTCTTGCGCTGAAAGAAAAGCGTACTCCGTGGTATGCAAAAATTATCGCGGCGGTGGTCGTCGTATATGCGCTGTCGCCGATCGATCTGATCCCCGATTTTATTCCTGTTCTCGGCTATCTCGATGATCTGATTCTGTTGCCCGCATTGATCGCATGGTGTGTCAGATGCATTCCCGACGAGGTCTTTTTGGACTGCCGTCGTCGTGCGGAGGGATTATGGGGCGGCGGAAAACCCGAGAAATGGTATTATGCCATTCCGTTTGTGTTGATATGGGCGGCGGTCATTGCGCTGGTTGTGATCGCGTTTATTTGATGATTTTGAGGGAGTGTTTTCTATGACAAGACAAGCCTTTTTTGACTATTGCTTCGATACATACGGAACTGATGCGGACTATCCGTTTGATGAGGATTTTGAAACGGCGGTTTTTCGCCACACAAGCAACCGAAAATGGTATGCGATCATGATGCGCGTGTCCCGCAGAAAATTTGGCCTTGACAGCGATGAAATTGTCGATGTTGTTAATCTGAAGCTGCCGATTGAGATGTTCGGCTCGTTTGATGCGTCTGACGGTGTGTACCCTGCGTATCATATGAATAAGCTGCATTGGATCTCGGTGCTGCTGCCCGATGTGAAGGCGGAGCTGATCGATCTTCTTGTAAATGCAAGTTATGAGGCGACAAAGGATAAGAAAAAACGGAGAAAAAGCGATGATGATTGAGACAGAGCGGTTGCTCCTGCGTGAAATGACAGAGGATGATTTCGATGCGTTGTATCGGATATTGGCGGATGCAGACACGATGCGGTATTATCCCTCTGCCTTTGACGAGGATGGTGTGAGAAACTGGATTTTGAGGAATATCGAGCGGTATCGGGTCTTTGGCTTTGGTTTATGGGCTGTCTGCTTGAAGGAAACGGGTGAGTTGATCGGTGACTGCGGATTGACCATGCAGATGATCGACGGACAAATCAAGCCGGAAATCGGATATCACATCAGAGCCGACAAACAACGGAACGGCTATGCACGGGAAGCTGCGATTGCTGTCAGAGATTGGACATTTTGCAATACCCCGTTTCAGATCATCTATTCCTACATGAAATATTCCAATGAACCCTCGATCAAAACGGCGATTTCCTACGGATGCAGGCTGGTCGATGAATTTGCAGATGAAGTGAATGAAATGACGAAGGTGTTCGCTGTTTCACGTGATGAGTGGATATCTTCGGTTATGCAGATGTGAAAACATGAATTTAACGAGAAGCAGAACAAGGAGAAAAGAAACATTACTATGGCAAATTATCTGATTACATTCAGCCCCACGGGAGGTACCAAACGGGTTGCAGGAATTCTCGCATCCGTCATTGCGGATAATTGGCATCATATCGACCTGCTTCACACGATTCCCAAAACCGAGTTCACTGCCGATGATGTCTGTCTGGTTGCTGTACCATCCTTCGGCGGCAGAATTCCGACAACATCTGCGGAACGGCTGGCAAATATTCGTGCGAACGGTGCCAGGGCGATTCTTGTCTGCGTATACGGCAACCGTGCGTATGAAGATACGCTCAGCGAGTTGCAGGATGTGCTGACTGCCTGTGGATTTGACTGCATTGCCGCTGTAGCAGCCATTGCGGAGCATTCCATCATCCGTGAATTTGGAGCAGGCAGACCGGATGCCGATGACTGTGCAGAGCTGACCGCATTTGCGGAAAAGATCAGGAAACATCTTGAGAATCCCACAGATAAACCATTGGTCGTCCTCGGAGCGCGCAGTATATATAAGCCATTCAAGAACACGCCGTTTATTCCCGCTGAAACCGATAGCTGTGTCAACTGCGGAACCTGCGCTGAAGCTTGCCCGACCGAGGCGATCGGTGATACACCGGATAAGATCGATCCGGAGAGATGCATCAAGTGTATGCGCTGTGTGGCGATGTGTCCTACAGGAGTACGGAAGTTAGACGAGAAAATTTATGAGGCACTGCGTGAGCGGCTTGCGGTGGTTTGTGGGATTAGGAAAGAGAATGCATTGTTTTTGTGATGGTTGAGAGGTACCTTTCCAAAGAAAAACAGCGGTTACCGAGATCGGTGTCTGTGCTGTTTTGGGGTATATGTCTTTATAACGAAATTCGCAAAAAGAAATGTGAGTGCTCTTATGAACACTCACACTGGTCGGAATGACAGGATTTGATACCTGCCGAACTTATGCTTCGCATAAGTTCAAAAGAATGGCGGGGTTGAAGTAGGTGAATACGCTATGAGTGCAATTACAGCGCTTATGGCACAAAACACGGTCGGTGTTAGAAGCATTATGGAATCCACGCCTGAATTTTTGAAGGATCAGATCGATGCGGTGTTTGAGGATATTCGTCCCAACGC
>JAZTZC010000252.1:0-2106 GCA_045637265.1 Eubacteriales bacterium | reverse complement strand
TTCCCGATCATCAACGCCAATCTGCACATCAAAACCAATCAGGCGCGACTGTTCCGTCCGTATCATATCATGGAAGTCGGAGGGATCAAGGTGCTTTTCATCGGGATTCTGACCGAGGAGGTCATGGCGCAGACACGAAATGAAGGTGTGATCGGTTCATTTGTTGATGTTGCCGAGGCGGTCGAGGAGATCGGACGTATCTGCAATACATATCGTGCAGTCGACATTGATCTGACTGTGCTTCTGACACATATCGGTTATGAAGAAGACCGCGAGCTTGCATCCAAACTGGATCCCGACTGGGGTGTAGATATCATCATCGGCGGTCATTCGCATACCTTCATCGAGAAGCCGGAGACGGTCAACGGGATCCTGCTTGCTCATGCGGGAACCGGTACCGATCAGGTCGGACGGTTTGACATTACGATCGATGAGGAGATCAATCGGGTCGCGGAGTTCAGTTGGACGAATGTACCGATCAATTCCGATACCTGCGAGGAAGACGGTGCGATCGAAACCATTATCAAGTATTACAAGGATCAGACGGACAGAAAGTACAACCGTCTGGTTACCCATCTCAAACGGCGGCTTACGCATCCGTCCCGATACTGCGAAACGGAGCTTGGCGGTTTGTTTGCCGATATTCTGCGGGAAACGATGAACCTGGATGTCATGCTGCTGGCATCGGGCAGCGTCCGTAATCCCGAGCTTGGACCGACCGTTCTGTACTCCGATCTGTGCGAATGTTTTCCGTATGACGATTCGCTGTATATGATCAAAGTCACCGGCGCACAGTTCATGCAGATGATCCGCTTTATGCTGCGCGACGAGGTCTGGGAGGGTTCTCACTGCGAATTCTATCAGTTCTCCGCCGGGATGCGTGTGGTCTATGACCGTGCAAGTCATTCGTTCTTGGATTTCTCTTTCCGTGGTCTGCCCGTCGATGAAAATAAAATATATACCATCGGTTTGCAGCATTATCATTTCAGCAGCTTTGAGGAATTTTTCTCTGTACCGCTGGAGGAGGTCATTAAAAACGGCAAACCAAAGGTCATTTCGACCTCAACCAGAACCGTACTCGACGAATATCTTTCCGTTCATCAGAATCTTGACCGTAAGGTCAGCGGTCGGCTGGTGATTCTTGATCAAACCTGAAAAATCGATCGGATATCGATCGTATCATATTTAAGGAGGTACTACTCATGGCAAAGCATATCTGTGCAATCTGTGGAGCGGAAGTGAATCTTCTCTCCGAACAAAAATTAGCGGACGGCAACTTCATCTGCCGCAAGGTCTGCGCAAAGAAGTGCTTCAAGGCACTTGATCTGGTAGGCGGCGACCTGGAAACCGTCAAGACACACCATGAACAGGTCGAATTCGGCACCAAGGTCTGGAATCAGATCTTTGTGCCGCTGAAGAAGACGAAGAACAAGGACGAAAAGCTGAAGGTGCTCGGCCGCGGCGAATACATCTATGTATCTCCGTCCACCGGTCTGATCGCATATACGGATGACCGCTACAAGTTCTTCCTGTTTGGCAAGACCACCTATGCATGTGTCTACCGTATCGCCGATCTTTACGGCTATGAGTTCGAGGAAGAAACCAA
This sequence comes from Eubacteriales bacterium, assembly GCA_045637265.1. Taxonomy (GTDB): domain Bacteria; phylum Bacillota; class Clostridia; order Oscillospirales; family CAG-272; genus RGIG3925. Next base: position 500 of record JAZTZC010000252.1, on the reverse strand, counting down.
GAAGAATTCCGAGGGTAAGGAAGAAACAGAGCACTACTGCCGTCTGCTGTTCCACAATGTTTCGGGTCTTTACAGCTTCCGCATCGGTGTTTCCGGCAGCAAGGATTATGAGAGCATCTGCAAGTATTTCGATACGCTGTTTGGTATTCAGAAGACCCTTGGCAACATGATGAACAATATCAAGAGCCAAATGAATGCGGCAAAGTCCATTGCCGAGACGCTCAAAGCAGCAAAGGACGGTACTCTGGACGAAGCGCAGGGGGCAGAGACCATCGATGCACTCGACACGGCAAGATACGGCGACAGAACCGAATGGATCGCAAAGGCTGACGCGGCTCTTGCTTCAGTCAAGTAATCCGCGACGTGAAGATTGGGGAGTTCTGCTCCCCTTCTTCTCAAAGTCCTTCATCGGTGTATGGAGGGTTTTGAGAAGAACATCATTCATAATCGGGAGGTGTCGTATGAAAAAATGACACAACCCATGTCGGAAATCGTGTGGT
>JAZTZC010000251.1:0-4125 GCA_045637265.1 Eubacteriales bacterium | reverse complement strand
AGTATCATTGTGACACAAGTCCGTTGAACGGTGCGTATCTGATCTACGACAGGGATACAGACAGCCTCTTTTACGACCATTATTTTTCTGACAGCAATGCATGCCGTGAACGCATTGCAATGGGGGTTGTCGTTGCGCAGGCATTGCAGGAGCACTATGATGAAGAAATGATGCAGTCCCTGCGTCTGCACAGGACATTTGTTGAGCGAGAAGTATTTGATCCCGAAACTGCCACGGTCTATGACGGCATCCATCACAACGACATCTGGAAGCGTGCCTACAATTATCCTTGGATGGCGGTCTATTATCTGGAATGGTATTGGCTGACCAAAGAGAGAAACTGTCTGGAAAATGCCGCCCGTATCATGATCTCCTATTATGAGAATGTCAATGGCGGCAGACAGGAGTCACCCTGCATCCGCAATCATGAGATCTGCCATGCACTCGCTGACGAGGGTATGGAGGATCTGCGGAATACGCTGCTGTCCTACACACTGTCGCACGCGGAGCGCATCATCCGTGACGGAAGCAAATGCTTTTCCGAGGAGGTCCGCTGTACGCAGTTCATGTTCAACGGAAAGATCAACATGCTGTGTCAGGCATATTTACTGACGGGAGAAGAACGCTACCTGTCCTGTATCCCAGAATTCATCGAAAAGTCGAATGCATTTTGTGCAAAACAGCCCGATTTCCATGTCAACCAAATCGCCGTTCGGTACTGGGATCTTTACTGGTTCGGAAAGAGCAAGATCTATGGCGACTCCATGCCGCAGTGGCTGAGTGCGCTGACAGCAGAAACCTATGCATTCATGTATGAAGCAGGGTTCGGTGATGCGTATAAAGGAGCTTTCGAATCGGTTCTAATGAACAATCTCTGCGTTTATTTCCCGGACGGATGTGCATCCGCGGGATACCTTGTTCCTCACAAGGTCACACAGTATTCCTCGGATCCATCGTACCATAATCCGTATCTGCTTCCGGGGATTTCCATGGGACATCGCTATGACAGTTACGCAAACGATCAGGACTGGTCGATGTATTATGCTGTTAAACTTTTAAGTTTTGGCTGCTGTTTCAAAGAAAGGAAGGATTTATCATGATCCATGATTCCGAAGAACTATTTCATAATTTGATAGCCTCAAATCGTCATTTTCAGATCAAGCTGCTTGGTGATTCGATTACACATGGAGTTGGCGGAACTGGATTTCAACAAAACGGTAAACAGATTGTCGGCGGTTTTTCGCGTAATCCGGATGGTTATTGCTGGGCAAAACTGTTTGCTGATTATATGCAGAAAACCTATCCCTGCGAGGTAATCAACAATGCCTGTACGGGAACCGATATCGGATTTATCATTCAAAATTTTGATGCACTGGTTTCCGATGAAGATGACTTGATTCTATGCATGATCGGAACCAATAACCGTCATCAATTTTTCAGTCAAGGTTCGAAGCATACAAGAGAGGAGCACATGGATGCGTTCTACAAAAGGATACCGGAGCTTTACGAGCGGTTCCGTAATGCCGGAAAAACGGTGATATTCATGGCAAATATCCCAGCATCCGAACAAAATGAATGCGACGGTACAGATTATTGGAGAATCATCCATATGAATGATATCAATGATCTTTACAAACGTGCGTCTGAAGAATATCATTTCCCGTTTATCAGTCTGTACGATCTGTTTACGGAATACTGTCGGGAAAACAGCGTTGTACTAGATACAATGCTTGCAGACGGTCTTCATCCGAACGATGAAGGGTACCGTGTGATGTTTGAATTGTTGAAGAAGACTTTCCATATTTAATGAACCCATTTTAGAAAGGAACAACTATCATGACTGTACTGGAACAAACCATCAGAGAAGCCGCAAAGCGAGAGGGCATTGATTTGATCGGCTTTGCGCCGAAGGAACGTTTTGAAGGTGTGGATGCGGCACACAATCCGTTCTCCATTTTTCCCGAGGGCAAGACCGTCATCATGGTCGGCCGCCGCATCTGCCGCGGATCTCTGCGCGGTATCGAAGAAGGCACGAACTTCGGTGACTATGCATTGTTTGGCAAAAACTGGCTGGAGGATGAATTCCTTTCCATTGCCTGCTACGGACTTGTCAACGCCATTGAAGACGAGGGCTGGGAAGCCGTTCCGATCTTCCCGAATCCCACGGAGCTTCCGCCGAGCGGTGTCGCCGTTTCGCCCGACCGTCCGGCGCCGAATGTTTATCCCGACTTTGACTATGCAGCCGTTGCCGCCGGTCTGTGTGAAATTTCCTATAACGGCATTCCGTTCTCCGAGAAGTTCGGCTCCCGTCAGCGCTTCCATATGATCATCACCGATGCGGAGATCGAGGGAACACCTCTGCTTGAAAGTGCAGTCTGCGTCGGATGCCAAAAGTGCTCCGATGTCTGCCCACTCGGTGCGATCTCAAAGACGGAAACCGATGTGGTGGATATTTGCGGCAAGAAGATGACCGTTGCAAAGATCAATTACGATCTTTGCCGTGTCTGCAAGAACGGCGCATCCCCGAATCGCTTTTCCGCACAGAAGGGTAAGCCCGACCGCATTGCCGCGCTGTGCAACCGTACCTGCAGGAACGGTCTGGAAGCACTCCGCCGCGTTTCCAACAACTTTGAAAATGCATTCCGTCAGCGCGATGCATGGGCGCTTGACGAACAGGGAAAGTACGCAGAGGTCAATCACGATGCGGCGAATGTCCTCGGAGGCTCCTTCAGCCGGGACGGCGACCGTTCGGGTCGTTAATCCGGAGGTGTCGAAATGAAACTGACATCTCAAATGATCAAGGACAAGGCAAAGGAAATCGGTCTTGACTGTATTGCCATCGGCAATATTGAACGATTCAAAGATGCCCCGACGCTGCTGTCGCCGCTGACCTATTTCCCGAATGCAAAATCCGTCATCGCTGTTGCCATGCGCATTCCGCGCGGCACGTACCGCGGCATTGAGGAAGGTACGCATTGGCACAACTATACATTCTACTCCTACAATAAACTCAATTCGCTGTTCCGTCCGATCAAGACGTATGAAATGTGCTGTTTCATCGAGGATCACGGATGGGAAGCCGTTGCACATTATCCCGCTGTTCCCGAAGGTCAGGGGACGATGAAGGACCCCGTTGCGCCCGACAAGGTTCCGCCGGATGTCGTGTGCAGTGTCCGTATCATCGCCGCCGGATGCGGACTCGGTGAGGTCGGCTTTTCCAAGGTCTTCTTAACGAAACAGTTTGGTCCGCGCGTCCGCATTGGTCTGATTTTCACCGACTGTGAACTGGAACCCGATCCGATCCTCGATACCGGTACGATCTGTACCCACTGCGGTGCCTGCGCAAGAGAATGTCCCGGCAACGCCATTCCGAGCGTCAAGGATCCGACAGCCCGTCTTCACGTCAACTTCGGCGGCGAAAAGGCGATCTGGTATGGCGACGTACAGATGGGACGCTGTACCTTGTCGCATCATGGCTTTAACAACGAATGCTCGCCGTTCCACAAAAAGGAATTCCCGAACATGGCGTTTGATGTCCGGAACTCCGAGATGACCGAGGAGGAGGCATACATCCTCTGTTACTCTCTGGCATCGGCAAAATGGGGACGGAAGCCCGAAAACACGGCTGTCATGGGCTATTACGACTACATCATCAAGCACACCGGCTATTTTGCGGTCTGCGGTGCGCGCGGCTGTATCCGTGCCTGCATGAATACGCTGGAAAAGGCCGGCCGCATTGAAAACAAGTTCCACAACCCGTTCTATAAAAAGGAAAGCTGGCTTCTGCCGAACAAACCCGAAACCGTCTCGGACGGTGTCAATCCGTACCGCGAGCAGTATCTCGACGAAAAATATCCCGGCATCCGCGACGGGGAATATAAAAAGCCCACGCGCGAATAACAATGAAACGATTTTGAAAGGAATATCCTTATGACAAACAATAGAAAAGCCATATCTTTTTTCCTTGCAGTACTCACACTTGCAGCGGTGACCGCATCGGTATCCTGCGGTGATCACAGCGGTGCTGCGCAGCCGCAGGACAGCAAAACTGACAGCGAAACAACGCAGGCGAAGTCGGATCGTAGCCATGTCGTTCTGAGAGCCAAGGAGTTGCAGACCAACTTT
>JAZTZC010000250.1:0-2929 GCA_045637265.1 Eubacteriales bacterium | reverse complement strand
CCACCGAGGAAAAACTGACAGAATGGAAAACCGTTCTCACGAGAGAAGCGGAGTGGATCGGCTCCAACAAAGAATGGCATGAAGCAAATCATTGGGGATTCCACGACGAGGATTCTGTTCGCTATCATCTTGACTGGCACGGCGGATACAACCACGGTGAGTGGAGTTATGTGGTGATCGACGAGGATGCGAAACGAATCACGTTTTTCTATGAGGATTGGTAAGTATGAAATACTTTACTAAAGAATGGCAGAAGCGAATCTCCGATGCGCTGGATAATGCACGAGCACTTGCACACGAAACGAGTATCCGTTACCGTGCGGAGCAGAGCAAAAATCCCGTGCCGGAGGAATTCGAGCGAAAGCTGGAATTTCACGATGCACAGATTACATCTGCTGTTATGGATGAAAACGATCTGCATCTGTATTTCGATCATCCCGGCTATAATCCATTTGAATATAACCACATCGTATTCAAAAATGCGAGGATTAAAACGAAAGAACATGAGCTTGAAGGATGCTATTTCATCTACTACGAGATTTATCGTCATTTTCTTGGCTATGAAATGCATATGCTCCTTTGGTATCATGAAAAGAACAGAGGGTTCGATTACGCGGATCTCACGGTGATCTGCGAAGATATCGTAACCGACACAGTCCAAAGGGAGAAGAAGAAAAAGAAGAAATGAAAAAGACGAAGTCTGTATTCTATTTGCTTTTAGCCGCCTATGTACTGCTGATGCTGTGGCTTCTGTTCGGTCAGCGGATGGTTGTGGCGATCAGCGGCACATGGACGGAGAACTACTGGGATGATTTTACACAGAAATTCAACCTGATCCCCTTGCACACAATTACAGAATTTTGGAACAATCTGCACGGCGGGGGCCGAAGTCACGCTATCATCAATCTTGCCGGAAATGTTGTCATGTTTGTGCCGCTGGGATTCTTTATTCCGTGCGTATTCCGTAAAGCAGAAACCTTTAGACGCAGTATGCTCTATGCGCTGATCACGATTGTCTGCGTTGAAATCATCCAACTTGTGACCCTGCTCGGCAGTCTGGATGTAGATGACATTCTTCTGAATATGATCGGTGTTGTCATCGGATATTTGATATACAGACTGGCTGCACATTTTCTGAAAGGACCAACCCATGAATGAAAAGATACCCAAAGATATAGAATCTACCCTCACCGGATTGAGCGCTGACCTGAAACCCGTACCTGCCGAGCCTGTCGAAAGCAAGCTGACGGAATCGGTCTGCTTCGACTACTCCGAAAAAGATAACACCCACTTTCTTGCCTTGCTTACGGATGCACTCAAGAATGCCAAAACATTTGAAATCCACTGCTGGAACGAGGAAAAAGAAGAAATCGCGTTGGCTCTCAAGTTCGGCAAACGGAAAGAATCCGACTGGACATACGGAAAGGTTATCACCGGTGAGGTTACGGCTGCGTTTACCGAAATGCTTTTGTCCCAGTCGAAGCCGACCGATATCGAAGCTGCCAACAAAATGACACCGTTTTTCAATGTGTTTCTGGATGATACCTTCCAGAGCAGCCACTGGGGAACGGAAATCTACTACGGAGGCTGATCGAATGATATTAACACAGGAACCTATCGAAAAAATTCTATACGCTGGAATGGCTGCACATACTGCATTAGGACAGGAATTTATTCGAATTGCTGATAATCGACTGAACCTGCGTATGGATGCGTGTTATCTGCAGGCCGATCTGCAGCTGCTGATTCCGCCTGACAAAACGATAGAAGCGCTTATCAGAGCACGGCAGGTGAGGTTTGCCCGGTGTAACCACCTTACAGTATGGTGTCACTCCGCTCAAATGGTCGGCAAGTCAGAGGAAACATACAAGGAGGCGCTGTATTCGCTTTTCTGCGAACTGCTTGACAGAGAACAAATAACTCTGGAATATCCGCGGCAATATCTACCCCAAGAAATGCGGTATTATGGATGGACAAACAAACGAAAAGAAGAATGGGCTACCGCAAAAATCCTGCAGCCTGACGGTCAAATCATTGAACAGCATACTGTGGCCATAGAATACATAGATCATTTGGCACTTTGGCATTATCTGCAGAATTCACTGAAAACAGTGAATCGCTGTGAATTCGTAACGGAAATCGGCGCACGCATTTTCTGCGGATACGATGAAAAACGCAAAAATATGGCGTATTACATTATTTTGCCGGATGATGCTTTCGACAATGCGGACAAGCGCACGCTTATGCGAAACTTCACCGCGTATGCATTGGAAAAGCTGAAACCAAGTGATAAGTGGAATGCCATCAATGAATCCTCTGTTGCTCCTGTAATCTCTAAATGGGATGACTTGAGTGAGGAACTGAGATTCGCCTTTGTGAAAGGATAAACTTTATGTGCAAATGTAAATGTTGTAATCACGAAACTTTGCCCGTGCCGCCGGAAGATGCGGTTGCCTACATCTGCCCGATCTGTTGGTGGGAAAACGATGTGTTTACTGCTGACGATGATGAACCCAGCGACGAGAACCACGGAATTTCGCTGAACCGTGCCAGAAAGAATTATCTCGCCCACGGCATCTGCGATCCACGGCTGAAATGCAAGGACAGCATCCATCTATCCACATTCGACCCGGTCGACAAGACGCTGGGCGACCATATGCCGTTTCTTGTATTACTTGAAGAAAACGGTGATAACGAACTGCATATCGTCCTGTCCGCCGCTGTGGTCGGAGAGAATACACCGGACATGACAGACAGACTGACTGTAGATATATCTGCGCCGGTTGCCGATGTAGTATCGAAGTGCAGTCCCATACTGCCGGGAAACAAGACGATCGACATCCGTTTCGATAACTACATCATGTATCAGGTGCGTAACGAATCCTATGTATCCCTCGACCGAACCGAAGCGAGGCATGGAAAGTATCTG
>JAZTZC010000249.1:0-6310 GCA_045637265.1 Eubacteriales bacterium | reverse complement strand
CATTGATGACATTGCAAAAGCAGCAGAAGAACATAACGGATAACCCGAAAGGAGATTCTGACAATGAAAAAACTGAACGGTTATATGCGCGGTATCGGTATCGGCGGGTGGCTGACAAACTACAAGCGCATGGCACAGATTCCCAAGGACAAGCAGATGGAAGTTACCATCGGCGACATGGAACATTTTGCATCCTACATCACAGAATGGGACGTTGCAAATATCGCGTCCTTTGGTGTCGATCACATCCGTCTGGCATTTGACCAGCTGGCATTGGAAAAATTTGAAGAACCGTATGTCTATCGCGAAGAAGTATGGGAACATATTGATCATTTCCTTGTTTGGGCAAAGAAATATCATCTGAATGTCATTCTGAATCTGCACCACGCCTTTGGCTGCTACTGCGACTGCGGTATGGATAAGCCCTTGCTCGATACGCCCGAATACCGCGAACGCTTTGTCAAGCTTTGGATCAGATTTGAGGAGCGTTACCACAGTCTCGGCAATGAGATCATGTTTGAACTGATGAACGAAATTACCGACTCCAAATCCGACAAATGGATTACCTTGTATAAAGAAACCATCGCAGCCATCCGCACACTGAATCCGACCCGTCTCATCATGGTCGGCTCAGCGCAATGGAACAGCGTTGACAAGGTGTGCGATCTTGAGGTGCTGGATGATCCGAATGTCGTGTACACGTTCCATTTCTACACGCCGTTTGAATTTACGCACCAGCGCGGTGTTCTTCAGAACATGCAGCACTATTACAACCGCGAAATGCCGTATCCGTCCGATGTGGAACCGTACCGCGACTTTGGCCGCACCGTCTGGGGAAGCGCCAATGCATACGAAGGATATGACAGAATTGACAAAAGGCTCCTATATGACTGTCTCGCCCCTGCAAAAGCCTTCATTGAACCTCATCCCGATGCCATCCTGACCTGCGGTGAGTTCGGTACCATCCGCCACATCAAAAATGAGCACCGCGAAAACTGGTTCCGTGATGTCATTGCGTTCTGCGACGAAAATGAAATTCCGATCACGATCTGGAACTATCTTTCCACGCCGTATGACGGAAATCGCTTCAGTCTTGTGGATGATGACTTCCGCCGTCCGGTCAGTGAAGCAATCATTGATATGATCCGGATCAAGTAATTCACTGCAAGTCATATTTGAAACTTATAAAACAAAATGCCGTTCAGTACGCTGGCGGCATTTTGTTTGTTTTTACGCAGATGATTCACATAATGCATGCACATGAGCGTTCTGCTCCCGGTTGATTTTTCCATGCTTTGTGTTAAAATTTCCATTTACTTACATGGGTAACTATGCTATAATTTATATAAAATATAAAGATTATTCGGGATCGAGAGTAAAAATTCCATATCCCGGATTCAAAACTGTGAGGTGAAAATTCCATGCAGCTTGGTATTGCCATGACATTTGCACACCGCTCACCGAAGGAGTGGGCAGAAAAACACCGTGCGGCAGGTCCTTCTGCAGTCGTTTTCCCACTCGACTATCACAGAACACAAACGGCTCGATTTTGGCTGACTTCCATGATAAGGAACTCATTTCAAGCCAATTTCCGAGCCGATTTTATGTTTGTCTGAATATAGCGCGCAAAGCTGAACAGCTTGGTCGACGAAGTAGAACACTGGGGGTAATTGCTGTGCGTACATTTTCTGTGACTGCATGATACGAAACCCGCAGCGGGCATTGACAAAAGTATTTGGTTGTGTTATAATCAAACCACAAGAAATATGAGCCGATTGCATTTAATAAAAGGAAGCATACCCTGACCAACCGTGAGAAAATCTCGACCTTGCATGGTGGCAGGACTGGAAATACATTTTCCTACCTCATTATGTGAAATACTCCCATCGCTGATCATTGCATAAAAACAGACTTTTGAGCGGAAACGACAGTGAAAAGTATATTGATAAGTATATTGAAAGGAAGCATTTGTGCCGGAACAGGTATCATGAAAACAGTTCCGGACAAGAGTATTAAACAAAGATGAAAGATACCAATACTGTACGCACAATCTGTGCCGCACTCCTGATCACTGCCGCCATGACGGCCTGTGCCGATTCCGCATCCCCGGTACAGAATTCCGATTCGCCAAACGGATCCTCATCGGACACAGCGGAAACCCAAGCTGTCTCCAATGCATGGAACGACCATCTTCCCGCGCGTGATTTTGAGGGACAGCAGTTCCGCATTTCCGTTTACGGCAACGAAAGCTGTACTGAAAAGTTTTTCGTATCCGACCTGACCGGCAATCTTGTCAACGACGCGGTATACAATAAAATTTCCACCGTTGAGGATCGCTTCAATGTCGATATTGTGTTCAATGACGTCTCCTCTTTTATAGCAGAAGATATCAAGCATCTGATGACGGCGGTACTTGCGGGTGACGATACCTGTGAGTTGGCGCAGGGACACGATATCACATCCGCCACCGCATCCCTTGAGGGCGTTTTCATGAATGTACTGGAACTGCCGTACCTTGATTTTGATCAGCCGTGGTGGTCGTCACATACAGTGGAAAGCATGACCGTTGCGGGACAGATGTACTTAATGCTCAACAACATCGCCTATACCAGCCTTGCACAGACGCGTGTCATGTTCTTCAACAAAACGATGCTCTCCAATCTCAATCTATCCGATCCGTACCAGCTTGTTTATGACGGAGAATGGACACTGGAAAACCTGCGCGTGATGTCCAATGCGGCTTACTCCGATATCAATGGCGACAGCAAAAAGGACAACGACGATATCATCGGCTATGCGCACGGCGAAAATTACTGTATTCTCGAAACCTATCTCATTGAACCGTACACAAAGGACAGCGATGGCAATCTCTGCTATGAAATGGACATTGACCGACTGCACAGCATCGCGATGAAGCTCGGTGATGTTCTCTACGGCGCGGGCGGTCTTGTCGCAGGCGGTGAGACGAGAGCGGAGAAAATCTTCTCCGACGGACGTGCCCTGTTTATCTATACCAACCTTTATGCGGCGGCAAGCAATTTCAGTCAGTCGGATGATCTGGTCTACGGACTTCTGCCGTTTCCGAAGCTGGACGAGTCACAGACCTATTACGGCGGCGGTGCAACGGACCGTCCGATTGTCGTCCCGATTACAGCGGCAGACCGTGCAGAATTTGTCGGCATCATTACCGAGGCTCTGAATATCGAGGGCTACCGTCAGGTCTATCCCGCTTATTTTGAGGTTACCATGAAAAGCCGGTATGCCGACGGAACAGACGATGCCAAAATGCTCGATATCATTCACGATAATACAGTCATCAGCTTTACCTACCTTTACGGAAAGAATAAGAGTGCCTACAATGTCATGCTCAACGATCTGTTCCGCAACAAGAACAAGATGTCCTCCGATGTGGCATCCTGGGCAGCAAAACACGAGAGCGCACAGTCGAAGCACGTAGCTGAGTTGGCAGAATTCTTCAACAAAAATAAATGAAACTGCCGTTTTGATTTCGCTGATGGAAAGGAAAGATTATTTATGGAGTTCATGAAAAAGCGTTCATCTCCGCTCAGAGGAATTCTGCCGCATCTGCCGGATGAAACAATGGATCCCACACGGATGCGCATCCGCACCACGGGTCACGCAGAAATGGCGCAGCACGCATATACAAGAGATCATGCAACCACCGACTACCGCAACGGATTTCCGATCGGCAACGGTGACATCGGCTGTATGGTGCACGGTGCACCGACCGCCATGCATTTCATTATCGGAAAAAACGATCTGTGGTGGGATGATTTTGAAGCTCCCGAGCCTTGTTATCTGCCGGGCGGTATTGCAGAAGTACGCGCACGCGCCGAGGCGGGTGATGTCACCCTGCGTATGGATGAAATGATGGCATACAGCAAGCTCGTCAATCAGCCGATTCAGACAACCGCGGCTCATCTGACCCTGCATCTGACGGAAGGCGGTATTCCTGCCGCTTATTCCGAAACACTGGAAATGGCAATGACCGGTGTCAGAACCAAATACTGGTGCGGCAATCCCAACGGCTATGCTTCCGGCGGTGAATTCCGCACGGAAACGGCGATCAACCGCTCGGAAAATGTCCTCTGCATTCATGCAAAGACTGCCGGCGCACGGTTTCTCGGCGGATTCCGCTTTGAGCTGACACGTCCGCCGATGGAGGTTCCCTCCAATGTTGCCATTCGTCTGTCCGGGGAGGAAATTGATGCACTGAAAGCGGAAATCGATACCTATTACAGTCCCCAGCCGTTTGCCGACGGAAAGTTCTGCGGCTTTACGATGCGTCTGCGGGCAGGCATGGATCCGCATACATCTCCCGTCAGACAGTTTACTGTCATGCTGACGGAAATCGATGCCAACACCAACTTTTATATCGCGGGACATTCCATTCTCGCTGAGGGACGCGCCGATCAGAGCATCCGTATTCTTCTGACGGTAGTTTCCTCCAACGACTGTGAGGACACCTATGCCGAGGCGAAACGACGACTGGAGCAAACAGCGGCACGCGGCGGCATCACATGGACCATTGCCTACGAGGAAGGTGCAAAATACTGGGATAGCTCATGGATCCGACTGCCCGATCGGGATGCGGAGCGCGTCTGGTACTGGGGATTGTACGAAGCCTACAGTGCGCGCTGTCCCGGAAAATCCGTTCCCGGCTATCTTGCGCCGTGGTTCAATTCCTGCTATGGCAACTGGGGACATCATATTCTGACTTACGAACAGCCGAAATCCAATTTAGGACTGCTCCAGACCAACCACGCGGAACTGCTGGAGCCGTGGTTTGCGCTATGCCGTCGGGCAAAGGAACCGCTGACAAAATTCACCCAAAACTTCTACGGGATGCGCGGAACCTGTTATCCGCACGCGATTTCCGACAGAGGTGAGGTCATTACCTCCAATATTTTCTTAAACAATACCCAGATGAATATCTCCACAACGGGAGAAACGGTCAAATACTGCTGGGATTACTATGACTTCACGCGCGATGTTGACTATCTGCGCGAGGTCGGCTATCCGATTCTGCGAGATGCGGCACTGTTTTACAGCGATTATCTGCAAACCGATGCTGAAACCGGACGGCGGTACATCTTCCCGTCCCGTTCACAGGAACATACCAGCAGTCCGATCATGAACAACGAATACATGACCGATTCGCTCATTGATCTGGCACTGTTCAAGTTTGTTCTGCGGCACGCGGCAGAAGCAGCCCGGATTCTCGGTGTGGATGACGCGCTTGCCGACCGATGGAGCGAGGATGCAGACCGGATGCGGAAAGATTATGCGGTCTGGCCGAACGGTGTCTGGAAGGCTTCCGAGGACTGGGACGATCCGACCATCAATTACGGAACCAAATCCGTTACCGATCTTGCACCGATTGTCATCACGGATGAAGTCGATGCATGGCGGGGTCCTGCGGCTCTGCGAGATGCGGCAAAAAAGACGGTGGAAGCGATTGTTCCGTCCGACCGCCTGCCGTGGGATATGTCATACGGCATTCTGGCGCGCCTGCGTATGGGTGATCGTGACTATGCACGTCTGGCACTGCGCCTTATGCCTCTGTGCCGTGAAGGCGGCAATCTGGAACGGCGCGATGCATGCGATTTTATTGACGATAACGAATTGACTGCAGACGGTCAGCATGATTTCTTTGTAGACAAGGGCTCGGCATATCTGTCGGAAATGATCAACGAAATGCTTCTGCAGTCGCAGGGCGGCATCATCCGTCTGTTCCCGGCATATCCCGAAGATTATGGCGATGCGGCATTTTATTCTCTGCGTGCGCGCGGCGGATTCCTGGTTTCCGCTGAATTCCGCGAGGGTACGGTGTCTTACGGCATCATCCGCAGTCTGCGCGGCGGTGTCTGTACGGCGGCAGATCCGTTTGATGGCGAAGGCATTGTCCGCTGTCTCGACACGAATGAAGAAATTACCATCGCACGCGATATGGACGGCAATCTGACGTTCGAAACAAAAGCGATGCACGAATATGCCCTTGAACGCCGCGGTGTACCGCTGGAGAGCTTTCCTGTGCGTACATAACCCAAACAGACCTGACTGATAAAAGAAGCCTAAGTCCGTAAAAAGCAGTCATTGAAAAACGGCTTTCTGTCAATAGTTAGGGATCAAAAATCCACAAAATATAATAAACAATAGAGTGAATTGCAAAATAAGCGGTTCACTCTATTGTTTTGGGGCAGGAAAAACGGATTCCGGCACGAAATCTTTTGAAGGAATGGAAACCATGCACATTGCGTTTGAGGACTTTGATACAGCTGTTGTATTC
>JAZTZC010000248.1:0-2786 GCA_045637265.1 Eubacteriales bacterium | reverse complement strand
AGGAGCAGTTCTTCTTACCGTCGATGATCTCCGCGATCTCCAATGCGGGCGTGATCCTGTATTTTCTGTTCATCAACGATCCGCTCGGTGACAGGGGCATCTACGGACTTGCCGTCGCGTATCTGATTGCGTGGGCACTGCAATTCTTTACATTGCTGGTTCCGCTGATCCGCATGCGCTTTCCGTACCGTGCCGTGCTCGATCTTCGCAATCCGGCGCTGAAAAAAGCACTTCGGATGACGCCGCCGATCATGCTCGGTTCGTGGCTTGCTCCGATCGGAATGCTGACCGGTACGCACTTCGCGGCAGAGCTTACCGTTCCCGGCGCGATCACCGTCTTTGAATACGCAATCAACATCAACAACATTCTGACAGGGATTCTGACCTACGGCATCTGCAATTTCACGTTTCCCCGCCTTTCCCGCCAGAATGTTACAGGGGAACGCGATGCCTTTGCGTCCACCGCACGTGCAGGTATCCTCTCCGCACTTGCTATCGTTCTGCCTGTCATGGCGGCGGTACTCATCCTGTCGCGCGAAGGAACCGCGCTGATCTATTTCCGCGGTGAGTTTACTGCCGAGGATACACAGCGTACCGCACAGACACTTCTGTATCTTGCCATCGGCATGCCTGCATTCTGTCTGACGGAAATTCTCTCGCGCATCATGTATGCCCGTATGTCGACAAAAATCCCGATGACAGCATCCCTTGCCGGTGCCGCTGTCAATGTCATCACAACAGCCATCCTCGTCCGCAGCAGTGCGGAATCGCTCGGTGTCGGTTGTGTCGCCATCGGCAATGCACTCGGACTCTGGGTCTGTGCGCTCGTTCTGTTCTTCGCCCTGCAGCACAGCTGTCCCGAGGTCTGCGGCAAAGCCTTTTTCATCAACCTCGGAAAACTGTTTTTGTTATCCGCCGCCGCACTCGGTCTGATGCGTCTGATTTATCTTCTGCTCGCCGACGGCACGGCAACCCCGTCTTTCATCACGAACCTGCTTCTCTGCTGTGCAGTCTTTGCACCCGCCGCGCTTCTCTATCTGCTCGGTCTGAAGCTGCTTCGTGTCCGTTTCCAATAAAACCAATCCCTAAAAGGAGTTGAAACGCTTGAAACAAAAGAAAGAAAAACGACCGTCCTTTTCTGCGCTCGTTTCTCACAGCCTGATCCTGCCGCTCTTTTACAGGATCGCAGTCTTTCTCTATCAGAGTGTCCGCGAAAGCGCTGTCGGGCAATTCTTCTGCGGCTATGATAAAACCAACGCCGCCATACAGAACGGTTTGCTCGCCGCCCTGCGCGAAAAGCTGTCTCTGACCGACCGCGTTCTGCGCCCGATGCGATTTACGATTGCCAAGCTCTTTGACAACAGCGCCATACTGAACCTGCTTCGCGGGATTCTTGACCGCATGAGCGGTATGCTGCTCGGCACTTACGGTATTGCTGTTCTGATCTTCAGTCTGTTCTCCGCACTCTCCTACGCGCTTCATTATGCGGCAGGCTCCGATCCCGGCGCAGCAGATCTGGTCATCGCCGGTGCATTTCTCCTGATCGGTATCTGTCTCGTCGCATCCAATGCGCACCTGTCCGACGCGCTGTGCTCCAGTACGCTGACCTCGTTTTTCCTGTTCACCGTCGCCGGAGCGAATAAGGAATATTTCCGTTCCGTTCCCAAAACGCACGGAAAAACATGGATTGCCGCACTCATCGGTGCCCTGCTCGGTACTGCCGCCGTCATCATCGGTCCTTTGTGGATCACACTTGGCTGTATCGCGATCCTCGCGGCTTTCCTCGTTTACAAAATTCCCGAATTCGGCGTGGTCGCTGTCCTGTTTCTGGCACCGTTTCTGCCGACCAAGGCGATCATTGCGCTGATGGCATACCTGATTGTTTGCTTCTTTGTCAAGTATTTCCGCGGAAAGCGCGTCATTCACATGGAATGGATGGATATCACCGTTCTTCTGTTCGGCATTGTTTTTCTGTTCGCGGGCGTCTTCTCCGCGTCTCCCTTCGACTCACTGTTTCCCGTTATGGTTTATATCTGCTTCATGTGCGGATATTTCCTGGTCGTCAATCTTATCCGTTCCTCGGAATGGGTCAACCGCTGTTTTTTGTCGGTGCTGTCCTCCGCCGTCTTTGTTGCGCTGTACGGTATTTACCAGAATTTCTTTGTTTCCGCCAACACCACATGGCAGGATACCGATATGTTTGGTGAGGCAACCGGACGCGTTGTCTCCACACTGGAAAATCCCAATGTTCTGGCAGAATACCTCATCATGATCCTTCCCATTGCCGCCGCAGGATTTTTGGCAGAAAAAACACTGTCCGGAAAAATGCTGTATCTGTTCACCGGCGGTATTCTCGGCTCCTGTCTGATCTTTACATGGTCGCGCGGCGCATGGCTGGGCTTCTTAATCGCCATGATGCTGTTTCTGCTTATGTACTCCAAAAAGGTGCTGGTCATCGGCCTGTTCGGTGTGCTTGCGATTCCGTTCCTGCCGTTTGTGCTTCCCCAGTCAATCCTCAATCGCTTCCTGTCCATCGGTAACCTCGGCGACACCTCCACCTCGTACCGCGTGCATATCTGGGAAGGCACCTTGAATATGCTGCGCGACCACTTCCTCGGCGGCATCGGTGTCGGTACCGGCGGCTTTGGAGAGGTCTATCCTCAATATTCTCTCTCCGGCATCGAGTCCGCACCGCACAGCCACAATCTCTATCTGCAGATTCTCGTGGAAACGGGCATCCTCGGTCTGATCCTGTTTGTACTCGTGCTCTTCACATTCGTCCGTCA
>JAZTZC010000247.1:0-1663 GCA_045637265.1 Eubacteriales bacterium | reverse complement strand
CATGGCTACGATCCGACTTCACCGATGTAAGCAATACCGGCATCGGTAAATGCGGTGATTGCATTTCCTCGGGTGGAGATCCACCAGTCGCTTGTATCCATGACGACAATCAGGATCAGACCGTCGCGATTTTCACCGTATCCGTAGCCGTTGTAGTCGTAGAAATCGTCGGCATAGTCCATCGGGGATGCGTCGTCGATCGTTGTAAACGCCGCGACGACAACTTCCATCTGATACTGATTGGCAATGCCCTCGAGCTTTGTGACAAGCGCGGATTCCTCTGCGTCCGTCATGACATCAGGTTCGTCAAACAGCGGCAGAAATTCCGATGCGCCGACAGTGAGGGACATTGCAAACAGAACACATACTGTCAAAAGGACAGAAAACAGTTTCTTCATGTCAATCCCTCCTTACAGCAGCCAGATCAGATACTGCACAGCGAAGACCGCCGCCGCACCGATTGCTGTGGTCATCCACAGATACCTGTTGTACGCACCCCGGTCCAAGGGCAGATCACCGACGAGCTTGCCCGTCTGACCGTTCATCGCAAAGGTGTACTTTTGTCCGTTCCACGTCGTGTTCAGAATCCAGACCGGATACAGCGCATATTTTGCCTGACCGTTCTGCAGCTGGACATTGGTAGTTTCCGCAATCACGCTGTCGTATCCCTCAACTGTTTGGCGGAACGCATCCTCGGTACTGCGCTTGATGCGTTCGTTGGCGCGCTCGACACTGGAATCCGCATCAACATCGTACTTGTCGGCAAGATATCCGGCAAGATATGCCGTCTGGAAATCGACCGCATCCGCAAAGTTGTATGGCTCCAGCGACTCCATCAGCGTATCATCGATTTTGGACGAACCATCGACGGGAACACGTTCAAAGCCGAGATCCCCTGCACGCACAACGGAGAAATAGCTGGTTTCGGTGAAGTAGTAGCGGCTGTCGCTCCAATGACGGGTCTTCGATGCCTTGTAGCGGATCTGTGCATTTGCATCCGCATCGAACAGCCAGAACGGGACGTAAATACCCTTGACCTCATCGATGTGATTCTGATCGGAAAAGACCTTCGGAAGCAGTTTCTTGCCGCCGTAGTGCTTTTTGAGTGCGTCGATGGCCGCTTTTTTGTCGAGCTTGAACGGGATGACATAATCGGGCTTGAGCGCACCTGCGAACTGTCCCATCATAACAACGGGATTGCCGCAGTACGGACAAGAGGTAGCACCGGTTGTTTCCTCGCCGACGATCACACCGCCGCAGGACTTACAAACGTATTCACACAGTCCGTCGGTTTCGCCTTCCGCCCATTCATTGCCTGCCTTCGTTTCCCACTCCATGCTGTCAGCCGTCTCACCTTTCAGTACATCGTCGTAGGAGGCAAGCGCTTCCATTTCAAATTCCGTATCGCAGTACGGGCAGACCATCTTCTGCACACTGCTGTCGAAAGTGATCGCACCGCCGCAGCACGGACATTTATATTCCTGTAATTGTGACAAAATCATCTCTCCTTATTCCACTTTCGTTCCGCAGTATTCGCAGAACTTGCCTGTCACCTCGGCATTGCACGCGGGACAGACCTTTGCGCCGGATGCTGCGGGAGTACTCGCGCCTGCTTTCGCTTCATCCGTGAGCTGCTGCATCTTCTGCTCCATCTGTGCCGTCA
>JAZTZC010000246.1:0-2501 GCA_045637265.1 Eubacteriales bacterium | reverse complement strand
GAGGTTATGGTCAGAAAGGATCTGGCTGCTGTCAGCGGTTCCGGAAGACCGAAGGTCGGTTATGTCGCGCAGGAGTTGATTTGCGCTCTGCAGGCATGTCTGGAGCAAAGTTCCAATACCAAAGCGGTTCTGATCGGTGCCGGTAAGCTGGGACGTGCGCTTCTTGATTTCTCCGGTTTTGAAGGATACGGAATTCAGATTGTCGCCGCTTTTGTCTGCAATGATCAGGTGCTTCGGTACAGCCGTACATCAAAAGAAATTCTGCCGCTGCGGGAGTTTGACCGATATTGCAGGGAACAGGAAATCAGGATCGGGATCATCACTGTCGGTGCGGGTTCTGCACAGCAGGTTGCAGATCTGATGGTTGATGCCGGCATCCGCGCAATCTGGAATTTTGCTCCATGTGATCTGCAGCTTCCGTCCGATGTCGTGTTGAAACAGGAAAATCTCGCGCTGTCGCTTGCATATCTTTGTAATCAGCTGAAATGAGATGGCTGTATTGATCCCGAGCCGATCTTTGGCTGAAATTTTGTAAAACTATTGCAATTCGGATGGATGTATGCTATAATATAGAAAATCGAGTCGATATACGGGAGATTGTGCAGCGTATGAAAACCGTTCTCCTGCGTTCGCCGCAGTCTAAAATACTGTCGTTACAACAAATATTATATAAGATAAAGAAGCAGTTCCATGAAAATGGAACTGCTTCTTTTTATCGATAAATATAATATCGATTCATGTTATATCAATATCTATAATACCGATATAACAAATCAATTATTCCCTTATATATCAAAGTGTGTTAAAATAATAACATACTTTGGCCTGCTTCAGTGTAATGTTGTTTTGACAGCAATCGACCGAGGTACTGTTATAATGCAGTACAGAGAAAATTTATTCAGATTGAGAGGATATTGTCATGGTGAAAATTACAGTATGTATCGGAAGCTCCTGTCATATTAAGGGATCCCGTCAGGTTGTTGAGGTGCTTCAGAACAAAATTGCTGAAAAGCAGGTCGGTGATCGTGTAGAACTGTGCGGAACATTCTGCATGGGGAAATGTCAGCAGGGTGTTTGCGTGACGATCGGAGAAGAATTCTTCTCTGTTTCGCCTGACACAGCAGAAGCCTTTTTCGATGAAGAAGTCATGTCACGGGTGTAAAGCGATGCTGATTGTACAGATTTGTGTTGGCAGTTCCTGCCATCTGAAAGGTTCTCAGGAAATTGTAGAGCTTTTACAGGCGGCGATTGCAGAATTTCATTTGGATGATGATGTCATTTTGTCCGGCAGCTTCTGTATCGGAAAATGCAACCGCGTCGGCGTCACGGTACAGGTCAATGATGACGTTCATGTCGGTATCACCAAAGAAAATTTCAGAGAATTCTTCAAAACCAATATTCTTGATCCGATCCAAGCGGAAAGGAAGTGACCGAAATCGCGAATTGTCTGACCTTGAAAAAATCAAAGTGTAAAAATTGTTATAAATGTATCCGTCACTGTCCGGTAAAAGCGATTCGTTTTTCGGCGAATCAGGCGCATATCATCGGCAATGAATGTATTCTTTGCGGTCAGTGCTTCGTTGTTTGTCCGCAGAACGCAAAGGAAATTGTCGACAGCACGGAAAAGGTTCGTGTTCTGCTGCAGACGGGCGATCCGGTCGTTGTCAGTTTAGCTCCGTCCTTCATTGCAAACTATGAAGGCATCGGTATTGCATCTATGCGCCGGGCTCTGCAGAAGCTTGGCTTTGCCGGTGTAGAAGAAACCGCGCTCGGTGCAACGATCGTCAAGAACGAATATGAACGGATGCTGCGTGAGGAATCCCGCGATATCGTGATCAGTTCCTGCTGCCATTCGATCAATCTTCTGATTCAGAAGTACTTCCCGGCAGAACTGGAATACCTCGCAGATGTCATGTCTCCGATGCAGGCGCACTGTGCTGATATCAAAAAGCGTATGCCGAATGCAAAGACGGTCTTTATGGGTCCGTGTGTTGCGAAGAAGGATGAAGCGGATTATTATGAAGGTCTTGTCGATGCTGTCATGACGTTTGAGGAGCTGACAAGATGGTTCAAGGAAGAACGCATCACGCACGAACCTGAACTTGATCAGACGGAGGAAAGCCGTGCACGTTTCTTCCCAACCACCGGCGGCGTTCTCAAAACCATGGCGCAGGATGTCCCGGGTTATACTTATCTGGCGCTGGACGGTGTTGAAAACTGCATCGACGCCCTGCGCGATATTGAAAACGGTAAGATCCACAAATGTTTCATCGAGATGTCCGCCTGTGTCGGCAGCTGTATCGGCGGCCCGCTCATGGAGAAATACCACCGCTCTGCACCGGTACGGGACTATATGCGCGTAGCAAACTATGCCGGCGAGAAAGATTTTGAAGTCCAGCAGCCAGACGCCGCCTCTCTGCTCAAGCGCTTCAGCTATATCGACCGCCGCAGCGTGCAGCCCACGGAAGAGGAGATTCGCAGCATTCTGCGGCAGACGGGCA
>JAZTZC010000245.1:0-4301 GCA_045637265.1 Eubacteriales bacterium | reverse complement strand
TTTACTCCGATCTCATCGGATAGTTTTAATGCATTTTCCTTGAATTCCTTGTCGTACGTCATTTTTCTCACCTTTCCTTTTTCTTTTATTATATCATCTTTTGGTGAGTTTGTCGACTGTACTTTTATTATAGCATACCATCTTCACTTATTCTTCAAATTCACCATTTCCACAAGTCCTCTGATCTCCTCGGTTGCGCGCATGACCTCCTCGTGAAGTCCTGCGGCGGAAACGCGGATACAGCCGTGACCCATGACGATGACCTGCTCGAGCGCATCGGAGGTCGCAACGCGGACACGGTGCTCGCGTCCGATGTCGTAGGTGACTTTTTCGATATAGGTGTCGGCAGTTTCGTGGGAACGCGTGTAGATGACGTACATACCGCCATGCCGCTCAACAGACCCCCGCCCGTCCTTGACACGGTAGGCATCAAAGACGAGAATCAGATTGCATTTTTTGTAGCCCTGATAGTTGGAAAGAATGTGAATCAGCGTCTGGCGGGCAAGGTCAAGCGAATCGCGGGCGAGTGCTTTGAGCTCGTCCCATGCGAAAATGATGTTGTAGCCATCAACCAGCAGATAGTCCTCGGAGGGGTCGAGCATGTGAAGATACGTCTCGCGCCGCGGCGTGACCTCGGTGACGGGAGGCGGCGGTACGAAAATCGAGCGCGGAGAGATCGGTCCGTAGGTGCGCTCAAAGATTTCCCGCAGTTCGCGGTCTTCTTCCACCGCTTCCGCATAGGAGTAAGGCTTTGCGTGCGCGCGTCCGCTTCTCGAGGATAAGGTTCTGCCGGAATGCGTCTTCTGCTCCTCGTTTTCTGCTTTTTTGCGGCGGGTGAAGACGTTTTCCACGTGCATGTGCTCCTCCGCTTCCTCCCACGGAACGTGGAATCCCGCGCCCTGATGGCAGAATACGGAATCGGCAGGGAATGTGGTATCGTGCTCGGGTTCATATCCGACAGTTGACACAACGGCTTCCTGCTCGCGGCAAGGTGCATATCCGTGGAATGTCAGCGACAGCCGACCGCGACCGCGCGTATAGGCAGTGACTTCCAGCGGATAGGGCTTCGGTGCATCGCCGCCTGCGGAAAATGCGTGCATCCTCGCGGCGGGTGCGCACCCCGTCAGCAGTGCCATGCCGGTATCTTCTTCCATCTCCACGGGACGGACGGTGGCGTTCATCTGCGAAAGATCGGAAATCGCCCGACCTGTGCAGTCCTGCGGAATCGATAAACGGAAATCGTACCACGGCTCCAACAGCACGCACAGACTGTCGCGGCGCGCTTTCATCAGTCCCTGACGCAGTGCACGCGATGCCGCCTGTAAAAAGTCGCCGCCCTCGGTATGCTTGATGTGCGCACGTCCGCCGCACAGCACAACGCGCAGATCGGTCAGCGCCGATCCCGTCAGCGTACCGACGGGAAGCTCTTCCTCAAGCTGCGAGAGAATCAGTCTCTGCCAGTTGCGCGCAAGTGTATTTTCGGACACAACCGAGTCAAAGGTCACGCCGCTGCCGGGTTCGCCCGGTTCGAGCAGCAGATGCACCTCGGCATAGTGGCGCAGCGGCTCAAAATGTCCTGCGCATAAAACGGAGTCCGACAGCGTTTCGCGGTAGACAATCGACGCTTGGTCGAACGTCACATCCAGCCCGAATCGCTCGGAGATCGTGCGCGACAAAACGTCCATCTGAATCTCACCCATCAGCGAAATGTGAATCTCGCCCGTTGACGGATGGAGCGTCAGATGCAGCTGCGGATCCTCCTCCTCAAGCTGATAGAGTTTTTCGTAGGTCTCCTTGATCGGTGTACCCCGGGGCAGGGTGATGCGGTAGGTCAGCACCGGCTGCAGGACGGGCGCGGGTGCGTCTTCCTCTTCGCCAAGCCCGTGACCGCCAAACACGTGAGAAAGACCCGTGACACAGCAGATGTCGCCCGCCGTAACCGTGTCCACGGTCTTATACTTTGCACCGGAATAGATGCGGATCTGATCGATTTTCTCCTCCCACAGCGGATTGCCGTCGTCGTCCGTTTCGCGCGAGGACAGCTGTGTTTTGACCTTCAGCGACCCGCCCGTGATCTTGCAGTACGTCAGACGGCTGCCCTGCACATCACGTCCGATCTTGAAAACGCGCGCTGAAAAGGCATCGCCGTATACAGGTTCCTTTGTATAGTCGTCAAGGCATTTGAGCAGCGTGGAAACCCCTTCCATTTTCAGCGCCGCGCCGAAGATGCAGGGGAAAATCTGCCGTTTTGCAATCGCGTCGGCAAGTGATTTTGTGCACAGTGCGCCCGTGTCGAGGTATTCCTCCATCAAGGTCTCTGAGCACATCGCCGCCTGCTCATCAAACAGTCCGCGGTCGTCCTCCATTGCCGTAAAGTCCGTGCAGGCAGGGGAGAGATGGGTGTGCAGATGCTCGATGATCGAGGCGCGGTCGGTGTCGGGCAGGTCCATTTTGTTGACAAAGCAGAACGTGGGAATCGCGTGCTGACGCAGAAGCCGCCACAGCGTTTCCGTGTGTACCTGTACGCCGTCCGCCGCACTGATGACGAGCACGGCATAATCAAGCACCGCAAGCACGCGCTCCATCTCCGCCGAGAAGTCCGTGTGACCCGGCGTGTCGAGCAGATACAGCGTCATGTCGGGTGTTTCGAGCACCGCCTGTTTTGAGAAAATGGTAATTCCGCGCTCGCGTTCCATTGCCGCGGTGTCAAGGAATGTATCTCTGTGGTCGACGCGCCCCAGCTGTCTGATACAGCCGCATAAATATAATAATCCCTCCGACAGGGTTGTTTTTCCGGCATCGACGTGCGCCAGAATACCGAGGGTGAGTTTTTTCATGATAACCGTCCATTTTTCAGTATTATTGCGTATATTATAGCATGAAGTCCGAAAAAAATCTCGGTTTTTTCAAATTCGTTGCAGAAAATTTACAGACAGGGTTGATTTTTGCATGAGAGGTGTGTATAATGGTGGTAAATGGAAATGAGAAATGAGAAATTAGAAATGAGAAATTGAGGTTGAGGGATAAGGCGATGTGCGATCCCACCAAAACCTTCCCCTGGGGGAAGGTGTCACACGAAGTGTGACGGATGAGGGTTTCTGCGGAATTTCTTGAAAAATGACCCTCATCCGTCTTTCGATAAAAATGCAGGGGCATTTTCATCGAAATCCACCTTCCCCCGAGGGAAGGTTTTTGCAGTGCACGCCGCAGGTATCGATGTCACCCGCCCATAATTTTCAAATCAAAACCTCCAAAAAATAAATCATCCACAGAAAGGAACCCACCATGGACATCACAAAGTATTACGCGAATCCCTGTGAAAAACCCCTTGACTCGATTCCCGCGGACGGCGGATTTGCGGGCATTTTCCGCACGATCGGCTGTATCGGCGACAGCTTATCCTCGGGCGAATTTGAGTCGCTGGACGAGGCTGGCAACCGCGGCTACCACGATATGTTTGAATACTCGTGGGGTCAGTACCTCGGACGGCTCATCGGCGCCAAGGTCTATAATTTCTCCCGCGGCGGCATGACGGCAAAGGAGTACATGGAGTCGTTTGCAGAATCGAAGGACTACTGGAATCCTGATAAGCTCTGCCAGTGCTATATCGTCGCGCTCGGCGTCAATGACCTGTTCGGACGCAAGATGCCGCTCGGTTCCACCGACGATATCTGTCTTGAGGACTACACAAAGAACAACACCGAGACGTTTGCCGGCTGGTACGCGCAGATCATGCAGAGAATCAGAACCATGCAGCCCAAGGCGCGCTTTTTCCTCATGACCATGCTGTACAACGGCGATCCTGCGCACGATGCCATTGTCGACGGTCATGCGGCACTGCTCTATGAGATTGCAAAGCTCTTTGACTTCACATACGTCATGGATTTAGCAAAGTACGGTCCCGTACAGGATGCCGAATATCGCCGCAATTTCTACCTCGGCGGTCACCTCAATGCCGCAGGATATCTGCTCACCTCCCGCATGGTTGCCGCGTATATGGACTACATTATCCGCAATAACCCCGAGGACTTTGCACAGGTCGGGTTTATTGGCGGTGAGGTTCATAATTGTCAGGCGAAATGGTGACATATAAATAATGAATATTGAATATTGAAAAATGAATAATGAATAATTATTTTACAATCAGAAATTCCGGTATTGTAACTTGATTATTCATTATTCATCAGCGCAGCAACTTCATTATTCATGATTCATTGATACAAAAACCCGCCGCCCAATCCGTGACAGGCATCACAGATTGGGCGGTGAATCATTGTTATTCCGTTTCATCAAAATTCATT
>JAZTZC010000244.1:0-4861 GCA_045637265.1 Eubacteriales bacterium | reverse complement strand
CTCCGAGCCATTCGATGCTGTCTGGGGTGGTGCGGAGCGTGCACCTCTGCCGCAGAGAATGAAAGCGTCGGTCGACGAATTCAAAAAATATCTTGACGACGGTATCATCAACGCCTATTCTCTCGTACATTCCAAAGGCATTTACGAGGGACAGCGCGGTGTGACCGACGAAAAGCGCGTGATCAATCTGACCCGTTCCGGCTATCCCGGTCAGCATCGGTATGCCGCAATCGTCTGGTCGGGCGACGTCAGTGCAACATGGGAAGCACTGTCAAAGCAGGTTACCATCATGCAGAACTACATTGCCTGCGGTGAGGCATACTGGAACTGTGATGCAGGCGGCTTCTTTGTCAAGCAGTGGCAGCAGTGGTTCGGCGACGGTGATTTTGAAGCCGGTAAGGATGACCTCGGTTACCGCGAGCTTTATACACGCTGGCTGCAGTTTACTGGTTTTACGCCGTTCATGCGTTCTCACGGGACCGATACGCCGCGCGAAGTATGGCAGTTCGGGGAGCGCGGCACCATGTTCCGTGATGCCATCGAAGATGCAATTGCGCTTCGCTACCGTCTGACACCGTACTTCTACTCGATCCATGCCGCAGTTACCTTTGAAGGAACGATGCCCGTGACATCCCTTGGTCTTGCATTTCCTAAAGATCGTACCGCAAGAAAGATCAGTTCGCAGTATCTGTACGGTCATGAGCTGATGATCTGTCCCGTGACCCATCCGATGTACTATACCGCCGAGTCACAGGAAATTTCCGCCCCTGACAGATATCTCGATGTTTATCTGCCCGACGGATGCGGCTGGTATGACTTCTATACCGAGGCGTATTATCAAGGCGGTCAGTTTATCCGCATTCCTGTAACCATGGAAAGAATCCCGGTGTTTGTCCGTGCGGGTTCGATTGTTCCCACCTCCCCTGTAATGCAGTATGTCGATGAAAATCCCGGGGCGGTTTGCGAGGTACGCATTTATACCGGCAGAAACGGCAGCTTTACTCTGTACAACGACGCAGGTGACGGATACGGATATGAAAACGGTGAATATACCGCTTTGGAGATTCGCTACAGAGACAGCGATGGAGAAATTACCGAAACCGTATCCGGATGCGATGCATACCGCCGTAAACTGCAATATCGTATCATTGGAAAATAAATTCATATTTTCTCAGAAAGAGAGGTTATCCTATGGCTTTTGTCGATCATGATCTTCATATTCATTCGCGTGTTTCGCCTTGTGCCGGTCCGGAGGGAGATACCCAGCTTCCGGAGAACATTCTGAAATACGCGGAGCAAAATAATTTTCAAACAATTTGTCTGACCGATCATTACTGGGATGAAACAGTATCCGGTGCGGAACATACCTGGTATGTGGAACTGAATACCAAGCGTCTCCGTTCTGTACTGCCGCTTCCGCAGAGCGACAAGGTTCGTTTCCTGTTTGGCTGTGAAATTGAAATGAACATGAACAATGTTCTCGGGCTGGCACCGGAGCATTATGATAACTTCGACTTTGTTGTCATTCCGACCAACCATCTGCATCAGTCCGGCGTTACCTGCCGCGGCGATGAGGATGCTGCAGAACGCGCAGGACTCTGGTGCAGCAGATTGGATCATGTTTTGGAGCAGAATCTGCCATTTCATAAAATCGGAATCGCGCACCTGACTGATACGGGAATTATGGGAGGAAAAGGGTATCTGGAAGTATTGCAGATGATCTCCGATGAAGAATATATCCGTTTGTTCCGAAAGGCAGCGAATCGCGGTGTTGGTATTGAGCTGAACTTCAACTGGCTGAATACGCCCGATGATGAGATGGAGATTCATCTTCGTCCTTACCGTATTGCGAAAGAAGAAGGATGTCGGTTCTATCTGGGCAGTGATGCACATGCGATATTTCAATTTGAGCATATGAAAGAGAATTTTCGGAAGATTACCGATCTTCTTCAGTTGGATGACAGTCATAAGTTTGTGATCTGACGGAGAAGCATACAGAAATATTTGTGAAATTAGTTGGGTTTTGTAAATGATCAGAACAGATTTCGCGGAGCTTTTGAAATTTCCGTTCTTTTGGCAGCAGACGGAATATGTCCTCGGCGGCGGCTCGTCGCACTACATGTTCCTGGTTCTGGCGGTGCAGAAGTTTTTAGAAAAAAAGCATAATCAATCGAAAAGACCGAATCACCTTTGCGGGCGATTCGGTCTTTTTTTGTAACAGCAAATATCACTTGTCGGGAATATTCTGCGGCAGGTCCCTTTTTTTAGGTATGCTCCTTCTCCTGCTGCCGCATCAGCGCGGAATAGCGCAGAAGCTGCTTGAGGGAATTGATGCCAAGCTTGCTGTAGATATTCTTGTTGTGGGAATAAACCGTGCTTTCTTTAACGGAGATCGTTTCGGCAATTTCTTTGACGTTCAAACCGTCCAGATAATAGTTGAATATTTTCCGCTCGGTCGGTGTCAGCGTTTCGATGCCGTCCAGGAACTGAATATACGCATCGGGATCGATTTCCGCCTGACGGGAGTAGGCAAGACGCTGCAATTCCATCTGCGCTTTTTCAAATTCCGTCTGTGTGCTTTTGTGTTCTTCCTGTGTCTCGTTCAGAGAATGTTCCGCGTCACGAAGTTTGCGCTGTGTTTCCAGATATTCCAGCTGTACCCGCTCGTATTCCTGCAGAATGGATTCTTTTTCGCTTTCTGCCGTTTGCTTTTCCTCTGCAAGTTCGGACAGGGATTCCTCATGCATACGGTCTTTTTCGGAGAGAAATTCAAACAGGTCGGCAATTTCCGGAATATTGCTGAATGCTGTCACTTCCTCCTCGGTTTTCAGCTGTTCCAAACTGTGCAGGATCGGTGACAGAAACCGACGGCTAAAATAATAACAGCTGCCGACGGCGGCAATCAGAAGAACGCTCCACAGAGAAACATTCTTGATCGTTTCCGTTCGTTTTTCAAGATCATAGTCCGCTTTGCGCATCAGAACACCGATCGTATATTCGGGATTGTTCGGAGACAGCGTGATCTGACCCGTGATACCGAGATAGGGAATGGCATCACCGTGGAACGAATACAGACCGTGTCCCTCGGCGCGAGAGGTAAGAACACCCTGCGGTACTCTGTAATAGCCGTCGGTATCTCCACAGCTGAAGCCAGAGGTGATATTGATGGAGTCCTCCTCAGACGGGGATGGAAGAAACAGATAGGTCAGATGATCGACCTTGGTCGGCTGGGCGTAATAGGATGCAAAATAGCTTTCGCTGATCTCAAAACCGCAGATACCGAGAAAAGTACCGTCCGTGCCGACCATCGGAACACACAGAAGCATCATGCGCGTTTCTGTTCTCGGAATGGTGATCGTCTCAGTGAAGCAGAACGATTTCGTGATCGGAAGCGCAGTACGCTGTGACAGCGCTTCAAATTCCGGGAGGATGGATGTATCAAATTCCAGCGTCCACTTGCGGTGCGGCATAATGTCGTTTTCTCGGCCGACTTCGGCGTTTCCGCGGAGCAGGACGATGGGGTTGTAGGAGGATTTATATCCGTTTGTCTGTAAATAAATACCGGCTCGGGACGATGCGGCATGTGCAAGACTGCTGTTGACTGTGGTGTCGAGGATGACATAAATGCCGGAGCAGTTTTCCTGCGACAGCTGTTGGAGCAGGGGCTTGAGAAGCGTTGATTGCAGCGCGGCGATCGCATCTGCATTGTCGGTCAGTTCAGAAAAACGGATGTCACGCTCCGAAAGATAGTCCTCAACAAGTTCGGTCACGGATTGGGACAGACTGATGCCAGCCGCGGCAACGGCATCAAAGTGATCGGTAATGTCTTTTTCAAACACTTTGATCTGCATTTCCAGCGCATCGTAGGTGTTTTCCTCAATGTTGTCAAACTGATCGGTCAGAAAGAGTGCTGTAACAAGGAACAGAAGCAAAAGACATACCAGCAGCATCATATAGCTGAACAGTCTGCGCTTCAGTGACCATCGGCTGGGTGTGCTGCTTTGGCTGACCGCTTCATAAACAAATTTGGTAATGTTGTTCATGCGCAATTATTCAATAGACTTGAAAAATTCCCATGTTTCCTCTGCGAGTCTTTTTGCGTCTTCACCGGCGTCGGCACGGTCTGCCAGTGTGCCCTGCATCTGACGAAGACCGTCGTACAGTGCGTTGGTCTTTGCGTAATAGCCGTCAAAGTCAGGTCTGGATACGGCAGTATATTTTTCGTGCATCGTGAAAATCGCATCAAACAGGCTCGCATAAGCATCATTCGGATACTCGTAAGACTTGATCTCCTGATATGCATCGGTGCATACCGGCATATAACCTGTCTGTACGGCAAAATCAAGATTGCGCTTGCCCTCGGTAAGCCAGCGGACAAATACAGAAGCTGCCTCCGCTTTCTGTTCGGTGGTTTGATAGGCTGCAATACCGACACCGCTCTGTGGGATATATTCGACCTTGCTTCCGCTCATGGGAAGGGGAAGAATGTGCAGATTCATCGATTCGGTGGTGTTGTCGGGATAGGTGACCGTATCGCTGAAATAGGTAATGGAAGCGGTCGAACCGATGCCGCACAGCATTTCACCCGTAGTGACGTGGGTGTTGGAATACTGCTCGGAAATGGCGATATGACCCTTGGACAGCGGCTCTGCAAACATCATCCAGGAATCGTATACGGCGGGATCGTCAAAATCAAACCAACCGTCGTCGAGGAAAAAGGGAGAACCTTTTTGGGACTGAAGATCGAGCTCAACATGGCGGATCAGGTAGTCCATTGCACAGAAGGTCTTGCCGTCCGACCATTCATAATATTTTGCGGCAGCAGCAAAGAAGCCTTCCCATGTGGCAAGGTCGTCGTAGG
>JAZTZC010000243.1:0-3352 GCA_045637265.1 Eubacteriales bacterium | reverse complement strand
ATCATTGGAGGACTGGCTCATGTTGACGTCATCGTTGGGATGCAGCAGTTTCTGACCGAGAATCTGATTGCCGCGGTTTGCGATGACTTCATTGGAGTTCATGTTGGACTGGGTACCGGAACCGGTCTGCCAGACAACCAGCGGGAAATGATCAAGCAGCTCGCCGGAAATAACCTCATCGCAGGCAGCCTTGATGGCACCCAGCTTTGCGTCGGTCATCTTTTCGGGACGCAGTGCGTTGTTGGCAATGGCTGCAGCCTTCTTCAGAATGCCGAATGCGTGAACAATTTCGCGGGGCATCGTTTCAATACCGACACCGATTTCAAAGTTTTCATGGCTGCGCTGGGTCTGTGCGGCCCACAGGCGATCTGCGGGAACCTTGACTTCACCCATCGAGTCATGTTCAATACGATATTCCATGTTTATGCTATTCCTTTCTGTTCGATCAAATCTCAATACTGTGAATGACTGCTTTCAGGCTGTCCGCACTCTTGTGAAGATCAGCAATTTCCGCATCGGTCAGAGGAACCATGATCTTTCCGTGGATTCCGTTCTTGCCGACAATATTCACAAGGCTCAGTGCCACATCATCCAGACCGTATTCTCCGTGAACCATCGTCGATACCGTCAGCGAAGTATCAATACCGCTGAGCAGGCACTTGCACAGATGGCAGACAGACATAGATACTGCATAATAGGTTGCACCCTTACGGCGAATGACACGACCGCCGGACTTTCTGACAAAGTCTTCCACTTCGTCCTTTTTGAACTCGGGATAAAAACCTTCCATGTTCTTCAGTGATTTACCGTAATCCTCGACGGGGACATTGGAAATGTTCGCAATCGACCACGGAACAACCGCAGTATCACCGTGTTCACCGAGGACATATGCATGAATGTTCTGCTGATTGACGCGATAGTATTCGGAAATTCTTGCACGCAGTCTTGCGGTATCGAGAATCGTACCGGAACCGATGATGTGCTCCTCCGGAATACCGGAGAACTTTGTGAATGCATAGGTCAGAACGTCAACAGGATTGGATACAATGACATACATCGCATTCGGTGCATACTTTGTAATTTCCGGTGTGATCGCCTTGAGGATATTGACATTCGTCTGTGCCAGATCGAGGCGGGACTGACCGGGCTTTCTTGCGATACCGCAGGTGATGATGACAATATCGGAATCAACCGCATCACAGTACAGACCTGCATAGATGTTGCAGGGGCTGCAGAACGGTGTGCCCTGACGGATATCCAGAGCTTCGCCGAGTGCCTTTTCACCGTTGATATCAATGATGACGATTTCGGATGCCAGACCGAGTGTGGTCAGCGTATAAGCAATCGTGGAACCGACCGCGCCGGAACCGATGATGGTAATCTTGTTCATACTCTACCTCTTTATACTTCGTAATTCAATACGGAAACCGCATCGCCGATGGTTTTCTCCAGTGCTTCGCGTCCGTACTTATCGACCTCGGCCTTATTCTTTTCGCCGTGTGTCAGGCATCCTGCACCGCCGATACAGCCGCCGATACACGCCATACCTTCGATGAAGTTGCCGTCGAGTGCGTTTTTGCTCTTCTTGAGCAGCGCCATCCGGCATGCTTCGATACCGTCACAGACAACAGGCTTGATGGTGAAATCAATTTCAAGTTCCTTCATAGCCTGCGCCGCAGCATCGGAAAGCCCCCCGGAACGTGCAAAGATACGTCCGAAATAGGAAGCATTGTCAAGCACACCTTCCTCCAGTGCGGAAAGCTCCAGATCACGGCTGTCAAAGAGTGCCTGCAGTTCCTCAAAGGTCAGAACCGCGTCAACGTACTCCTTGACATGATCCAGCTGTGCTTCTGCCTTCTTTGCGGTACACGGACCGACAAAGATGACCTTTGCATTCGGTGTTGTATCCTTGATGTATTTGGCAAGCGTTGCCATCGGGGAAAGATTATGAGAAATATACGGTGTCAGCTGCGGGAATGCAGTTTTGATATACTGCACGAATGCCGGGCAGCAGGAGCTTGTCAAGAAGCCCTTTTCGGAAAGTTCCTTTGCCTCTGACAGTGCAACCATATCCGCACCCAGCGCTGCTTCAATGACCGTATGGAAACCGAGCACCTTCATGCCGGTGATGACCTGACCGAGCTTGGCATAGGTAAACTGGCTGGAAATAGACGGTGCAACCAGTGCGTAGACCTTATTTTCATTGCCGTTCTTGAGAAGGTTGATCACATCCAGTATGAAGGACTTGTCCGTGATCGCACCGAACGGACATTGATACACACATGCACCGCACTGAATGCACTTGTTGTTGTCGATTTCCGCAGACTTCTTGTCATCCATGGAAATTGCTTTGACCTTGCATGCATTCTGGCACGGTCTTGTGCGATTAACAATGGCGGTATACGGGCAGACCTTTGCACAGGCACCGCATTCCACACACTTGGACTTATCGATCACAGCAACATGATTTTTGTCAAACGAGATTGCACCGCGCTTACAGACGTCCTCACAGCGATGTGCAAGACAGCCTCTGCAGGCGTTGGTGACTTCGTATCCGCCGACAGGACATTCATCACAGGCAATGTTGATCACTTCAATGATATTGGGATTATTCTTATCACCGCCCATTGCCAGCTTGACGCGCTCACCGAGGATGGCACGTTCCTTGTATACGCAGCAGCGCATGGTCGATTCATTGCCCGGGACAATATTCTTAGGAATATCAAGGACATTCTCCGCAAGACGATCCGCCCATGCAAGACGTGCCACCTCGCGCAGAACCTTATATTTCAGATGCTGTACCTTGGTGTCAAATTTACGCATCCCGCACCTCCTTAAAAATAACTGACCTTGATTCGCTTTCCCATTTTGCGCAGGCAAGCGGAAAGCTCCTCAACAAGATTCATCTTAATATTAAAATTGATCGGCAGATCCGGGTTCTGATGCGCCGGATTCACCGCACGCCCGACATAAAAATTGATATCCGTTGCTTCCTCAAACAAGAGACGGCTGATCAGAGAGGCACCGTCCCGCTTGAAATTCCAATGTTCGTAGTGCGCATTGTCCCCCAGATAGTCCTTTGCGTACTGAATGACCTTATTCATCGTAATGACGCCCTCTGTCACGAGGTCAACACCTTCCAGCTCCGCAATCGGCGGCACGTCCGAACGTTCAAACGTCAGACTTGCACGGATCGGTTTGCCGAGATACTTGGATGCGATGGAAGACGTTGTACCGCCGCAGATGATATGTTTTCCCTCTTTGGAGAAGAACAGGGACATCATGCGGTTCGCGTCATCGCGGTTGGACGGCGGGCCGAACAGAATATTCATCGGCTCACGACGGCGGATCT
>JAZTZC010000242.1:0-5894 GCA_045637265.1 Eubacteriales bacterium | reverse complement strand
GGAAAGGAGAACAATGAATATTAAGTCGGATAAGATAACAGCCCTCTATTGCAGACTGTCGCGCGACGATGAACTGCAAGGAGAGAGCAACTCAATAACAAACCAAAAATCTATACTTGAAAAATACGCAAAAGAAAACGGATTCAGAAATATAAGAGTGTTTGTGGATGACGGTTGGTCGGGAACGTATTTCGCAAGACCTGCCTTCACGGAGATCATGGAGCTTGCAGAAGCGGGATTGATTGGAACGATTATCGTAAAAGACCATTCCCGTCTTGGACGTAACCGCTTGGTCGTAGGACAGCTCTTAGAGGAAGAATTTGACCGCCTCGGTGTGCGCTATATTGCCATTCTCGACAATATAGACACCGCACAAGGACTTAGTGATTTTCTTCCCGTACAAGATTGGTTCAACGAGATGCACGCCAAGAACACCTCTCAAAAGGTGCGCGAGGTATTCAAGCACAAGGGTGAGTCGGGCATACCGCTTGCGACAACTCCGCCATACGGATATACGAAAAACCCGGATAATCCGAAAGAGTGGATCATCGACGAACCTGCTGCCGAGCTAGTACGAAGGATATTCAACCTCTGCATAAAAGGATACGGTCCCACGCAGATCGCGGACATTCTTACGAGTGACAAAGTTCCAACGCCAACAGAATATTGGATAAGCCGAGGACAAAAGGCGGGCAATCTCCCCTCTGTTCCCGGAAGGTGGGTGCAGACCTGCGTTGCAGATATGCTTGAACGCCAAGAGTATGTGGGAGATACGGTCAATTTCCGCTATACCACCAAGTCTTTCAAGAACAAAACGAGAGTACACGTTCCCGAAGAAAATTGGAAGATATTTGAGAATACTCACCCCGCCATCATTGATCGCGAAACCTTTGCTATCGTGAAAGAGCTTCGCAAAAACAAGCGCAGACCTACGAGAGAAGGTAAAGTGAGTATGTTTTCGGGACTCTTGTTCTGCAAGGATTGTGGCTCAAAGATGTATTTCTGTACTGCAAAGAATTTTTCCAAAGAGCAAAATTGGTTTACTTGTGCCAAGGCTCGTAAGAACAAGGAGCAGTGTACGGCACATTTCATCCGAGAGGTCTATTTGGGGAAAGCGGTTCTTGAAAGTATGCGCAGAGTCTTTTGGTTCGCACGATGCTACGAGGATCTGTTCGTTAAGCAACTTCAAGAGAAATCCGTACAAGAATCCAAAAAGGAACTTGCCCGCAAAAAGCGTGAGCTTGAAAAGACCGAGAAGCGGATTGCAGATCTTGACAAACTCTTTATGCGTATTTACGAGGACAACGTAACGGGAAAACTGTCTGATGATCGTTTTGCTCAGATGTCAAGAATATACGAGGATGAACAAAATGAAAAGAAAGCCCTTGCCGAACAACTCCGTATGGAGCTTGACAAGGACAAAGAACAGAATGACGGCATTGAGAAGTTCATAGCGAAGGTGAAAGCAATCACCGATATACAAGAGCTTACTCCCGAAATCGTCCGCGAATTTATTTCAAGAATTGACGTATATGCTCCGTACCGCGAAAACAAACAGCGGCATCAGCGAATTGACATCTACTACCATGGTGTAGGATATGTGTTTATCCCCGAACCCGAGGAAGTAGAAGAAATGTTCCAAGAGCATTTACGCGATAGAAACGATAATATAAAAGTAAAAACGGCATAACACCGAAATGTTATACCGTTTCTGATTGAAGGCACGCCCCTCGGTGTACCTGCTCTATCGCAGGTGCACCGACGGGGGTATTACTATGAAGGTGACATTTGATGTCAATGACCGAACCCAGCCGGATCCTTTTATCTTTGAGGATAACGATACGTTTTATCTGTATGTGACCGCAGGTGCAGGTGTGGAGGTTTATGAGAGCAAGACACTGACCGGCGAGTGGCAATTCCGTGGGATAGCCGCAGCGTTTGACGGTGGACACAACTACTGGGCACCGTCGGTCATCAAGCTCGACGGCGTTTATTATATGTACGTTTCCTGTGAGAGGAACGGCAATTTCCAGTTCCTGCATGCGGCAAAGGCATCCTCTCCGCTCGGTCCGTTCGGCGATGAGATCTGCTTATATGATCATTTTTCGATTGACTCGCATATGGTACAGACAGAAGCCGGTTTGTTTCTATGGTATGCAAAGGACAACACCGACAGCGTGCGCATCGGTACACGTGTCTATGTCGACCGCTTCCTCGACCCATACACACCCCAAAATCAACCGCGTGAAGTATTGGTGCCCGAGTTCGATGAGGAAAAATTCACGCCGAAGTGTCACGGTGACTACAATTGGTATACCATCGAAGGACCGTTCTGGTTCCGGGAAGGTGCGTGGCAGTATCTGATGTACAGCGCAGGCTGTTTTCAGGATGATACCTATCACATCGGATATGCAGCGGCAAAATCAGACGAAACAGATCTGACAAAGGTTGATTTTGTCAAGGTAACAGACAATGGAAGCTTTGCGCCGCTGATCATCAAAAACGAATTTGAGGAAGGTACCGGACACCACAGCGTTATCAAGCATGACGGCGCATACTATGCCATCTACCACGGACGTGATTACAGAAACAGTACCGACAAAGGATACAGCGAACGCCGTACCGCACGGATCTGCCGCCTGCATGTGAAGGACGGTATCATCATAGCCGAACGCCATGAAACCCATCTGTAATCCGGGCGGAACGCAGAAAGGAAATTCAGCCATGGAAAAACTGATTCAATTTGCAACGGCAGCATCGTCATATGACGGTCCGTTTGATGCGGTCGTCGGTTGGGCTGCCGCCGGTATGGGATATCTCCTTGTCACAGAACACGGGCATCTGATCGTCATCGACGGCGGTCACAGAGAAGATGCCGAGGCACTCACCGATCTGCTCTGCGGCAATTCCGACGGCATCCCGACAGTGGATTACTGGATTCTGACCCATCCGCATCTCGACCATTACGGTGCACTTCTGGAAATCTGCGAGCGACCCGATCTCATCTCCCGCATCCGTATCCGGCATCTTGTCTATCATTTCCCGAAAGAGTTCCGCGACAGGCGCGGCGGCGGCATCGATTCCGTTTTTCCGCACATGGAAACGGTTCTGCGCACGACCGGGGCAGATGTGATTCTTCCGCTCCCCGATCTGCACCTGAGCGCGGATACCGCAGATATTCATTTTCTGTATACGCCGACAGATTGCTCGATTCTCGACAACCCCAATCAACTTTCGCTGATCTTCACGGTCAAAATGCAGACATCACAGAAAAAGATCATGTTTACCGGAGATGCCTACGACCGCAATCTGCGCATCGTATTATGGCGATATCCCGATTCTCTGAAATGCGACGTGCTTCAGATGCCGCATCACGGTCTTTGCGATACCGGCAATGCGGAGTTCTACCAAAAGGTCGATGCTGATACGGTGCTGATCCCGATCTCGTTTGCCGGTGACCGCACGATGCATTCTGACATGTACGGTCACGCACCGGATGTCAACCGTGCCGCCGAAGAACGCGCGTCATACATATACAAAGCCTGCAATGGAAATGCGGAACTGATCCTGTGATCGGTTCCGCACCTTTTATTATACCAGATACTGTTGAATCTTTTCAGCCGGAATATCGCGCAGACGGATGTTTTCCTTTGCCGCAATCGCCGCCGCAACGCCGCCTGCCTCACCGATACCGACACAAATCGGCATGACACGGTAATTGGAATGCGCCATATGCGTACCCGAGATGTTGCGTCCGGACAGAAGCAGACCTTCCACCCCGACGGGAACAAGACATCCGTACGGAATCGTATATCCCTTGCTCTGACTCCATTTGTGCTGGACACCGGTTTCGTCAAGTCCCGCACCTGTCAAATTGTGTACATCAAAGTTGAAATGCGCACCGCGGACGACCCAATCGTCAAACACACGCGCGGTGAGAATATCCTGCTCGTTCAGCACATATTCGCCGCGGAAATGTCTGGTTTCGCGCACACCCATCATGGAACCTGCGCTGATGACATAACAATGTTCAAACCCGGGAACATATTCACGCAGATATGCAACAATCGCGGGAATCTGCGAACGGCAAACGATCTCCGCTCGGGTCAGATCCTCAGCCTTGGTACCGTCAATCTCGGTACAGTTGGTCATATTGCAGGTAATGATGCCGGGAAGCGTTGATGCATACACGAGAAGATGTCCTGCGGGATACGGAATATGCGCCTTGGCAAGGGATTGCAGTTCTCCCTTTTCGGTCTGATGGGTCGACTCAAACGATCCGAGCAGAACCGCTCTGTCCGTATCCACACCTGCCACCTTGAACATCAGCGTGGTCGGCTGCATTTTGCCGTCGGATTCCCTGCCCTTGTAATAAGGAACATCGGCAAACGCCGCCACATCACCGTCGCCCGTGCCGTCGACCACAACCTTGGAGGAAAACACGCGCCGCCCGGACTTGCTTTCCGTGATGACACCGCACACACGGTTTCCATCCATCACAACACCGGCGACAAACGTGTACAGCAGCAGATCCACACCCGCTTCTCCCAGCATATCGAAATAAACGGTTTTCAGAAGCTCCGGATCGATCTGCTTTACGATCTTTCCGTGTCCCTCACCCTCCACCTTCTCCGCCTGGCGCGTCAGAATTTCGGTATAGAACTTCGACTGCACCGTACCGGTCCAATGACTCATCAGTCCTGATGTGGAAATTCCGCCGGGACAGTTGTTATATTCGAGAAGCAGGGTTTTCGCGCCCATTCTCGCCGCCATCACCGCCGCGGATACACCCGCAGGACCGGCACCGGCAACAATGACATCATATTCCCCCGCAATAGGCAGATCGCGCCCTTGTTCATGGTATACTGACATCAGTATCGTACCTCCCAATCAATCACAGTCATTTTGTATTTTCGGCATCATGAACCCTCACAGGGTCACGCCATCCTTGAATATTGCGATATCGCGATATCCGCGTACCTCGTTTTTCGTATGTACATCCCCCGACACCAGCGCCATGACATAGTCAAACAGCGCCTCACCGCAGGCGGCAATATCACCGCTCTCACAGATTACACCCGCATCAAAGTCAATCCAGTTGTTTTTCTTCTCTGCAAGCGCTGTGTTGGAGGAGATTTTGACGGTCGGAACAGGACAGCCGAACGGCGTACCACGGCCTGTGGTAAACAGCACCAGATGGGCACCCGATATGGCAAGAGCGGTCGATGCGACAAGGTCGTTGCCCGGTGCGGACAGCAGATGCAGACCTGCCACCACCGTCGGTTCTCCGTAACCGATCACTGCACGAACCGGCGCTGTTCCCGACTTCTGTGTACAGCCGAGTGATTTGTCCTCCAGCGTCGTGATACCGCCCACTTTGTTACCGGGTGACGGGTTTTCGTACACCGGCTGGTCATAGCGTTTGAAATAGCGCTTGAAATCGTTGATGAGCGAAACGGTTTTGGAAAACAATTCCTCTGTTTCGCAACGCGCCATCAGCAGTTGTTCCGCACCGAACATTTCCGGCACCTCGGTCAGGATAACCGTACCGCCCTGTGCGGTGAGATGATCGGAGAATACCCCGACTGCCGGATTTGCCGTGATGCCGGAATACCCATCCGAGCCGCCGCATTTCAAGCCAACGATCAGCTCTGATGCGGGAATTTCCTCACGAACGTCTTCTGCAGCAAGTGCGATCAGTGACGCAAGCAGTTCCATGCCCGCCTCGATTTCGTCTTCGACATCCTGACAGTTCAGAAATTTCACACGGGTTTCATCGACATCGCCGAGGATTTTCCGAAATTCTGCAATATTGTTGTTTTCGCATCCCAGCCCGAGCACAAGCACACCGCCCGCATTGGGATGGTGTACCAGTCCTGCAAGGGCTTTCTGCG
>JAZTZC010000241.1:0-2745 GCA_045637265.1 Eubacteriales bacterium | reverse complement strand
CCAGGGAAGGCTTGGACGCGAGATCATCCACCACCGTAATTTTCGAACCAAAGCCTCACCGAAACACCACGCGGTTCAGATAGAGTCCATGTGCGGGCACGGTGATACCTGCATTTTTGCGGTCGCGGCTGTCGATTATGGCGGGAATATCTTCGGGGGATATCTTCCCTTCGCCCACGGCGAGCATCGTTCCGCCGAAAATTCTTACCATATTATATAAGAATCCGTCGGCGGCAATGCGCAGCCTGACAACACTTCCACAGCGGACAACCGACACAGAACGCACGGTGCGGGTGGTATCGGCGATATCGGAGCCGGATGCCATGAACGCGCGGAAGTCGTGCGTACCGAGGAATGCCTGTGCCGCGGTATGCAGAAGATCCGCATCGAGCGGGCGGCGGTAATGCAGTGCCGTGTGCACGGAAAACGGGTCGCGGTATTGGGTATTGCAGATGACGTATTCGTACTCTTTTTCGTAAACGTCGTGGCGGACGTGGAAAGTATCGGAAACGATTTCGGCACCCAGCACGGCGATATCGTCTGGCAGATGCGCATTCAGCGCCGCGGGGATGCGGTCGGGGGACAGACGCGGCTCAGCATGATAGGTGAGCTTATAATCGCGGGCATGAACACCGGCATCGGTACGGCTGCATCCGACCACAGGCAGACGGGTGCCATAGATGACCTCAATGGCATCCTGTACGGTGGACTGTACGGTACGCGCGTTTTTCTGTACCTGAAAGCCGGCGAAGTTTGTGCCGTCATAGGCGAGCGTCAAAAGAAACTGCGCCATATCAGAAAACAATGTTGAGCGCGATGACAACGCCGAGGAACACAATATGTGCCGCAAGCACGACAAAATCTCTTGTATGCAGGTGCAGTCTCGTCATGCGGGTTCTGCCCTCGCCGCCGCGGTAACAGCGACATTCCATCGCAACGGCAGGCTCATCGGCACGGTGGAACGCGGAGACGAACAGCGGAACCATGATCGGAATCAGCGCCTTTGCACGGTCGGCAAGGCTTCCTGCCGTGAAATCGGTACCGCGTGCCTTCTGTGCGGAGATGATCTTATCGGTTTCCTCAATCAGCGTCGGGATAAAGCGCAGGGCGATGGTCATCATCATCGAAAACTCATGAACGGGCACGTGGAGCACTTTGAGCGGAGACAGCACACGTTCCAGACCGTCCGTCAGCGCAATCGGGGATGTTGTATAGGTGAGCAGAACGGACGAGCCGATGATGAGCGCAACGACGCGGACGATCATGAAGATGGCATACTCGACACCCTCGCGGTAGATTTTGATGGGACCTGCCTCCAGCCACAAGTCTTCCCCGGTTGTCCAGAAAATATTGATGATCGCGGTGAATGCCATAATGACAAAGACGGCTTTCAGTCCGCCGAGTACCAGCTTTGCGGGGATTTTGGACAGAAACAGCAGGACAAACGCGCTTGCAAGCACAAGTGCGAACGACACGGGGCTGTTTGCGGCGAAAATCGTGACGATGTATAAGACGATTAAGAAAATCTTCATGCGGGGATCGAGCTTATGCAGGATCGAATTTCCCGGGAAATACTGACCGAGCGTGATATCACGGAGCATTTACCGCACCCCCTTTTTCTTTTCGTTGAACACGCGGAGCACTTCGTTGTACGCGTCTTCCACGGAATAGATACCGCCCTCGACGGGAACGCCCGCCTTTTGCAGTTCCATGATGAATTTCGTGATCTGCGGACGGGAAAGTCCGACGGATTTCAATTCCTCGGCATGGGCAAACACCTCATGCGCGTCTCCATAGCGGCTGACACGTCCGTGGTCGAGCACCATCAGCTTGTCGGCATACATTGCCATA
This sequence comes from Eubacteriales bacterium, assembly GCA_045637265.1. GTDB lineage: Bacteria > Bacillota > Clostridia > Oscillospirales > CAG-272 > RGIG3925. Next base: position 894 of record JAZTZC010000241.1, on the reverse strand, counting down.
TCTTCCATCGAGTGGCTGATGATGATGATCGTGTTTTTCTTTTCTCTCTGATACGCACGGATACCGCCGAGGATTTCCGCACGACCCTTGGGGTCAAGACCTGCCGCGGGTTCGTCAAGGACGAGAATTTCGGGGTCCATTGCCATAACGCCTGCAATCGCAACGCGGCGTTTCTGACCGCCCGACAGCTCAAACGGCGATTTTGCAAAGATTTCGGGAGAAATGCCGGTAAAGCGCGCAGCATCGATGACACGGCGGCGGATTTCCTCCTCGTCCAGTCCCATATTATGCGGACCGTAAGCGATATCGCGCTCGACGGTTTCCTCAAAAAGCTGATATTCGGGATACTGGAAGACCAGCCCCACGCGGAAACGGACAGCGCCGATTTTCTTGGGGTCTTCCCAGATATCTTTGCCGTCGATTTTAACCGTTCCTTCGGTCGGTTTGAGCAGACCGTTGAGCAGCTGGGCAATGGTCGACTTGCCGGAGCCCGTATGACCCATCAGACCTGTGATGATGCCGCCCTCAAAGCCGAGGGTGACATCCCGCAGTGCCGCCTTTTCAAACGGTGTGCCGATGGAATAGCGGTATGTGACGTTTTCCAGGGATATTTTCGGTGTGTTTTCCATCTTTTAACCCCCGATCTGATCGTAAAGTGCTTTGAGTGCTTCCACGGCATCTGCCGAATGAAGCAGGGTTTCGGGCAGATCAAATCCTGCCTCGGTTTTGAGACGATGCGTCAGCGCGGTCACCTGCGGAACGTCAAGACCTGCGGCTTTGAGCGCATCGACGTGGGAGAAGACCGCCTCGGGTGTGCCGTCGAGCAGAATTTCGCCGTGGTCAACGACCATAACGCGGTCGGCACGAACAGCCTCGTCCATATAGTGGGTGATG
>JAZTZC010000240.1:0-1664 GCA_045637265.1 Eubacteriales bacterium | reverse complement strand
GCTGTGTGCCGGTGCCGTTTGTGCAGACGGTGAAGGTATCACCGCACAAAGCGCCGCCGCACTGCTCGGTACGTCTCCCGTTGAGGAAACCGCCGCTGTGGTCAAAGCCATCTACGAGCGCAATCTGGACGCGATCTTTTCCCATATTGATACGATTTACCGTCAGGCACGCGATATCGGCGTGTTCTGGCAGTCGCTGATTTCGTTCTATCGCGATATGCTCGTCATCAAGTCCGTTCCCGATCCCGCACCGCTGCTCGATCTGCCGGAAAAACAGCAGATGTATCCGAGAGAGCTTGCACGTCGGATGTCGATGGAAACGATTCTTTACCATACAAGGATTTTAGACGAGGTCTTGTCGGTTCTGCAAAAGAACACCGCCCCGGCACGGATCACCGTTGAAATGGCGCTGATCCGCATGTGTGATGCCAATCTCGATACATCCCCCGATGCTCTGCTCACACGCATTGCCGATCTGGAGGACAAGCTGGCTGCCATCGGTACCGCAGCAATAACGGCAGTCCCGCAGTCAACCATCCCAACCCCGTCGGTACAGCCTGTCGAGGTCGCGGACGATATCAGTATCGGAGATGCACCGCCGCCGTGGGATATTACCGCCGACGACATCCCGCCGATTGCAAACGATGATGCATATGCTCCTCCGCCTGTGGAAGAAGCACCTGCAGCACCGATTGAAAAGCCGAAGAAGAAATCTCCCGCTCCTCAAAAACCTGCGCCCGTTCCCACCCCGGAACCCGCACCGGCACCGAGTGAGAAAAAAGTGCTTCACGGTCTGCGCGGATGGCAGGAAGCCGTCAAGCGCGTAGAACGCAACAACCCGATGATCGGCTCCTTTTTGCGGGAATTCAAGGTCTATACCTGCGAGCAGGACGGCAAGCTGTACCTGCGCGCGGCAAATGCGTTCTCGGTCAATCTATTGAAGGCAAATCCCGATAACATCACGCAGATCTGTACCGCAGTCAACGCTGTTCTCGGTTCGCCGAAATACACACCTGCCGATCTTATTTTCGATTCCGCGGAAAAAAAGATTACCGACGGATATGAAATGATCGACGATCTGATCGAAGCCGCCGGTGATGCGGCAGAGACCCAAAAAGACCCATCAAACGTATAAAAACGAAACGGAATTTCCCGTATGAGGAAATCTACGATTCGAGCTTATAAAAAACAAACACAATTCTGCTTCACGCAGATACAAGAAAGGATTCAATACCATGAAAGCAAGATTACCCAAGGGTATGGGCGGCGGCGCCCAGAACATGAACGCAATGATCCGTCAGGCACAGCAGATGCAGGAAGACATGACCAACCTGCAGGAAGAGCTTGATGCAAAGGAATATGAAATTTCCGCAGGCGACGGTGTTGTCACCATCAAGATCAACGGCAAGAAGGAAGTTCTCTCCCTCGACATCAAGCCCGAGATCGTCGATCCCGATGACATCGAGACCTTGACCGACGTTCTCGTCGCAGGCATCAACGAAGCCATCAAGAAGGTTGAAGACGTCAACTCCGAGGAAATGTCCAAGATCACCGGCGGCATCTCCATGCCCGGTCTGTTCTGATTTCACACCAATCCATGCCCGGATATATACTTCCGCTTGAACGGCTCATTGAGCAGTTCGAGCGTCTGCCCGGTATCGGAC
>JAZTZC010000239.1:0-2139 GCA_045637265.1 Eubacteriales bacterium | reverse complement strand
ATCACCGATGCTGCAGAAAAAGCCGGAAAGGTCGTTCTCTGCGGTTATCAGTGGTCGCACAGCGATGCGATCCTTGCACTCAAGCGCGATATCATGGAGGGCAGATTCGGTGCACCGAAGCATCTGTCGACGCGCATTTTCTGGCCGCGCTCGCAGAGCTATTTCCGCCGCGGATCGGGTTGGGCGGGAAAGCGCTATGCCGCCGACGGTACGCCGATCTTCGACAGCGTTGCCAACAATGCCGCGGCGCATTATCTTCATAATATGCTGTTTGTGCTCGGTGATGCGATCGATACAACGGCACAACCCCTCTCGGTCGATGCGGAGCTGCTCCGCGTCAATCCGATCGAGAATTTCGATTCCTGTGTTCTGCGGGTCAGACTGGCATGCGGTGCGGATGCACTCTTTATCGCATCCCATTCCACCGCGGAAACGATCGATCCCGTTTTCACGTATGAATTTGAACACGGAACGGTCACCTATGCCCAGGATGATAAAAAGGGAATTACTGCGGTCTTTGACGACGGAACGACAAAGACGTACGGAGATCCGTTTGCGGATTCGATGAACAAGGTGCGCTATGTCATCCGTGCTGCTGCCGGTGCGGATGGGGAGCTTCCCTGTACCGCAATGACGGCTGCCGCTCATGCGCGCATCATCACCGCGATCGCAGATGCTCCCATTGCGGAGGTTCCGGATACATTGTGTGATATCGTGATGATGGGTGCAGATCGGAACGATCCTCTGCGCGTTGTGCGCGGACTTGCGGATGCGATGCGTGCGGCATATGACAGAGGCTGTCTGCTCTCGGAGCTGGATGGGGATGTATACAAAGCACTGCAGGCGATCCTGATTCCCACCATCGGTATCCGTGTACCGTGTGACGGCGAATCACATTGACAAATGATAACAGCACCGATACCCATGGTGATTGGGATCGGTGCTGTTTGTTTTTATTGTGTTCTCAGGTAATCAAGATAGGCATATGGCAGATAGCAGATGTAATAATACGCGGTTTCGGGATGCCGCAGATTCAGTAGAATTCCGTCCTTGACAAAATACATCCCCTGATACCAGATGCTTTCAAAGTCAAGACAGGGAATGGAAACGGTGTGGGTCTGTTCTGTTGTGATATCAAAAAACGAAATGGAGAATGTATCGCCGGCTTTACGTTCGGCGACGAGGGTATTGTCAAGCTGTTTGATGGGCGGAAAGACACGGGGATATTGTCCGTCCTGATATCGTTTCAGAAAGTCATTCAGTACCCCGGATGCCGGCTGTCCCGTTTCTGTATTGTGAAAAGCAAACCCCGTACCGTCATATTCGGCGTAATATACGGAAGAACCGATGAATACCGCGCTGAAAAATGTGTGGCTGTCCGCAATCTGATCGGATGTCCAGCTGCCATTCCGATATCTGCACACATGATGGGACATCTTCATGTCATCATTCGCTTCGATGTACAGCGTATTGTTGTCAAGCCATTGATAATCTTCCGTGTCACTGGCGATCATTTCGCCTTCCCAGTGGATATCACAGACAAGGGATGCGGCCTGTGTTTTGGTATCGTAAACATAATACGCACCGCCGCGATCATCCGGATCGTTGTTGTCGGAGACAGTATAGAGGAAGCGGTCATTGTTCGGGGATACCGCATGGAACTGTGCCTCCAAAAAGAAGGTGCCGGGATGGATGTTGTCTTCCTGTACTGCCTCATAATGTGCCGAGGTCGGCGTAATACGGTCGTGCAGTGTCAGCCACCGATCGTTCCATGCGTCATACAGAACGATATCTTCTACCTTGTTTGGTGTGACCAGCGTACAGTAAACGTACCGTGCATCGGTCAGAAAGACGGAAAGCGATGCAGGTCTGCTGTCCAAATGACGTTGAGTTGTGCTTTGTCCCGAAATCTGTGGCTTTGACCGGACAACCCGGACGGAATCACCGACACGGAACGTGGAATAGCTTGCGGTCAGCGTTTCCTCGCCGAGCGTTAAGGAAACCGTTTGCTCTTGTGTCCGGAACTGCCGCAGAAAAGCATCGTCATCCGGGGAAACATAATACCAGCCGCTGACGTAATCGTCATATGGAACCTGAATGCCGTCAGATGTGGGACCTCGGTACGGTCTTCCTGTGATA
>JAZTZC010000238.1:0-1706 GCA_045637265.1 Eubacteriales bacterium | reverse complement strand
ACATGGCTACGATCCGACTTGACCGTGATGACCTTCGGCGGAGAACCGCTGTTATACCCTGATGCAGTCTGTGCCATTCACACCGCCGCAACGGAATGTGGTGTCCCAAGACGGCAGATCATCACAAACGGATGCTTTACCAAAGACCGCGCGCGTATGCGTGAAACCGTAAAAGCGCTTGCCGACAGCGGTGTCAACGACGTGCTTTTGTCGGTCGACGCGTTTCATCAGAAAACAATTCCGCTGCATGTTGTCCGTACATTTGCCGAGGAAGTGCACAAACAGGCAATTCTGCTCCGTCTGCAGCCGGCATGGCTTGTCAGTATGGAAGACGACAACCCCTACAACGCAGAAACGCGTATCATTCTCGACAGCTTTTCGGATATGGCTATCCCCGTCGCCGGTGGTAATGTCATTTTCCCCGCAGGCAATGCGCTGAAATATCTTGCAGATTATTTTGTCGACAGTCACCCCGAAAATCCGTATATCGAAGATCCGTCGGATGTGCGCTGTGTGTCCTTTGATCCTGTGGGTGATGTGCTCGGCGGCAATGTATACCGACAGGATATCATGGAGATTCTGCAAAATTACCGTCCGATATAACCTTATTTGAAAACAATTCTATTCAGATGATCGGAGAATACAAAAACATGAAAATCATTGCAAGCGATTTTGACGGAACCTTATACAGACACAGTGAAATTTCCGTGCGTGACAGAGAAGCGATTGAACGCTGGCAGGCGGCAGGCAATCTGTTCGGACTTGTGACAGGACGCGGCGGCGAGATTTACCGTGAGGTTGCGGCGCTCGGTGTCACACTCGACTTCACGATTGCGCATAATGGTGCTGTTATTCTTGACCGTGACGGAAAGGTGCTCCGTCGGGATGCGTTTGATGCCGCAATCGCAAAAGATTACTACGATTTTGCGTACGATGAAAGCGGTTACACCTTCCAGTATGAGAAGCCCGATACCTCCAAATGTCACGGGGAGGAAACACAGATTGCACTGCTGCTTCACACACAGGAGGAAGCGCAGGCGCTTTGTGTTCAGGTTAATGAACGCTTCGGCGAGCGGCTGAACTCGTTCACCAACGGCTGGTGGATCAATACGGTTGCCAAAGACATCAGTAAGGCGAGCGGCATTGCGCATTACGCCGAAATCCGCGGTGTCAGCCGTGAAAACATCTTTGTGGTCGGGGATTCGTACAACGATCTTTCCATGCTGGAAGCGTATGACGGCTATATTGTCGCAACGGCAGATGTCGGCATGAAGAAGTTGATTCCGAATGTGTGTGAGGATATTGCGCATCTGACAGAGATTGCGGGATTATAAAGAATAAGGACACATCCATTGGAGAAGCTCCACAGGATGTGTCTTTTGCTGTTCAAATATATTAAGGCAACACCGCACAATTCGCGGCTTACACCTTGATAGCACATCTGCTTGCATCTTTTCCGTCATTCGTCACAAAAATTCATGTATCGTTTCAAACGATGCGGCAGAGGATCGACTATGCGCGCGAATTTTTGTTAGGGCTTGTAAGCCCGTACTGACAGAAAAATCTGCGGCGCATCTGCGCCATCAGAATTGTGCGGTATTGCCTGAAAGAGACGCATCCGACAATCCATTCGGTAAACCTATCAGGAGACCCCGCATGTTCTTAATACAAAAACTCTGGTGCCGTGTCTTTCAGCTCGGCTTCCG
>JAZTZC010000237.1:0-1678 GCA_045637265.1 Eubacteriales bacterium | reverse complement strand
CTTTACGAGGTCGAGGACGGTGCCATCCGCATCGACGGCGAGGATATCCGCGATCTGTCGCAGGAATGTCTGCGTTCCCAGATCGGTGTCGTCCTGCAGGAAACCTTCCTGTTCTCCGGCTCCATTTACGACAACATCGCTTATGCAAAGCCTGAGGCGACCCGTGATGAGATCATTGCGGCATCCAAGATTGCGGGCGCGCATGAATTTATCATGAAGCTCCCCGACGGCTATAACACGAAGGTCGGCGAAAAGGGTCATACACTGTCCGGCGGTGAACGTCAGCGTGTTTCGATTGCACGTGCACTGCTTCACAATCCGAGAATCCTGATTCTCGACGAAGCAACGGCTTCCCTTGATACAGAAACCGAAAAGCAGATTCAGGATGCGCTGCAGAAGCTGTCCGAAAACCGCACGACGCTTGCGATTGCACACCGTCTGTCCACGCTCCGCAATGCAACCCGTCTGATCGTTCTTGACAAGGGCAAGATTGCCGAGGTCGGTACGCACGACGAGCTGGTCCGCAAGCAGGGCATCTACTACGGACTCGTCATGGCACAGCGCCAGATGTCCAAGATGACACACGACAATTAAACCTATTACGACCCGGATGGCTTTTACTGCTATCCGGGCATACCTTTTGAGGATTTCAATGCTATGATAAAAGAACAAGAAAAGTTTTCAGATTCCAATCTGCTGGAGGGCATGGTCTCCATCCGCGCGGTCATAGAAATGCAGGGCTCTCTGCACAACGACCGCCGCATTACCGAGATTTTATACGCTGACGAACGCGCCGCATCTCATGCAAAGGAGCTTGCATGGCTTTCCCACCGTGCGGAGGAATTCGGATTTTCCATCACGCGCTGTCCGATGCAAACACTCGATGCTATGACCATCGGCTCGACCCACGGCGGTGTCATTGCGCGTACGACACAGCGGACACTGACAGCTCTGACGGAGGAGGTTGTCTCTTCCCTGCCGAAGAACGGCTTCTTTGTGATGCTGGAGGGCATTGAGGACCCGTACAACTTCGGCTACGCCATGCGCTCTCTGTATGCCGCCGGCGTTGACGCGATGATTCTGCCCAAACGCAACTGGATGACGGCGGCGGGTGTTGTCTGCCGTGCCTCCGCAGGTGCTTCGGAGCGATTCCCGATGTATGTGGCAGAGGACGGTGTAACGGCTGTTTCCCTGCTCCGTGCACATGGCTGCTGCATTGTCTGCGCCGACATTGACAATTCCGTCTCCGTTTACGATGCTGACCTTTCCCGTCCGCTGTTTCTGATCGTCGGCGGTGAGAAACGCGGTATTTCCCGCAGTGTGCTTGCGATGGCTGATGCGGTGGTCAGACTTGATTACGGACGGGATTTTGACGCGGCGCTGTCTGCGGCTTCGGCATCGTCGATTTTAGCGTTTGAGGTATACAGACAGAATCGCCGATGATTATGGATTGTACGCATACTCCGCACGAAGTTTCAAAGAAATATTCCCAAATCTCTTTACAAACCGCAATTTTTATGGTACAATGATGATGAATGAAAGATGCGGTCTATTTGCATCTTCAAATAGAACACAATATCGAAAGGAACGGTATTTTTATCATGAAAACATGTGTCAGCACTTACAGCTTCGGCAAGTATGTCGAATCTCTCGGCATCTACGGTGTCATCGACAAGGC
>JAZTZC010000236.1:0-5445 GCA_045637265.1 Eubacteriales bacterium | reverse complement strand
AACGCAAGACGCTTTGACGACACCGTCACCCCGCCCGCCATTGTGACCGATGAGCAGTATAACCGCCAGCTTGACGCAATTGAAGCATCTCTGACCGATGTTCCCGCTGATGTGAACAAGCGTTGGTATGCCGTCTGTGTCTGGGCATTTGACAAGATCCGCGAGGCTGGCGGTCTTGGCATCTTTGCACACCCGTACTGGATCTCCGACATGTGGCAGATTCATGAGCCGTTTACACAGTACATGCTTGCAAACAAGCCGTTTGATGCTTTTGAAGTCCTCGGCGGCGAGAATTATTATCAGCAGAACGGCTTCCAGACGGCGATTTATTACGATGAATACCGCCGCGGCAATGTCCTGCCCATCGTCGGTTCGACAGACTCTCACAACTCAACCGAAAACAACCGTAATGCGGCAATCTGCTCCACGATCGTCTTTGCGCACAAAAACGAACGCGCCGACATTCTGCAGTCCATCAAGGACAAGTATTCCGTTGCGGTCGATACGATTTCCGCGGAATACCGTCTGGTCGGTGAGCATCGCTTCCAGAAGTATGCATGTTATCTGATGGAGAACTTCTATCCGCTGCATGACCGTGCGGCATATTCCGACGGTGAGATCATGCGCAAGTATTACCTCGGTGAGGCGGATGCATCGGTTGTCGAAGCAACGGCGGCGCTGGCAGCAAAGATGTTTGACAAGTATTTTCTGCTTGCATAAAAGAAAGGATTTTTTACTATGAAATGGACTCGGGAACAGTACATTGATCTGTTTACGTCAGACCATGTGGAACGTCCGATGTTCGTCGAGCTGTTCGGGACGCTGATCGGTCTGGAGGACGAATGGCGCGCACAGGGTGCATCGGAGGACGAGATCAACATGACCGCCTTTGACTGGGACTATGTTCCTGTCTGCGGCTGCGGCGGCAATACCGGTCTGCGCGGCGGATTTACGCCGTGTGTGCTCGAGGATACGCCGACCTATATGATTTCGCGCGATGCGATGGGCAGAACGGTCAAGCTCCACAAGGGCTATGCCACCATTCCGCTTCCGATGGGATATCCCGTCACCGATATGGATTCGTGGCTGAAGCTCAAGCCGTTTTATACCTTTTCCGAGGATCGCATCAACTGGGATGCCGTTGAACATGCAAAAAAACAGCAGGCGGCAGGCGTTCTCATTACCGCATCGATTCCCGGCGGCTTTGATACGCCGCGTGAGCTGATGGGTGAGGAAGGCGCATGTATCTGCTATTATGAAGATGAAGAACTGATGGCGGATATCATGGAGACGATCTCCGATACGTCATTCCGTGTTCTGGAACGCATCAGTGAGCGGCTGTGCATTGACAATCTCTGCGTACACGAGGACATGGCGGGCAAATCCGGTCCGATGATCGGTCCGAGCCTCGTCCGCGAATGGATGCAGCCGTATTACCGCCGCATCTGGGACATGCTGTCCTCGCGCGGAACAAAGCTCTTTTCGCAGGACAGCGACGGCAACATGAATCCGATCATCGATGCGATCATGGACTGCGGTGTCAACATCGTCTATCCGTGTGAACCCGCGGCAGGTATGGACATGGTTGCCCTGCGCAAAAAGTACGGGAACCCCCTCGGCTTCAAGGGCGGCATTGACAAGCACGTTCTGCGCGGCACAAAGGAAGACATCCGCCGCGAGCTGGAATACAAGCTTTCACCTGAGATGATCCACGGCACGGTCTTCGGACTTGACCACCGTATTCCCGGCGGAACTCCGCTGGAAAACTACCGCTATTACGTCGATACCGCACGCGAAATCCTCGGTTTGCCGCCGAGAGACGGTAAAAAAGGCTGGGCGAGAATGGCGTTCTGAAATCAAAATGACAACAGCATCTGCACTCCGATGGGTGGCAGATGCTGTTTTGTATATTATGATTTTTGGATCACCGCTGCGATCACAAAAACAAAGCCTTCCTCATCGGTGACACATACTGCGCAGGCAATGGCAGGTTTGCCGTCTGACAGCGCATGCCTGCGTGATTTGAATGTGATCTCATAGTCGCGAAACGGTGAGATCATGCCGTTGAACAGCAGATATCGGCGCACCAGACGCTGACATTCGGATTCATTGAGCGGCAGACGGTCGGACATGGCTGGTGCCTGATCGTATACGATGAAATCATCGATGATCCCGTCATCGGTCACGCGCACAGAAAGACTTTGGCTGGTCTGTGCGGAAAACCAGCGGTAATTGCGCGCCCTCGCCAGCGGCTCACCCCAAATTTCAAACGAATCATAGATCGAAAAATCGTATTCCAAAAACAGTGCCATGATCGCTGCTTTGTTTTCTTCATCGGTCCGCTGCCGGTAATCCTGAAGCGGCGGATACGGCTGAACACAATGGAAGGATACGACTGCTTCGGTTTGACGCGCGATCCGTATTTTGCGATAATCGTCCATGCCGTCGTCCGCATCATAGGCATCGCCGCCAATGACCCGGTATTCGTCAATGATCACATCGGCATCGTTATAAAAGCTCTCTGACAGCTGAATCCGATATTGTGCATTGCCGATGGTGATTTGGGTCAGCGGCTGCTGCGGCATGGGTGCCGGACGAACCTCGGTCAGACCGTCGGAAACGGTGTACCCGAGCGGGCGAAGAGCATACAGAACCGCGGATGCGATGATGGCAAGAATAACAACGGTGATAAGCAGAAGCCGTTTTCGTTTCATGACAGAATACCTCCCGTTTTTTCTATTATAGCATGGGGAGGTATCCATGTCAAGCAGAACTTTATTTACCGAGATGTTCCTTTGCGGGAGCAACGGATTCTGCATCGTAGCAGGTGAACATACCGTCAACCGTATCCTGTTTCGGTACAGGTGTCAGAAGGCTGACAACAGGGACAAGAACAAGAGATACGAGCATGACAAACGCACCGCAGTTGACGGGAGACTGGATGATTGTCGGGAATGCAGAACGTGCAAGCATGTTGGCGATCATGACGATAACGCTGAAGCCGAAGGAGACCCAGCATGCCGCCTTGGTCGTACGCTTCCAGTACAGACCGTAGAGGAACGGAGCGAGGAACGCGCCTGCCAGTGCACCCCAGGAAATACCCATCAGCTGTGCGATGGAGGAGATATTGAACATGTGCTGCAAAAGTGCGATGACCGCGGAGATGATGACGAAGACGGCGATGAAGATACGCAGGGTGATGAGCTGCTTCTTTTCGCTGAAGTTCTTCGACAGCGGTTTGATTAAGTCGATTGTCACCGTTGAGGAGGAGGTCAGAACGAGCGAGGAGAGGGTGGACATGGAGGCGGAGAGCACGAGAATGACAACGACTGCCATCAGAAGGTCTGGCAGGTTTTCGAGCATCGTCGGAATGATATCGTCGAAAATGACCGCGCCGTTTTCACCGGGCGTGTAGAACAATCTGCCGAAGCCGCCGAGCAAGTAACAGCCGCCGGCGACAACGATGGCAAACAGCGTGGAGATGACGGTGCCCTTGCCGATGGCCTTTTCGCTCTTGATGGCGTAGAATTTCCCGACCATCTGCGGCAGACCCCAGGTGCCGAGCGAGGTCAGAAGGACAACCGCGAGCAGATTGATCGGATCGGGACCGAACATGGACGCAAAGATACCGGGAACAGAACCGTATTCCAGTGCGGGATCGGCAATCTGTGCCAGTCCTGCAACGGAGCCCATCAGACCGCCGTTCCGGGAAAGAACCGCCGCGATGACTGCGATAATTCCGAAGAGCATGATGATACCCTGAATAAAATCGTTGATGGCAGTTGCCATATATCCGCCGACAATGACATAGACTGCGGTGAGCAATGCCATCACGACGATGCAGACGCTGTAATCAATGGAAAATGCCATGGAGAACAGTCGGGAAAGACCGTTGTAAAGCGATGCGGTGTAGGGGATCATGAAAACAAAGATAATGACAGCAGCGACGATCTTGAGATTTTTTGACAGATACCGCTTTTCAAAAAATTCGGGCATCGTTGCGGAGCCGAGGTGCTGGGTCATCAGGCGTGTTCTGCGTCCGAGAATGACCCAGGCAAGCAGAGAACCGAGGATGGCATTGCCGATGCCGATCCATGTGGAGGCAAGACCGAATTTCCAGCCGAACTGTCCTGCATAACCGATAAAAATAACTGCGGAAAAGTATGACGTACCGTATGCAAACGCAGTCAGCCAGGGACCGACCGAACGTCCGCCGAGCACAAAGCCGTTGACATCCGCGGCGGAACGGCGGCATAGCACACCGACCGTAATCATTACAGCGAAGAAGACGAGTAAAAGAGCAATTTTGATCATCATGACAGTAGATCCTTTCAAAAAAGTTTTTGGTTCGGGGCAATTTTTGCAAAAGAAAAACGCCCCGATGACATCCGCATTCATGAAAAACCATGAATAGATATCCATCGAGGGCGGAAAAGAAATCCGCGGTACCACCTCGGTTCCCCCATTGCTTGCGCGGTGAGGGCACTCTGTGGGATACGGACCGCAGCCACATCGGCATTCGGTGTTATATCCCCTGCACGGTAACGGGTGCAAGCCGTCGCAGCCTCTGTTTTGCGGGACGGATCCAATCCAACAGAATTCGGTGCGCTGCTCCCGGAATGTATTTCACCCGCGTCCCCTTAATGTCTTGCACCCCCGACATCTCTCTGGAAGGTTCGTGTTGGTTACTGGTTTCCGATCGTCGCATTTAACTGTCTTAAATGATATCACAAACCTTCGCGTTTGTCAAGACTCTTTTTGAATTTTTATACATTTTTCAAAAAATCGAGAAGAACCCTTTACTTTTTCGTGATTATTTGATATAATAATGATAACTACCCGCGAACATTATTTTACGAAAGGATTTCATCTGTTATGAAAACAAAAGCTGTATTTTCCCTGCTTCTGGCTGCGCTGACACTGACTTCTGTCATGGCATCCTGCGGCGGTGACGGCGGTGAAGCGGTCGTTACCACCGGTGCTGACGCGGCAGTTGAAACCGAAGCTGTCGAAACCGAAGAAACAATCAAATCCCTCGTTCCCGATGGTCTGGATTTCGGCGGTGATACCATGCGTATCCTCTCGTCCTCTTACTTTGAAAACGATGCATTCACGATGCATGTTGATGAAGCAACGGGCGACGTTGTCAATGATGCGGTCTATAACCGTAACCTCGCACTGGAAAACAAGTTCAATGTCAAGCTGGCTTATGAAGACAACTACCTCAACGGCGGTACGGACATTGCTGTTACGATCCGTAAATCTGTTCAGGCAGGCTCCGATGACTATGACATCATCTTCGGCTGCCAGTACAATCTTGCGCCCCTGGTTCTTGACAACATCATGCTGAATCTGGACGGTCTGGAATACCTGCACCTCGATCAGCCGTGGTGGTATCAGAACCACATTCAGGAAATGTCCATCGGTCACGGCAAGACTTACTTT
>JAZTZC010000235.1:0-2523 GCA_045637265.1 Eubacteriales bacterium | reverse complement strand
CGAATGATATAATACATTTACAAAAGTGTCCAAACGCCACCCAAACACCCAAAGGAGCAAGCCTATGAAACGATCTCACATTGTCTTATTGACCGCAATCCTTCTTTGCCTGTTTACGCTCGCCGCCTGTCAGACCGACAGCCAAGATGCGCAGGATACCACCGCTGCACATACGCAGAATGTTGCGGAAATCACGGAAACGACAGAACCCGCGGAAACAACCGCAGCCATCACAACACCTGCTCCGACCGAATTGACAGAGGAGCAGAAGGCACTCATTGACGGTAGTCTGGATATCCTTGCGGCATTTGAACCCACGGATCCCTTTATGCAATCCGATATCATTGATGCCAACCCCGAGGCATTCCGCGCAATTACAGACCTCGGTTCTGCGGCGATTCCGTATCTGACTGAGATTTGGGAAGATCCAAACTCCGGTTTTGACAACTCCGACCAGTTCCGCCGTATTGCAGCGTTCTTTGCAGCGTATGACATTGACCCGTCACGATATGATCTGTCATTTTCCTCCACCGATGGGATCCATGAACTCCACATGTCGGTTGGTCTGTTTTACGACATTCCGGGACAAATCCGGGATGGCAACGAATATTTCGGTTACAGCGATCTCTGCATTGTCAACACAGAAACAGGGGCAGAGATTGCATATACCCCTCTCTCTTGCCGCCAACCGACGGTGGAATGGGCACCAGATGGTCAAAGCGCGGCGATTTCGTCACATGGACCTGCCAGTTATGTGATATACTTAAGCCGTTTTGGCGGATTTCAATACCCCAATGGCGCATTAATCGAATCAATTGAACAGCTTGCAGGCACCACAATCCATTCAAACAGCCAAAATCAGGAAATTCTGAAATGGGACGAGGATGGCAGTTTGTATTTTGTGCTGAACGAGCAATGCGGCGATGCATATGCGACCGACACAATCAAGGTCACATGCAGCTGTACACCGCAGGGTTCGGTTTCCGTCCTGGATTACGAAATTACCCCGCGTCAGATCCAACCGGAAGAGATCGACTACTGCCTGTCAAATATCCCCGGTGCATTCCTGTATGATTACGAAAACGATCTTTCCGATTCCCATGAGCTTGGACTGCTGATTGCAATGGGAGATGCCGCCATCCCGCATTTACTTGCCATCGCGGAGGAAACACGCCGGTACGATTCGCCCGGATACGATCACAAAACATTCGTCAATGCCCTGTTTGCCATCGGCATCATCGACCCCGGTGCTTATGCAGACCTTCCGATCGCCGATTATCTGATTCCGTCCGAGGACGGCAGCTATGTCTATTTTGATCAGGAGGATCTGCTCTTTGACTGCGTGAATCGCCGGATTCTCTGCTGCCGCTATCTGCCGTTCGGGGATGCGCTCATGACAAAATACGGCATTTCTGTCAATCAGAATGTCACGGAAACGGAATTTCTGTCATGGGAATCGGAAAATGTCATCCGGCTCGGATTTTATGCGGCATCAAACGAACCCGACATCGGTAGGATCATGGGCGAATGTACTTATGATTTTTCCATAGATACCATGCTTTCCCAGACCCATACAACCGAATTTGAACCGAATCTCGGTCCCGTCCCATATGATGACATTTCAAGAACCGTCAGTGAACAGCTCGATATTCTGATGAATGTCCCGAATGCCTACAGTGCCAAGGACTACATCGATGTGCATCCCGAGGCATACGACGCCATCGTTTCCCTCGGCGATGCGGCACTGCCGTATCTCAAACAAATCGTCGACGAAACGCCGAGGCGTATGCTTTATCGCATCCGAATGGCACAGACACTTGCCCATGCCATCGATCCCGATCTCTATGATACTGTCAGCATCTCCCCGGACGGCACGGTACAGCTTGCCATCGACGCCGATGACTTCTTCTATACATCCGCCGAAACGGGTATCTTTTACAAAGACGTCATGCTGACCGATGCCGCATCGGGCGAAGTTCTTGCCAACGCCGAAACGGAGTTGATCTGTCATCCTGACATTTCGTGGTCACCCGACAGCCGATATGCGGTAATCAACCACGGACATCTGAAGTACGGCGGTGGTACACCCATCGTGATTGATACCGAAAAGAAAACGATCTCGCCTGTCAGCGGCATCCTCGATGCGGTCGCGGCGGCTTGCGGCATCGAATCCGTAGAGCTGTACTCGATTTTCACAAAAACGATGCCGTGGGAATCCGATGGTATCCGCATATCGTTCCATATCAAGACGCATGCGGCATCCACTCCTGGCATGATCGACGGGCATTGTTCTGTGGACAGCTCGACAGGGGAAATCACGGAGACGGTGATTACGTATTATGAGCCGCCGCAGATTCTGCAATAAAGCTGAAACCGTAAAAGTATTTCCGATATCATTCGACATATTGACAGCGAAATCCGCGAATGATATAATACATTTACAAAAGTGTCCAAACGCCACCCAAACACCCAAAGGAGCAAGCCTATGAAACGATCTCACATTGTCTTATTGACCGCAATCCT
>JAZTZC010000234.1:0-2273 GCA_045637265.1 Eubacteriales bacterium | reverse complement strand
GTCCCATTCCTCGCACCAGCGGGTATGGCGGAATTGGTAGACGCGCTAGATTCAGGTTCTAGTGAGGGTTCCTTCATGAAGGTTCAAGTCCTTTTACCCGCACCACGGAAAAGAACAGCTTTGGTTGTTCTTTTTCTCTTTTATTGACAAATCGCGATGTGTATGATATAATTTCCTTACAAATACATGCAGGAGGAAACATGCCCCATGATATGTGTCAATGATTTTTATGCTGTGAATGACAGCGACCGTTTTGATCTCGCGATGCAGAACCGAACTGCCGACGGTATTGTGATCATTCCGCCGCGCGTGTCGGATGTGGAGCCGGAACGCGACTGGTGGCTGATCGACCGTGCGATCCTGATCCCGGAAAATACGACGGTGATTCTGCAGAACTGCAAGATCAAGCTTTCCGACCGATGCCGCGATAACTTTTTCCGTACGGCAAACTGCGGTCTCGGTATCGAAGACCCCAAGCCCATCAAAAATGTGCATCTGCGCGGAGAGGGATTCTGCGTGCTGGAGGGTGCCGATCATCCGCGTGCGACGGGTGACAGCAGCAAGCTGCAGCACTGTCCGTGTCCGTTCACCGAAGAAGATCTCATTGCATACGGCGACTGGATTCCCGCAGAACGCAGAGCACCGGGTAAGGTCAGCTTCTGGGATCAGCACGACCATTCCTACGGTACAGATGCGCTTGATCCGAACGAATCGCATTACGGTGACTGGCGCGGTATCGGCGTCCTGTTTGCCAATGCCGACCGCTTCTCCATCGAAAATCTTCATATTGTCGAATCTCACGGCTGGGGTATTTCTCTGGAAGCATGCTCCAATGGCTGTATCCGCGGTATCGATTTTGATGCACGCATGTCCAAGTTGATCGACGGTATGCTGATGAATATGGAAAACCAGGATGGCATCGATATCCGAAACGGCTGTCATCATATTGTCATTTCCGATATTACCGGCGAGACGGGAGACGATCTGATCGCACTGACTGCCATCGTTCCTGACAATGAAGTGTACCGGCCGGGCGGATCCCTGCGGTCCACGCATGTCATGCACAATGACTGGTCCAGACGTGAACGTGACATTCACGATATCATCATCCGCAATGTCATTGGTTTTTCGTACCTCTGTTGGGTTCTGCGCCTGCTTCCGGCCAATACACGCATCTATAATATTATCATTGATGGCCTGATCGATGTTGCGCGTGAGATCGATCACCCCCACGGCGGTACCATGTTGCTTGGTGACGGCGGAGGGTACGGCACCAATCATCCCGACAGCATGTCGGCAGTCACCGTTTCCAACGTCATCTGCCGCAGCAACACGGCGATTACACTGGCAGGATTTATGACGGATTCGGTTATCACCAATATCGTCAACGAATCCAAGTCTCCCGAGGCTGTTCGCGTGGTACGCGAAAACGGTGTGACCAATGTTGCGATTTCCAATATCGTCAATGCAAATAAATAAATACAGAATATCCATTCAGGAGGAACCAACACATGAAAAATCGTGTATACGCATCCTTTTTGCTCATGCTTCTTGCGGCTTCTGCTGCTATGGCATCGTGCGGTGACAGTGCTCAGACGCCGGCCGTCGATACAGCCCCCGCAAGTGACACTGCCGCTGTTGTGACGGAAGATCCGGATCTGGTCAAGGATACTGTCCCGGAACTGGATTTCGGCGGTGCACCGTTCCGTACCATTCAGCAGAATCCCGGCCGTTACGGCTTCTATGTCGGTGAGGAAACGGGCGATCTCGTTGCCGATGCGCTGTATAAGCGGATCCAGAACGTTGAGGAGCGCCTCAACATCGATGTCCTTGAAACCGAATGCATCCTGTGGAATGAAGTTTCGGACAAGCTGAAGCAGTCCGTTATGGCCGGTGGTGACGATTACGATCTCGTTCTGAACCAGATCTTCCGCTCCGGCTCCGATGCGACACAGGGCTATCTCTACGACTGGAACCAGATCCCGCATATTTCGCTGTCCCAGCCGTGGTATACAAAGTCGATCCAGGATGCCTCTGTCGGTGAAAGACTGTACATGATCGAAAGCGATCTGTCCACCGGTTATCTGAACCAGACATGGTTCATCCTCTTCAACAAGACCATTGCAAACAACATGGATCTGGAAGACCTTTACACGGTCGTTGATGAAGGCAAGTGGACAGCCGACTATCTTTACAAGACGGCATCGGATTTGTATCAGGACGTCAACGGTAACTCCAAGGCGGACGAAGGTGACGTGTTCGGCTTTGCGACC
>JAZTZC010000233.1:0-5217 GCA_045637265.1 Eubacteriales bacterium | reverse complement strand
CTGTGATGATCCAAATCACAGAGAATCGGATAATCTCATGCTCGATCAGGACACGGATATTGCCGCTGCCCTTTTCCTTGGGCTTATACTGCCCGTACTGAACAATCTTTTTGTGTTCAAACGCTGTGAAGAAGCAAAATCCCGCGACCGACATCAAAACCAGTACCCCGCTGCTGACCGCAAAAACGGATTCCCACGCAAGGAAGGATGCGAGCAGACCGGCTGTCGGTGAGCCGAAAAACGACGCGAATGTGTAACCGAGACTGCACCGCGTCGCGTGATGCGGTTCGGTGTTTTCCGATACAACCTTGGTCATCGGACCGTAGATCATCGACAAAAAGAAGCCTGTCAGTCCGTATACGATCATTGCCGTGGTCGGGTATACCGTGACACGGGAGAAGACGAAATTCGTCACAGCGGCGCCGAACAGCCCTGTGGAGATCATCCATTTTGCTTTGATCTTATCGCCGATGGAGCCGTTGATCAGCTGTCCGACCGCATAGAAAACAAAATACAAGGATGATATCCTGCCGATGTATTCTTCGGTATAACCGAGCTCCACCATCTGCGGCGTAACGGCACTTAAAATGTTGCGGGCGATATACACCGCAAGATAAGAGATCGAGCAAAGAGCGCCGATCATAATCGCGTTTTTGGCGTTTTTTGATAATGTCATTTTGATATTCCTTTCGGAAAGACAGTAATATTAGTGTAAGGAGGATGCGATCGGAAACAGTCCGTCGGGGTTTACTCCGGTTTCAGAGCGTCCGAACGGAAACCACCATGTTCGCACATGCAATGTGTGCTTATCCGCATAGGTTACTTCGTTGATGACGGCAAGAAACGGTACCCATGCTGACCAAAATCCGCACTCCGCTGGCTGTTGACCCTCGGAAAGGCGATTTTCCCAATGGTCACTGACGACTTCTTGATATTGTGTGGGACAGTATGCAATCGGTCTGACATACAGGACACATCCACACAGGAGCATGACTGCAAGGAGAATACAGGCACTGCCAATAGCACCTTTTTGGGATTTTTCCGCACCGTACCGAAGTGCCGCAAACAGCAGAAACGGCAAAAACAAAATACATCCAATCACAATCAGATAGCAGATGATTGACATTATCAGTTCCATTGGTTTTCCTTTCTCCTATTGCGGTTGGAAAAATGATAATGAAAGAGCAAAAGCAACTTCGTGGGAGAGATCGAACGAAACAAAGGTTATGCCTTTGTTCCACCGCAAATGACAGTCGGCATATATAAGGGATATTCTCCGTACTTTTTCTTTGTACGACACAAAGCGTATCATTTCGCGTCATTTGCCTGGTTCATTTCTGCGTAGAATCGCTATAAAAAAAGAAAGAGCAAACGCTCTTTCTTTTTTTATGGTGACCCGTGGGAGAATCGAACTCCCGATGTCGCCGTGAGAGGGCGAAGTCTTAACCTCTTGACCAACGGGCCTTTTCTTTGGAACATATATATTATACCACATCTTCTTATAAAAATCAAGTGTTTTCTCAAAAAAATATGATCTTTTTTTACCGATTGTGAAGCTCTATGTTTCCTTTCACAAATTTTCTCAAATCTGTTTACAACCGCGCAAAGATATGTTATAATGTAATTAAATCCTGTTGTCATTCACAACAGCAAATTCCGTTTATTTTCAGGAGGAACTTTTTTATGGCAAATGTTGCAATGCTCGGCAAATGGCACGTTCACGCACCCGGTTACGCGCGCGAAGCGATCAAATTCGGTGCTTCTCTCAAGGCTGTCTGGGATCCCGACTACGAAGTCGCAAAGGCATGGGCGGCCGAACTCGGATGTGAAGCGATTGAATGTCTGGACTGCCTGCTCGCTCGTGAAGACATCGATTCTGTCATTATTGGTAACCCCACATCTCAGCATCATGAAGTCATCATGAAGGCTGCAAAGGCAAAGAAGAACATCTTCACCGAAAAGACACTCGCACCGACCGTCGCTGAATGTGAAGAAATCAAGGCAGCAATCGAAGAAGCTGGCGTTCTGTTTGAGATCTCCTACCCGCACCGCACCTGGCCGGCAGTTCTCTACGCAAAGCAGGTTCTCGAATCCGGCGTTCTCGGCGAAGTCTCCATCGGTCGCTTCCGCAATGCACACGGCGGCGCATCCGGCAACTGGCTGCCCGAATACTGGTATGAAAAGAAGGATGCCTGCGGCGGCGCTATGATGGACCTTGGCTGCCATCCGATGTACATCTCTGCGTACCTGTTCGGCAAGCCTGTCCGCATCAGCTCTATGTACAACTCTCTGACCGGCCGTCCCGTTGATGACAACGCGGTCAACACCATCGAATTCGAAAACAAGGCAATTGCGATTGTTGAAACTTCTTTTGTTACCCCGTTCTCTCCGTGGGCATTTGAACTGCACGGCACCGAAGGCTACCTCCAGTGCACCGATCACAAGGTTCTGATCACCACGCCCGAAACCAGAAAGTACACCGACGAACTCGTTGAAATTCCCGAAAACAAGCTGCCCAAGCGCCGCGACAACCAGCTCAAGAACTTTATCGACGCTGTTGACGGCAAGGCAGAAATCTACTTCGGTATCGATGACGCCATCGATCTGGCAAGACTGCTTGAAAACGCTTATATCTCCGACGAAAAGGGTATTACTGTCGAGATCAAGAACTGATTTTTGTTCATTTTTGACGCATCTGCTTTTAAGTAGGTGCGTCTTTTTTTCAAATCAACGACCATTCACTTTATCTCGTTTTCATCCAACTGTCAGTTGTTTCCAGCACCGAACAAGTTGTTTACTTTTCCCTTTTTATATGGTATAATCATATCAGAACCGCAGAGCTCACGGTGAATTTCAGAAAGGAATCTTCTACCATGAAAGAAATCAATCTTGCAAAAAATATCGCCGATCTACGAAAGAAAAAGGGAGTTACACAGGAGGAACTGGCACTTGCATTGAATATTTCTCCTCAAGCGGTGTCCAAATGGGAGACCAATACCTCCCTTCCAGATACACAGACACTCCCTCTGATTGCCGACTATTTTGATGTCAGCATCGACTATCTCTTTTACGGAAGAGACCTCGTTTATTCGGACATCCATGATAAGGTGTACGAGAAAATCAGTAACATACCAGAGCAAATGGGCAAGCAATCCTATGAAGATGCACTCAAAGTCTTTGCTTACGCGCATCACGGCATCTCACACGGAAATCTCGTCGGTCGGAATGGAATAATTTATGATCGCCCTGCACACATTACCAATGAAAACGGCGTATCCCTGCTTTCCGGGAAAGGATACGGCGCAATCATCACGCGAGACTTTTTCGAGAACATCAACTGCGATACTGTAGATGCCGCACAGAAGCTACTACCCTTTCTTTCCGTGGAAAATCAGATGCGTGTATGTCTTGCAATTCTGTCAATGAGCGATATCAGCTACAGTGAAATGTTGGAAAAGCTTCAACTTGATGATACCTCGCTGCGTACTGCTTTGGATCCGCTGATTGCCGCAGACATTGTCATTCAAAAGAAATCGAAACACCTCTCCCTCGGTTTCACTTACAACATCAACGAAATGTATCACACCTGTCTGTGCATTCTCTTTGCAACGCTTGAAATGCAGCGCGAAACCTTGCAGGGGATCACCTGCTGTATGGGATACGGTAATTATCCGATCAAATTCTCGTAACCAACTATAGAAATTTGAGGTCTGCCACATCGACAGACCTCGTTTTTTTTACTTTTTCAGCAATACAGCAAGTTTTTTATACAGCACAAACGTAATCACGCCGCACAGTGCACCCTTGATCAAATTGAACGGTACAACGCACAGCAAAATCATTTCCCACAGCGTGTCAATTGACGGGAAAATGGATGCCGCCATACCGAGGATTGTTTCCATCGGCATGTAAAGCTTTGCATACAGCGGAACCATGACAAAATAATTGATCATAGCGCCGACTGCCGCCAGACTGAGTGCACTTGCAATCAGACCGATCAACGCAAATTTTCTCGTGCGGTTGTACTTATAGACGATTGCCGCTGGCAGTACAAATGAACAGCCTGTGACAAAGTTTGCAAGCTCACCGACATACGCGGTGGACGAACCGGTAAACAGGATGTTCATAAGGTTCTTGAGCAGCTCAATGAGCACACCCGCAACCGGTCCGAGCGCAAAGCTGCCGATCAGTGCGATGACATCGGAAAAGTCCATTTCGTAAAACGGCGGTGCGATGAACGCCAGCGGCATTTCAAAGAGCATCAAAACAAAAGCGAGTGCGGAAAGAATGGCAATTTTTGCAATGTATTTGATTCTGTTACTGTATTTCATACTATGTTCTGCCTTTCTGATATACAATCATCACGCAGACATCTTTGGATACAAATAAGAACGCTCCATGCAGATCACATGGAGCGTTTTGACAAAATCAGAAATATGGAGAGCAGTTTACACTCTCACACAATCGAAGTGCTCGACTGTATTTTCTATCTTTTCTCATCCGGACTGTCACCGTTGGTAAAGGAATTTCACCTTTTCAGCGCACACTGCTGTGCGTTCGCAAACTTTCATTGCCAGTGTGGAATTACACCACGCCCCAAAGATATCAAATAATTCAATTTTGACGGATAATAAATGGAAGAAAAAGCGTGAATTGCTTCACGCTTTTTCTGTGTATTGTTAAAGAGTTAATTACTTAACGATTTCAACAACGACACCGGAACCGACGGTACGACCACCTTCACGGATAGCGAGGCGGAGACCCTTTTCGATAGCGATGGGGGTGATGAGGGAAACGTTCATAACGACGTTGTCACCAGGACGGCACATTTCGACGTCAGCGGGCAGTTCGATAGAACCGGTAACGTCGGTCGTTCTGAAGTAGAACTGAGGTCTGTAGCCGGAGAAGAAGGGCTTGGAACGGCCGCCTTCCTTTTCAGTCAGAACGTAAACCTGTGCTGCGAAATCGGTGTGGGGCTGGATGGAGCCGGGCTTGCAGAGAACCTGACCACGTTCGATTTCATTCTTCTGGATACCACGGAGCAGAGCACCGATGTTGTCACCAGCTTCAGCGGAATCCATGAGCTTGTGGAACATTTCGATACCGGTGATAACGGTGGTCTTCTTTTCTTCGGACAGACCAACGATTTCAACAGTTTCGTTCAGCTTCAGAACACCACGTTCAACACGACCGGTAGCAACAGTACCACGGCCGGAG
>JAZTZC010000232.1:0-3943 GCA_045637265.1 Eubacteriales bacterium | reverse complement strand
CGATCTTCGCCGCATGGAGTATACCCCCGGCAATCTTTACAACTTCCATCCCGGCAGTCACGTCAAGCAGGGTACGGAAAAAGGCATCGAGCTGATTTCCGACATGCTCAACCGTGTACTGACGCCCGACCAGACCACCACCGTCCTGCTCGAAACCATGGCCGGCAAAGGCAGTGAAGTCGGACGAACATTTGAAGAGCTGCGTGCCATCATCGACCGCGTCGAGCTGAAGGAGAAACTCGGTGTCTGTATGGATACCTGCCATGTTTCCGACGGCGGCTACGACATCATCGGCGATCTCGACGGCGTTCTGCGTCAGTTTGACCAAATCATCGGTCTTGACCGTCTGCGCGCAATGCACATCAACGATTCCATGAATCCGCCGTCCGCCCATAAAGACCGTCACGCCAAGATCGGCGAGGGACACATCGGCACAGATGCGATTGTCCGCGTCATCAACCATCCCCTGCTCTGCCATCTGCCATTCTATCTGGAAACGCCGCATGATACCAACGACGGTTACGCAAAGGAAATCGCAATGCTCCGTGCGGCATATACCCACGCATGATTTTCCAGACCCAAGGAGGCTGATTTTTCATGCTGTCATCTCTTTTCTCCATCGCAGAACTGATCGCCGTCTGTACCGCCGCTGTCACAGGTGTTCTTGCCGCGGCAGAAGTCCGTGCGGATCTGTTCGGAGTAATGGTGCTTGGCTGTACCACAGCATTTGGAGGAGGCATCGTGCGTGACCTGATCCTTGGCGTCACCCCGCCTGCCGCTCTGCGCGAACCGATTCTGTTGATTATCACCGCCATCGTTTCTCTTGCTGTCTTTTTTCTGGAATACTGTTTCGGCGACAAGGCTGCCGGAACTGCACTTGCGCGGGAGAGCTCCCGTCATGAACAGCTGCTCAATGCGCTGGACGCACTCAGCTTATCCATGTTTGTGATTGTCGGTATCGATGCCGCAATGACAGCAGGATACGAAGACAATGCCTTTCTGATGATTTTTGTCGGTGTCATTACCGGTGTCGGCGGCGGTCTTCTGCGTGATATCATGATCCGCCGCGTCCCCGTCATTCTGCAGAAGCGTATTTATGCCCTCGCCGCTTTGCTTGGCGCAGTCATCGATGTCTATCTGACCAAACTCGGCTGTGCACGTCAGATCTCTGCTGTGATCGCTGTCTGCTTTATTCTGGTCATCCGTTTTCTCGCCTTGCATTACCGCTGGAATCTTCCGCGATATCCCAAACATTAACACAAATTTCATATACAAAGGAGAACTACCATGCCGTTTATCCGTACAACAACCAACCGTCCCGTCGCAAAATCCACAGCCGACAAAATCACAGCCGCCTGCGGTCAGGCAATCACTCTGCTCCGCGGCAAAACCGAGGAATGGCTCATGGTCGAGGTCACCGGCGACAAAAACCTGTACTTCAAGGGTACCGACGCCCCCTGTGCCATTGTTGAGGTTCAGATTCTCGGCAAAGCCAATCCCTCCGAGCTTGAAAATCTGACCGATGCAATGACCAAAATTCTGTCCTCCGCACTCGATGTTCCCACTGACCGCATTTATGTCCGTTACGAAGAGGTTACCTATTGGGGCTGGAACGGAGCGAATTTCTGATGGCGCACGCGACGTTCAAGCCGCACCATTTTCTCGATTTTCTGCATGAAATCGCAGAAAACAACGGCGTTTTTTCAGAGGAAAGCCCCTCGGGTCACGTTATGGGCTATTACGGGAATTTACTTGCCGCCGGAAAAATCGATACTGTGACCTTCACGTCGGGCGCTGACGATCCCTGTAAGCCCTGCCGCAAACTTAAGGACGGTATCTGTACCGACCGTTTTGACGCGGCAACAACAGCCCGTTACGGCACCGACAGCAAGTATGAATACAACAAATCTCTCGATCTGCAATTTGCCGCACTGCTGCCGGATGTCTTTTCTTTCGACTGTGAGCGCAGCATCGACGAGGTCTATGCATACCTGCAGAAGCATCTGACGCCTGAATTGATTCTCAAAAACTGGCCGCGCGACCGCCGCGTGGAGTTTACCATGCAAGGTCTTGCAATGGCGATGGAAGTCAGAAAAAGCAGATGAACCGTTCCTTCTATCTCAAGAACCTCCCGCTCCATGGGAGGTTCTTTGCGCCCTTTTGTCGAAATTATCGCTCCTGACCATTGACAAAGTCTGCGAATCGTTATATAATAAACTATCACATATTCTATACATCCGACAGAAAGGAGCATACCATGACCCGCACCAAGCAGAAGCACAACGAAAACTGGCACTTTCACGAGGGAGATATCACATTCACCCCTCTGACCGATAAAAACTCCGCATATCAGCACGCAAAAACACAGCGTGCACTCGGCGGTCCCGCATCGGTTCCATACAACAGCAATCCCGACAACTGGAACACATCCCGCCCGCATCCGACCGAGCCGTGGATATCGGTCACCCTGCCGCACGATTACATCATCACACAGACGCCCGATCCAAAGAACAACAACACCCTCGGCTATTTCACCTACGGAAACGCCTGGTACAGAAAGCACTTTCGTCTGGAACAGGAAGATGCTGACAAGCGCATCACACTGACCTTTGAAGCCGTTTCCACGGAAGCAACGGTTTGGGTTAATGGCTGTAAAATGGCGCATCATCATACGGGATATTCTCCGTTTATCGTGGACATCACCGACATTGCCAACTTCGGTGCAGACAATGTCATTGCCGTCTATGTGCAGTCCGGCGATCATGAAAGCTGGTGGTACGAGGGCGCCGGTATCGTCCGTCATGTCTGGCTGCAGAAGACGGCGATGGTTTCTGTCGATGATTGGGGTGTTTTTGTCCATCCCGAAAAACAGGACGGCGATCTCTGGCTGTGTCCTGTCGATGTCACCGTACGCAACGACCTGTTTGAAGATACAACCGTCCGCGTTCGTACATCCGTTATCGACGAAAACGGTATCGTTCTTGCAGCGGAGGAGGGTTCCCTCTCCGTACCGCTCAAAGACAAGCGCGATATCTCACTTTCCATGCAGGTAACAAATCCTGCGCTTTGGGATATTGACGATGTGCATATGCACACACTCTGCACCGAGATCATCGATTCGGACGGCAATGTCATCGACACACTCGACACACGGTTCGGCTTCCGTGAGATCCGCTTTGATGCAAACGAAGGCTTCTTCTTAAACGGCAGATCGGTCAAAATCAACGGCGTCTGCTGTCACCAGGACTACGGTCTGACAGGTCGTGCCATGCCCGATAACATTCACGTCTACCGCACCCGTCTTCTGCGTGAAATGGGTGCCAACGGCTACCGCTGTGCTCATTATCCGACATCGGACTACGCGATGGACGTCTTTGACGACATGGGTATGCTCGTCATGGATGAAGTCCGTTGGTTCTCCACCGCAAAGGAACATCTGGAAGAGCTGGAAACGCTGATCCGCCGTGACCGCAACCATCCGTCGGTCATTTTCTGGAGCATGGGCAACGAGGAACCGTTCTTCCATAATGAACACGGAAGACGCATCATGAAAACAATGGTCGCGATGACGCACAGACTCGACCCTACCCGTCCGACCACGGCAGCTGTCAATACGACCTCCGCACACGAAGCCATTCAGGATCTCGTCGATGTCATGGGTACAAACTATTATATCGAAGACCTTGATGCCCTGCACGCAAAATATCCCGACAAACCGATTGTTTCCTCGGAATGTTGTGCGATGGGTACGACACGCGGCTGGTATTATCCCGATGATCCCGCGCGCGGCTATATCTATGCCTTCAACCGTGTCGGCAATGACTGGGTACACGCCCGTGACAACACATGGAAGCACTTCATGGAAAGACCGTTCGTCTGCGGCGGTTATCAGTGGGCAGGCATCGAGCATCGCGGCGAGACCTTCTGGCCGAGACTCTGCTCC
>JAZTZC010000231.1:0-3155 GCA_045637265.1 Eubacteriales bacterium | reverse complement strand
TCCCTCCGATTTGTTTTTGAGAATAGTTTTGCACAGATCATCTGCATTCATCCAATCGCCGTCAAGGAAATTTCTGACAAAAAAATACCCGTTATGCCAACAGACACAACGGGTAAAATATATGAAAATTTTACTTTTCAGCCTTTGTTTCGCAATACATGCAGCGATATACACCGTGTTCGCGATCGGTCAGACGGAAGACATGCGGCAGTTCCTGTTCACAGGAGGTGATGCAGCGCGGATTCTTGCACTTGATGAGGTGCATGATCGTTTCGGGAAGTGCCGGATGGAACTTCTTTGCGCGCTTGCCGTCTTCAATGATGTTGACGGTGATCTGCGGAACAACAAAACCGAGAATCGTGAAATCAAGCTCAATCGGTGCACCGATCTTGATGATATCCTTCTTACCGCGCTTTCCGCTTTCTGCGTTCTTGATCAGCGCAACTTCACAGTCAAGCTTACCGAGCTTCAGATAGGAGTACAAATCCATACCGCGTCCTGCGGGAATATGGTCAATGACGATACCGTCACGAATGTTGCCGATAATCATAGAAACTTCTCCTCCTTACTCTTATGCGTTTTCCGCAAGCAGCTTAAGAATCAATGCCATACGGATAAACTTGCCATTGCGTACCTGTCTGAAATATGCCGCGCGGGGATCATCGTCAACCGCAACGGAGATTTCGTTGACACGGGGCAGCGGATGGAGAACACGCATATCTTCCTTTGCAGCCTTCAGCTTTTCGGGCGTCAGAATGTAGGAGTCGCGCAGACGCAGATAGTCAGCTTCGTTGAAGAAGCGTTCACGCTGTACACGGGTCATATAGAGAATATCAAGCTCACCCATGACATCGTCAAGGGAGGTTGTTTCGACATACGGAATGTTGTTTGCATCCAGAACTTCCGAACGAACATGTTCGGGAATACGAAGTTCCTCCGGAGAAATGAACACGAAGCGGACACCGGGATAACGGCTCATTGCCGTAACAAGGGAATGAACGGTACGGCCGAACTTGAGGTCACCGCAGCAGCCGATAACGAGGTTGTCCAGATGACCGAGCTCGCGGCGGATGGTGAACAGGTCGGTCAGCGTCTGGGTCGGGTGGTTGTGACCGCCGTCGCCTGCGTTGATGATCGGAATATTTACATGCATCTGCGCTACGAGCGGTGCACCTTCTTTGGGATGACGCATTGCCGCGATATCTGCAAAGCACTCAATGGTGCGCGCAGTGTCGGCAACAGATTCACCCTTGGAAACGGAGGAGGACTGTGCATCGGAGAAACCGATGACAGAACCGCCGAGGTCGAGCATAGCCGCCTCAAAGCTCAGTCTCGTTCTGGTGGATGCTTCATAAAACAGCGTTGCGAGCTTCTTACCCTTGCATTTTTCGGAATACTTGGCAGGATTGTCAACAATGTCCTGCGCAACTTCCATCATCGCATCAATTTCCGCGGTGGTAAGCTCCGCGATGTCAATGAGTCCTCTGGTCTTCATGCCTTTGCTCCGTTGATTTCGAGATAAGCCTTGATACGGGCAACATTCTCTGCGTTCTTTTCGTCTTCTTCGAGATATTCGATGATATCGTAGACATCAACAACAGAATATACGGGGAAACCGAACGTGTCGGTGATCTCTGCCATTGCGGACTTTTCGGTCTGACCCTTTTCCTTTCTGTCTACCATAACGAAGACAGCGGCAACACTAACACCTTCCAGCGCGGACAGCTTGCCCATGCTTTCGCGGATCGCGGTACCTGCGGTGATAACGTCCTCGGTGATGACAACTTCTTCGCCGGCCTTGGGTGTGTAGCCGACAAACATGCCGCCCTCCCCATGGTCCTTGACTTCCTTGCGGTCAAAGAAGAACGGAACATCCAGACCTTCCTTGGAAAGTGCTACGGATGCGGAGACTGCAATGGAAATGCCCTTGTATGCCGGACCAAAAAGAACGCATCTCTTATTGCCAACCTTTTCGAGGTAGCTCTTTGCGTAGAATTCACCGAGCTTTGCGATCTGATCGCCGGTCTTGATATCACCTGCGTTGATGAAATACGGGATCTTACGGCCGCTCTTTGCGGTGAAATCACCGAACTTCAGAACGCCTGCACCTTCCAGAAACTGAATAAACTCTCTCTTGTACTGTTCCATTTTTGTATCTCCTTATGTATAAAGTATGAAAATCTAATGAACCTGATCAGAATATCCGATAACCCTTATCGATCAACCAACAAATTCCGCAACACAGCGGCGGTATGCAGCAACGGGATCGTCAGCTGCGGTGATCGGACGGCCGACAACGATGTAGTCGGAACCGATTTCCTTTGCCTGTGCGGGAGTCATAACGCGAACCTGGTCACCGACATCGCCGTCAGCAAAACGGACACCGGGGGTAACAGTCACAAAGGACTTGCCGCAGGTGTCATGAACCTTACCTGCTTCCAGCGGAGAGCAGACAACGCCGTCCAGACCTGCATCAGCCGCATTCTTTGCGTAGTGCATAACGGTCTGATCGATGGGAGCGTTGATGAGCAGTTCATCGCGCATACGCTCTTCAGAGGTGGAGGTCAGCTGGGTAACAGCAATCAGAAGCGGACGGGTACCGTCTTCCCGGGTCAATCCTTCGATGGCAGCTTCCATCATTGCCTTGGTACCTGCCGCATGGAGGTTGGTCATATCAACATCGAGGTTGGAGAGAACCTTCATTGCTTTCTTAACGGTGGTGGGGATATCGTGCAGCTTGAGATCGAGGAAGATCTTGTGACCGCGCGCCTTGATCTCACGAACGATGGACGGACCTTCTGCGTAGTACAGCTCCATACCGATCTTGACAAACGGCTTTTCGTCGACAAACTTGTCCAGGAACGCAAAGGTTGCCTCGGCAGATGCAAAGTCACATGCGATAATTACGTCTTTTCCCATTTTTATGATCTCCTTTTATGTAAATATATTTTTTAACAGTTTGATTTACGGCTGTGCCGCGCCGATGATGGAGGACAGATCGGTGATGCCGTACTTGTCCATAACAGCAGGCAGTGCTTCGATGATATCGCGGCATGCCCACGGATTGCGCAGGTTTTCCGCGCCGATTTCAACAGCGGTCGCACCTGCCATCATCATTTCGATGACATCCTCGGCCGAGGAAACACCGCCCATAC
>JAZTZC010000230.1:0-2981 GCA_045637265.1 Eubacteriales bacterium | reverse complement strand
TTTTCAAGAAACTGTTTGAAAAGAAAGACTGCGAGATCTGCGGCGGTGAGATCGGTCTGCTCGGCAACCGAAAGCTTGTGGACGGCGATATGTGCAAGAGCTGTGCCGCAAAGCTGTCGCCGTGGTTTGAAGACCGCAAAGAATCAACCGTTGCGCAGATCAAAGAACAGCTTGCCTACCGTGAGGCGAATGCGGAGGAACTGAAGAACAGCTTCCGTCCGACAAAGACGCTCGGCGAATACTACAAAATGTTCGTTATGGAAGAAAACGGATGTCCGACGAAATTCGTCGTATCGCGTGGATCGGATTATGTTGAGGACAACGCGGATATTATCCGCTTTGAAGATGTCAGATCCTGCGAGTTCGATATCGAGGATTATAAAAGAGAGGTTATGCGGAAGAACGAAGAGGGCGAGGAAGTCAGCTACAACCCGCCGCGATACGAATTCCATTATGACTTCTACATTGTGATGGGCATTGACAACCCGTATTTCGATGATATCCGCTTCAAGATCAACGACGATACCGTCACAATGATCTCCGAGCTGCAGTCGAGAAACGGCGGCGGTGTCAGACAGTTCCTTCTGCAGAGCGGTGAATTTGATCCCTCTTACAATCCGGAATACCGCAAGTATCTGATGATGTGCGAGGAAATTTCGGAGACCATTCAAAAGGGTCAGCGTGGTGCCATCGAACAGCCCCGCGAGATCGTCGATCCGCTTGCCGAAGAACGCCGCAAGATGGAATTCTGGGATGCCGTGCTTGCAGAAGAAGACCTGCAGAAGAAGATCGCGCTGCTTGAGGAAGAATATGCGCGCATCAAGGATGCCCCGTCGGATGAAGCACATCTCAAGCGTGTCACGGAAACGCTGAAGGCGTGCCGCTATACCGCCGATCCTGCTGCAATGGCGGCAGCAATGACGGCACAGATGGAGCAGAAGATGCAGAAGCTCACGGAAGAAGCAAAAGCGGGTGCGACTGCCGCTGCGGCTTCCGGCGCAAAGGTCTGTCCTGCGTGCAACGCCGAGGTCACAGGCAAGTTCTGCGAATACTGCGGAACCAAGATGGAATAACAAGGAGAGATTATTTTGTCACAATTACAAGAATATAAGTGTCCGTGCTGCGGCGGTGCGATTGCCTTCGACAGTACTGCGCAGAAGATGGTC
This sequence comes from Eubacteriales bacterium, assembly GCA_045637265.1. Taxonomy (GTDB): domain Bacteria; phylum Bacillota; class Clostridia; order Oscillospirales; family CAG-272; genus RGIG3925. The sequence continues at coordinate 1,815 of JAZTZC010000230.1, read as the reverse complement.
TGCCCGTACTGTGACACGGAATTTGAAATGGAAGCACTCGCCTCCTATGACGAGGTGCTCGGCAGCGAACAGGCGGATGACCTGAGTTGGGAAACAAAAGCAGGCAGCGAATGGAATGCAAGCGAAACCAACGGACTTATGGAATATGTCTGTAAGTCCTGCGGCGGCGTGATCGTCGGTGAGGAGACGACCGGTGCGACCTCCTGTCCGTACTGCGGCAACCCTGTTGTCGTCATGAGACAGTTTGCCGGTATCCTGAAACCCGACTATGTTATCCCGTTCAAGCTGGATAAAAAAGCAGCAGTTGCTGCGCTGAAAAAACACTATGGCGGCAAGAAACTGCTTCCGAAGGTATTCACAAGTCAGAACCACATCGATGAGGTCAAGGGTATTTACGTGCCGTTCTGGCTGTTTGATGCGGATGCCAATGCGCAGATCCGTTACAGAGGTGCCAAGGTCCGGAATTGGAGTGACAGTCAATATAATTTCACGGAAACGACCTATTACTCGGTTATCCGCGGAGGCGGCATCGGCTTTGAACGTGTTCCCGTTGACGGTTCCTCTAAGATCGATGATATCCTGATGGAATCGATCGAGCCGTATAACTTTGCGGATGCGGTCGATTTTCAGACGGCGTATCTTGCAGGCTATCTTGCGGATAAGTATGATGTGGATGCGGATGCCAGCATTAACCGTGCCAACGAACGCATTAAGCGCAGTACCGAAAATGCATTCCGGGAAACGGTTTCGGAATATGATGCGGTCGTTCCCGAGGTTACCCATGTCCAGCTGCAGAACGGACAGGCCAAATATGCGCTGTATCCGGTCTGGATGCTGAACACAACATGGAACGGACAGAAATATACCTTTGCCATGAACGGTCAGACGGGCAAGCTTGTCGGCGACCTTCCGATGGACAAATCCGCCTACAACAAGCATCTGTGGGCAGCTACAGCGATCGGTGCTGCTGCAGTCTTCGCTGCACAGTATCTGATATGGTTCCTGTAAGGGAGGGGAAAACATGAAAAAGATATTTTCTATGATTCTTACGGTATGTGTTCTTTTGGCAATGTCCCTCTCTGTCTGTGCGTCTGAATTTCTGCCGCTGTTTGATGAACCCGATGTCATGACGGATGCACAGGAAGCATCCCTTACCGCGAAACTCGAGCGTATTTCCGAACAGTATCAGATGGAAGTCGTTGTCGCGGCGTTTGAAACGATCGACGGTGCTTCTCCAATGGAGTATGCCGATGATTACTACGATTATAACGGCTACGGCTACGGTGAAAACCGCGACGGTCTGATCCTGATCGTCGTCATGGATTCACGCGACTGGTGGATCTCCACCCGAGGAAGTTCGATCACCGCATTTACCGATGCGGGTATCGAATATATCGGTGAGCAGATCGTGCCGTATATGTCCGCTGATGACTTTGCAGGTGCGTTCAATGCGTTTGCCGATCAGTGCAGTATGTTTATGGCACAGGCAGCGACGGGCGATCCGTATGATGTACATAATCTGCCCCAGCCTCCAAAGGAACCCTTTCAATTTGTCATGGCAGGTGTCATTGCGATTGCTGTCGGTTTTATCATCGGTAAGATCTATGCGGACGGTCTGAAGGGGCAGCTCAAGTCCGTTTCTGCACAGAAGTCGGCAGAAAGCTATGTCAAGAGGGGAAGTATGAATGTGACGACCTCCCGTGATTTTTATTTGTATCGCAGCGTGACCAAGACCGCAAAACCCAGCGATTCTTCCGAAGGCGGTTCGAGCACGCATACCTCGTCTTCCGGTGCGACCCATGGAGGCGGCGGAGG
>JAZTZC010000229.1:0-26332 GCA_045637265.1 Eubacteriales bacterium | reverse complement strand
ATGTATCAGACGTTTTCCGAGCTGCGGGCAAAGGAGGTCATCCGTCTGTGCGATGCGGAGTGTATCGGATATGTATCGGATCTGGTGCTCGATCTGTCGTGCGGATGCACGTGCGGCCGCATCACGGCACTGTGCGTCGTGCCTGCGGGAGGGGTGGCGGCGCTGTTTTCCCGTACGCGCATCACCGCACCGTGGGAGAGGGTTCGCTGTATCGGACGGCACACGGTCTTAGTCGCAGTTGCGCCCGGAGAGTGCTGCGGGGAAGAGGTGCCGGAGCGGATGCAGAAGAACGCATCGCGCCGAAATTGTAAATAATTTGTGAAATTTCAAAAGATGCTTGCATTTTGCGCGGATCTGTGGTAAAATATAGGATGTCTCGGGCGGAATCTGTCCGGGCGAACGAAATACACACACAGACCCCAATTCCGTACCTCCGTGGTTCACGCGCTCGCGTGTCAGTGGGACGAGGGTGGCTCTGTGGTGGAAACAAACCATACAGGAGGACATAAAAATGTCAGTTATTACCATTAAGCAGCTGCTCGAAGCAGGTGTCCACTTCGGTCACCACACCAGAAGATGGAACCCGAAGATGGCAGAGTACATCTTCACCGAAAGAAACGGTATCTACATCATCGACCTGCAGAAGACCGTTAAGAAGTTTGAAGAAGCTTACATGTTTGTTCGCGAAACCGCAGCAGACAACGGCAACATTCTGTTTGTCGGTACCAAGAAGCAGGCTGCAGATGCAATCAAGGAAGAAGCAGAACGCTGCGGCATGTACTATGTCAACGAAAGATGGCCCGGCGGTATGCTGACCAACTACAAGACCCTCAAGAAGTCCATCGCAAGACTCACCAACCTCGAAAAGATGAAGGAAGACGGCACCTTCGATCTGCTCCCCAAGAAGGAAGTTGCAAAGCTCATCAAGGAAATGGGTGACCTCGAACGCAACTACGGCGGTATCAAGACCATGCCCGGTCTGCCCGCAGCAGTTTTCATTGTCGACCCCAAGAAGGAAAAGAACGCAGTTCTCGAAGCAAAGAAGCTCGGTATTCCGGTTGTTGCAATCGTTGATACCAACTGTGATCCCGACGATGCTGACTACATCATCCCCGGCAACGACGACGCTATCCGCGCAATCAAGCTGATCGCTTCCGTTCTCGCTGACGCAGTTGTCGAAGGCAAGCAGGGCGAACAGAACGCTCCCGAAGCTGCTGCAGAAGCAGTTGAAGAAGCAGCTGAATAATTTCCGATTTCATCAAAATTCAGGAGGATAAAAACATGGCTAACATTTCCGCAAAGGACGTAGCTGAACTGCGTAAGAAGACAGGCTGCGGCATGATGGAGTGCAAGAACGCACTCGTAGAAGCAAACGGCAACATGGACGAAGCAATCAAGATCCTTCGTGAAAGAGGCATTGCTGTTGCTGCAAAGAAGGCAGACAGAATCGCTGCTGAAGGTCTGGTTGACATCGCAATTGAAAACGGTGTCGGCGCAATCATCGAAGTCAACTCCGAAACCGACTTCGTTGCAAAGAACGATACCTTCAAGGCATTCGTTGCAAACCTGCTCCACATCATCATCACCGAAAAGCCCGCTGACGTTGCTGCTCTTCTCGCAGCTACCTATGAAGGCGAAACCACCGTTGAAGCTCAGCTCAAGCAGATGATCTTCACCATCGGTGAAAACATGTCCATCCGCCGCTTCGATATCATCGAAGGCGACCTCGTTTCCTATATCCACGGCAAGGGTTCCATCGGTGTCATTGTCAAGTTCGAAGCTGACGAAGCTGCTGCTGCAAACGAAGGCTACGCAGAAGTCAAGAAGAACGTCGCTCTGCACGTTGCTGCACAGGCTGCAGTTCCGTACATTGCACGTGAAGATGTTCCCGCTTCCGTTATCGCAGAAGAAAAGTCTGTCCTGCTCGCACAGCTGGCAAACGATCCTGCAAACGCAAAGAAGCCGCAGCAGGTTCTCGAAAAGATCGTCGAAGGCCGTCTGGGCAAGTTCTTCGAAGCAAACTGCCTGCTCGAACAGGAATACGTCAAGGCTGAAAACAAGGAATCCGTTGCAAAGTACCTCGCAGATTCCGGCAAGGCATTCGGCGGCTCCATCAAGGTTGCAAACTTCTTCCGCTACGAAAAGGGCGAAGGTCTCCAGAAGAGAGAAGAAGACTTTGCTGCTGAAATCGAAAAGATGGTCAACAACAAGTAATTTTTTCGGAATAGTTTCCGTCGATCGGCACAGTGTAACAGCTGTGCCGATTTTTTTGTTGGTTTCACAAAATCGGAAAGAGGGAGTTGTGGAAACAAACAAAATCGAAACAAGGCATTGATAAATTATTGACAAAAAAGATATGGCATGATATAATGAAAACACAAGGATGATATTTGAATTTACAACTGCAATGCAAAAATGGAGGATAAGGGCGGGAAACTGCCCCTGTTGTGATAGTATGAAAAAAGTTTTGATTTTGCTCCTTTGTTTCATATTCATGTTTACGTCGTGCGAGCAGGCGTCCGGCAGTCAGCAAACCGAAACCGATGATTTGGTGATCGCACTCACGGATGCGGACGGCGATTCCGTCAGATATCTTGAGGACTATGATACCTATTCACTGACGAAACCGGACGGTCAGCTGAATATGGTGGTATATTCTGTTTCCTCTTTTTTTCGCGGAGGGTTGTTTTATGCGGAGTCCGGAAACGGGTTTTCCGTATACGATACCGACGGCGCTTTGGTTGACACCTATTCTTTTGCCGGATATCAGCGTGGCTTGAATACCGGAATGACGCTGTTGTGTAACGGTTCATTTGTTGTGATGGAATCTTTGAATCTGCCGTACCTTGCTGTGATCGATGCCGATGGGAACATTCTTCATGAAACAGAGCTTCCGTCTTCGTTTGTTTCGGGACTGCAGTGCATCATCCGTGCGGATGAAAATTCCATTTATGTCATGCAGGGCAATACGCTGTATCGGTATGCGACGGATTTAGCGTTGCTTCGCACGGAATTTTTACCCGGTGAATACGGGACTGGGATGCATCTTTTGGAAAACGGTGTTCTGCTTTTGGGCGACCGTGTTTCCAACGCATCCGTTTATGAAGCAGAAAACGGAAGCGTGACGCTGTATTTTGACGATGCTGTTCTGCATACGCGCGGAAAAGATTATGTCTATGCGGATGCCGCAGGAAATGTCTATACAGCAAACGAAACCGAGGTTTGTCTGACGGGAAAAACGGGGGAATCCGAGCCGGTTTTTACGTGGACAAGCGGTTCTGCGCGGTTTCATCCGTCGATGTATATTCTTGATGGAGATACTGTTTTTACCTATACTGCTGTCGGAATGGAAAATACACAATCGTACTACTGTCTGATCCCGTACCGTGCTTTGGGAGAAGAACACAGACGGATTTTGACACTCGGCATACATGATATTGACAATACCGGCTATGTTGCGGCGTTGGTGGACAGCTTCAATCAGAACAATACATCCTATTATATCGAGACGATCATCTATGATACAGAAGACTACAGCGTAGGTTATACCGCTTTGGAAGAGTTGTTTCTGCGCGGTGAGGATATTCCGGATATGCTGTGTTTGTTCAACGCTTCTTATCTGAAATTGAATCGGACACTCGCTGATAAGGATGCATTTGTTGATCTTGCACCGCATTATGCCGACCGTCTGTTGGGCGGATTGAAACATGCTTATACCGTCAACGGTGCAATGCCGTTTATCCCACTCGGTTTGAATATGAATACGCTTGCTTGTTCTGTGACAGAAATCGGAGAAACCGATTCTGTGACAATGGATGATGTATATGCACTTGCACAGGAATTGGAGCACGGAGAAGCATTGTTTTCAGATCCGCATACCGCAGATGATTTGTATGAAATCACAATGTCGGATTTCATCGATTACGAAAGCGGTACCTGCAATTTTGACAGTGATGCGTTTCGTTCTTTGATTCTGTTTACAGAACAGGCGGAATCCGAATATACAGATATAACACTTGGTTATTTTAATTATTTCAATACACAAGGGAATACCATGGCAGTATCCGATTTATGTCTGCGGCAATCCCTACAAACAGGCGCGTTGAAATTCCTCGATATGCCGCTGTCAAGTCCGATGCACTATCTGTCCGTCAAGCAGTTTTACGGTGATACCCCGTTTGGGATGTGCGGTTTCCCTCTGCATGACGGTTATGGCATCAAGACCGTGGGGGCACATTTCCTTTGCATTACCGCACAGTCGGAAAACAAGGGCGGTGCCGCTGCTTTTTTGGATTACGCCTTATCCATGCAGGCGCAGTTGTCGCAAAAGCTGACCGACGAATATTTCCCGGTTACAGCAGAAGCTGCAGAAGCATATCTGACAAAATATTACTATTATTATAAAGATGCGGCTGACTGGGATATCTATTATGTGCATGATCCGCTCACAGATACCGCAGTTCCGAGCGGTGTCTATGCCCAACCATCATTGGTGACAGAAAAGGCATTGACGGAAGAACAACTGGATGCCTATCGGGAACGGGGAACGGAATTAACGGAGTATCATATTTCGGATACGGAATGTGCAGAGATCATGGAATTTCTCAATCAAAGCACAATGTCGGGCGGAATCTCCGATGACAGTACCGTCACCGCAATTCTGGAAGAAGAACTATCCGCATATAAAAGCGGCGCGAAATCGCTTGACGACGTCTCAAAGCTCATCCAGTCCCGCGTGAGTATCTATCTTGCGGAGAGACAGTAAACACATAAATCATCCCGTACCGCGTGTGCGGGATGTTTTTTTACGGATTCTTTTGAAAATTCCAAAAAAATTTACAGAAATCTGTTTACAAATCTTCAATTTCATAGTAAAATATAGAGTAGAATCACGGATGTGCCGAAATGGGCATCCGGATATGAAAAATTACATTGTGGAGGTATTTCCGTTATGAAACTGGATGTCAAGGATTTTGAAAGAAAGATGCAGAAAAGCATTGAGGCATATGAAAATGAACTGAAGTCGATCCGCGCGGGCCGCGCAAACCCCGGTGTCCTCGATAAGATCACCGTCGACTACTATGGTTCTCCCACACAGATTTCCTCTGTTGCACAGGTCTCTGTTCCCGATGCAAGAACCATCACCATCACTCCGTGGGATAAGACCATGCTCAAGGCAATCGAAAAGGCAATTCAGGCGTCTGAACTCGGCATCAATCCGCAGAACGACGGCTCCATGCTCCGCCTGTCCTTCCCGCCGCTGACCGAAGAAAGACGTAAGGAGCTGGCAAAGGACATCTCCAAGAAGGGTGAGGCTGCCAAGGTTGCACTGCGCAACATCCGCCGCGATGCCAACGATAAGTGCAAGGAACTGAAGAAGGCCGGCACCATGACCGAGGACGAACAGAAGTCCTCCGAAAAGGAAGTTCAGGATCTGACCGATAAGTACACAAAGCAGCTGGATAAGATCACCGACGCGAAGTCCAAGGAAATTATGGAAATCTAAATTGTACCCGAAAACAGGGATGGCGGCGTGTCATCCTTGTTTCTCTGTCGGGAAAAATTTTAACGAACTGGAAACAAACTGTAAACGTGGAGGAACTCATGGCAAACATACAAGTGGATGAACGTCTGCATCACATCGCGTTTATTATGGACGGAAACGGACGATGGGCGAAGAAGCGCGGAATGCCGCGGGAATACGGACATACGGTCGGCGTAAAAAAATTTGAGCGTGTGGTACGTTACTGCGGGGATATCGGTATCCGTGCGGTGACGGTTTACGCTTTCTCAACGGAAAACTGGAAGCGACCGCAGCATGAGGTGCAGGCGATCATGGGGCTTTTCAACGAATACCTTGACCGCGCACAGAAAATGGCAGACGAAAATCAAACACAGGTCGTATTTCTCGGCGACAAAGCGATTTTCCCGCAGAATGTCAGAGAGCGTATGGAGCAGGTTGAACAAAATACTGCACACTATCCGCGGATATTGAATGTCGCTGTCAACTACGGCAGCCGCGACGAAATCGTTCATGCGGTCAATACACTGATTGCGCAGGGCAAGACCGAGATTACCGAGGACGATATCTCGGCAAATCTCTATACCGCGCATTGCCCGCCGCCCGATCTGATTGTCCGTACGGGCTCGGAACAGAGACTTTCCAATTTCCTGCTCTGGCAGGCGGCATACGCGGAATTTTACTTCTGCGATACGCTGTGGCCCGATATGGACGATGCTGACGTGGATGCCGCAGTGGAAGCATTTTACGCAAGAAAGCGTCGGTTTGGCGGCGTTTGAGAAAGGACGGGACTTTGCAATGTTGGTACGTGTCATCACGGCGATTTGTATTGCCGTTGTCCTGATTCCCGTCGCATTTTTGTCGGATACGGTCGTTTTTCCGATTGTGATTGCGCTGTTTGCCGGTATGGGCTGTTTTGAAATGCTGCGTTGTATCGGTCTTCACAAGCAATGGATCATCACTGTTTTTTCTGTTCTTTGCGGACTCGGTCTTCCGTTTGCATCGTTTTATATGCCGGAGCAGGCGTTTATACTGCTGTCCTCGCTGACGGCGGTGCTCATGTTTCTGTTGTTTACCGTCGCACTGTTCTCACACGGCAAGCTGCCGATTGAGCAGGCAGGTATGGCGTTTATCGCACTGGTCTATATTCTGTGGGGATTTTCTCTGATGGTGCTTCTGCGCCGCATCAACAACGGAGCGTATCTCTATCTGATGCCGTTCCTTGGTGCCTGGGTGTCCGACTCGTTTGCGTATTTCACTGGACGGTTGTTCGGTCGGCATAAGCTCATCCCCGATGTATCCCCGAAAAAGACAGTCGAGGGAGCTGTCGGCGGCATTGTCTTTGCGATGGCGAGCTTTGCACTGTTCGGCTTTATCGTGTCGCTGTTTGCCGATGTCACGCCGAATTATCCCGCGCTGATTCTGCTCGGTCTGCCGGTATCGCTCGTTTCGATTGTTGGAGATCTGTTCATGAGCCTTGTCAAGCGCAGATACAATGTCAAGGACTACGGTAAGCTGTTCCCCGGTCACGGCGGTGTGCTTGACCGCTTTGACTCCGTCCTTGCAACAGCAACCGTGCTTTATCTGTTGTGCGCAAATACACCGTTTTTTGCATTTCTGTTTTGAAGATAGGAGAATCAACCTATGACCGAACTTATGAAAAAAACCGATAAACTCGGTGCGCTTCCCGTGACGGTGCTCGGCTCGACCGGTTCTGTCGGACGGCAGACGATGGATGTCGCCGCGCTGCACGGTTTGCGTGTCGAAGGCATCGCGGGTTCCAAAAATATCACGCTCTTGGAAGAACAGATCCGTCAGTTCCACCCGATCTGGTGTGCCGTTGAAGACGAATCTGCGGCAAAGGCACTTTCTGTCGCGGTTGCCGATACCGATACCAAGGTCCTTTCCGGACGTGAAGGGGTTCTGTGGCTGGCATCGGCAGGAGAATCGGGCGTTGTGCTCAATTCGATCATCGGCACTGCAGGTCTGCAGCCGACTTTGAACGCGATCCGCGCCGGTAAAAATGTTGCTCTTGCAAACAAGGAAACGCTGGTGACTGCCGGCGAATTTGTCATGCGTGAAGCGAAAGAACACGATGTTTCCGTACTTCCCGTTGACAGCGAGCATTGCGCGATTTTCCAGTGTCTGAACGGAGAACCGCGTGACCGTGTGACAAAACTGCTTCTGACATGCTCGGGCGGTGCGTTCCGCGGCAAAAAGCGCGAGGAACTTGCATCTGTCACACGAAAAGAAGCCCTTGCCCATCCGACATGGAAGATGGGTGCGAAGATCACCGTTGACTGTGCATCGCTGATGAATAAAGGGCTTGAACTGATTGAAGCGGTGCGTCTGTTTGATGTTGCACCCGATGATGTTGAAATCGTTGTCCATACCGAGAGCATCATTCATTCGATGGTGCAGTTCTGCGACAATGCGGTCATGGCACAGCTGTCCGTACCCGATATGCGTCTGTGCATCCAGTATGCGCTGACGTATCCCGATCGTATGCCTTCCTGTCTGGAACCTCTGGACTTCAAAAAGGTCGGTTGTCTGACCTTTGATGTGCCCGATGAAGAGACGTTCACACTTCTGCCGCTGGCACGCCGCTGTGTCAAAGAGGGCGGTGTCATGACCGCTGTGCTCAATGGTGCCAACGAAGCGGCAGTTGCGGCATTTCTTGAAGACCGCATCGGCTTTGTTGAACTGTTTGATCTGGTAGAAGCGGTTGTCGACGATGCAAGACAGATCGAAAACCCGACGCTTGATGACATTGAAGCGGCAGACAAAGCCGCCAGAGAAGCGGTACGCAGCCGCCTGACGCGATAACCTGTAACCCCAAAACCCACGTCCTATCAAAGGAGATTGCATGAATTTTCTGTTTATTCTGCTTGCCATCCTCATGTTCGGATTCTTAATTTTCATTCACGAATTCGGACATTACACCGCCGCCCGTATCTTCCATGTGACCATCAATGAATTTGCCATCGGTATGGGACCGAAGCTCTTCTCCCGTGTATCCGGGAAGACGGGAATCCGCTATTCTCTGCGTGCACTGCCCATCGGCGGTTATGTCGCCATGGTCGGAGAGGACGAAGAATCCGACGATCCCGGTGCACTGTGTGCAAAGCCCGTCTGGCAGCGCATCATCATCACCGCCGCAGGTGCCGCAATGAACCTGCTTGTCGGTTTTCTTGTGATGACGATTCTCGTTTCCTTTTCCACGTTCGGCGGAACTGTTGTTGCGGACTTTTTTGAGGGTGCGACCTCGCCGTCATACGGCTTGCAGGTTGAGGACCGTATTGTCAAGATCGATGATACCCGTGTGCATACGGCGACGGACCTTGTCTACACGATCATGCACGATGCGCGCGGACCGGTTGATGTGACGGTGGAACGCGATGGACAGATGCTCGTGCTAAATGACGTGCAATTTCCGAACTTCTCCGAAGCCGGTCATGTTTACGGTGACCGTGACTTCTATGTTTATGCCGTTGAAAAGACACCGCTGTCGATTGCCCATCAGGCATTCTGGCAGTCGGTCAATACCGTGCAGATGATCTGGGATTCGCTTTATGATCTGGTTTTCGGCGAATATACCGTTGAGGATCTGTCCGGTCCTGTCGGCGTGACACAGGCGATTACCGAAGCCGCAGAGCAGGGCTCGTATAACTTCGGCTTCATGTTTGTATTTATTTCCGTGAACCTCGGTATTTTCAATCTTCTGCCGCTTCCCGCACTCGACGGCGGACGACTGTTTTTCCAGTTCATTGAGTTGATTTTCCGCCGTCCGATCAACCGCACGGTGGAAGGGTATATTCATTTTGCGGGTATTATGCTTTTGATGCTCCTGATGGTGTTTGTCACCTTCCAGGACATTTCCAAAATCATCGGCAAGTAAAGAGAAGGAGCAATGATGATGATCGATTACAGAAGAAAAACAACTGCTGTTTCCGTCGGCGATGTCCGCATCGGCGGAGATGCACCGATTGCCGTACAGTCGATGCTGTCCCGTGATACGCATGATATGGCGGCTTGTCTTGCACAGACCGAAGCACTGTCCGCGGCAGGCTGTAACATTGTCCGTCTTGCCGCACCCGATAAAGAGAGTGCCGCGACGTTTGCATATCTCAAAGAACACGGCGTGACAGTACCACTTGTTGCCGATATTCACTTTGATTACCGTATTGCACTCGAATGTGCGGCGGCGGGTGCTGATAAAATCCGCATCAATCCCGGCAACATCGGGGATGACGAACGTGTGCGCGCTGTGGTAAACGCTTGGCGCGAAAAGAAGCTCCCCATCCGCATCGGTGTCAATTCCGGTTCTCTTGAAAAGCATATCCTTGCAAAATACGGTGCACCGACGGCAGAAGCGCTGGCGGAAAGTGCGCTGTACCATGTAGCACTGCTGGAAAAGTTTGACTTTACCGATATCGTCATTTCCATCAAGGCATCCACGGTGCGTGAGATGATCGCGGCAAACCGTGTACTTGCCGAACGCTGTTCCTATCCGCTCCATCTCGGCGTGACAGAGGCAGGCACGGCACACATCGGTACGATCAAGAGTGCCGCGGGCATCGGTGCACTGCTCTGTGACGGCATCGGCGATACGATCCGCGTGTCGCTGACCGATGATCCTGTCCGTGAGGTCATCGAAGCACATAACATCCTGCGTGCGCTGGAACTGGAGCAGACGGGCATCAACCTCGTCTCCTGCCCGACCTGCGGCAGAACGCAGATTCCCCTGATCGATATGGTCAACGAATTTGAAGCACGCCGCGCAGAGATCACAACCGACAAAAAACTGCGCGTTGCGATGATGGGCTGTGTCGTCAACGGTCCCGGTGAGGCAAGAGAAGCCGACATCGGTATCGCGGGCGGTAAGGATGAAGCGGTTCTGTTCCGTCACGGTGAAATTGTCAGAAAGATTCCTGCCGGGGATGCTGTCAGCGTCCTGATCGAGGAGATCAATAAATTATAAACTTGAGGTGACATCATGTCAGAGACGCCGAAGCGTACACTGCTTGATATATTCAATAAATACAATCCCGGTCCCGAGGCAAGAGAACTGCTTCTGTCGGCACGGGACTACCGACTGCGCATCGACCGCGAGCAGAAGCTTGTGGAGGTGCGCGCCTCCTTTGATGCGCCGATTGCCAAACGCGATCTGTACCGCGTTGAGGAGGAGATTCGCCTTGCCCATGACATCGGCGGCGTTCGGATTCTGCCGACGTATCCGGCGCAGTATCTGACGGCGGAGTATGTTCCGCAGCTGATTATGGAGCTGATGCGCGAGGGTGCGGTGTCACGCGGATTCTTTGATTCTTACCGTCTGCGGACGCTGAACGAAACATCACTCATTCTTGAAATCCCGTTTTCCGACGGTGGTATCGATCTGGTCGTCAGCGCCAAAACGCCCGAAATTCTCGCCGATATTGTCGCAAGAGAGTTTGGAGTGCGTCTGCAGGTCGAGGTCTGCCGTCCCGAGGGATACGTCAATGACTATGCCGCGTTTGAACGTGCCAATGCGGAGTATATCGCCGCTCTCGCCAAGGAAGCCGAAGCACGTGCGGCACAGGCACAGGCGGCAAAAAAACAGGCAGAGGCGGAGGAGGAAGCCAACAATCCCACGCTTCCCATCGTCAATTCGCTTGATAACCACGATCTCATCTTTGACCATCCCGAGGATACGGTCTGGAAGATCGGCAATATGTCGTTTGATACATCCTCTCCCGAGTGTATCTTCGGCGAACCGTTTGAGATCGATTCGCCGACACCGATTCGTCATATGACACAGCAGAAGCGCAATGTGCAGGCGCTGGGACTGTTGTCGGGTGTGGAAAGCAAGGAAACCCGAAACGGCGACAAGACGATCATTACACTGTTTGTCACCGACCAGGATGCATCGTTTACGATGAAGCTCGTGCTGCCTGTGGATGAAGGAAAGGCACTTTTAAAAACGCTGACCGAAAAGAAGAAAAAGGTCAAGCGCGGTACGGCAGATGTGCTGTACTATAATATCGCACTTGCTGTCCGCGGTAATCTGCGCACCGATAAGTTCGACGGCGAGCTTTCGATGACGCCGAATGACATCATGAAGATCGGCTATTTAGAGCGTATGGACAATGCTGAAACCAAGCGCGTCGAGCTGCACTGCCATACGAATATGTCCGCACTCGATGCGGCAATTCCGCCGGATGTTCTTGTCAAGACCGCACTTCGCTTCGGTATGCCCGCGGTTGCGGTAACCGACCACGGCAATGTACAGTCGTTCCCCGAAATGATGCTTGCCGCAGAGAAGACCGATCTGAAGATCATCTACGGCATGGAGGCGTACTTTGTCGACGATACGGCAAAGGCGCTGTTCGGTGCGGGAAACGGTCGGTTTGAAGATGAATCGATTGTCTTTGATATTGAAACGACGGGTCTGTCCAATCTGAAGGATAAGATCACTGAAATCGGTGCTGTCCGTATCCGAGGTGGCGAGGTGCTTGACCGCTTCAATACGTTCGTCGATCCCGAATGTCCGATTCCCGAGGAAATCACGAAGCTCACGGGCATTACCGATGACATGGTATCCGGTGCGCCGAAGGTGAAAGAAGCGCTGGAAGCGTTTTTCGCGTTCATCGGCGGCAGTGAAAAACTGCTGATTGCGCACAATGCCGGCTTTGATGTCGGCTTTATCCGCCGCGCGGCAGAACAGTCGGGACTGCCATTTGAAAATCCATATCTCGATACGGTATCGATGAGCCGTTATGTCAATCCCGATCTGAAAAAGCACAAGCTGAATCTCGTTGCGGAATATTACGGACTGGGTGAGTTCAACCACCACCGTGCCTCCGACGACGCGGAGATGCTGGCGCAGATTTACTTCTGCATGACGGACAAGATTCATCGTGAAGGTGTCGAAACGTATGACCAGATGCGGCAGGCGATGAGTGAAAAGGCTGACCCTCTGAAGCTCAAGTCCTATCACCAGATCATTCTTGTCAAAAATCTGGTGGGTCTGAAAAATCTCTATAAGCTCATTTCCGCCTCGTATTTACAGTATTACAAAAAGCATCCGCGAATTCCGAAAACCCTGCTGGAACAGCACAGAGAGGGTCTGATCATCGGTTCGGCATGTGAAGCGGGTGAGTTGTTCCGTGCGATTCTCGAAAACAAGCCGGAGGCGGAGATCAAGGAGATTGCAAAGTTCTACGATTATCTGGAAATCCAGCCGATCTGCAACAACCGTTTCTTAATCTCCGAGGGCACGGTTGCCGACGAGGAAGGGCTGCAGAACCTCAACCGTCGTGTTGTCGCGCTCGGTGAGGAGCTTGGGATTCCCGTTGTTGCAACGTGTGACGCACATTTCATGGAGCGGCACGACGAAATTGTCCGAAAGATTCTGATGGCATCGATGAAGTTCTCCGATGCTGACCGCGATGTCGGACTGTACTTCCGCACGACCGAGGAAATGCTTGCCGAATTCTCCTATCTCGGGGAAGACAAAGCCTACGAGGTTGTTGTGGAAAATCCGAATAAGATTGCGGATATGGTGGAAAAAATCCGTCCGATTCCCGAGGGAACGTATACGCCGAACCTCGAGGGCGCGGAGGAAGAATTACAGCGTCTGTGCTGGGAAAAGGCACGCGACTGGTATTCCGATGATCTGCCGGAGGTTGTATCGGAGCGTTTGGAGCGTGAGCTGACCTCCATCATCAAGCACGGTTTTGCGGTGCTTTACATGATTGCGCAGAAGCTCGTTGCGTATTCCAATTCGCTCGGCTACATGGTCGGCTCGCGCGGTTCGGTCGGCTCGTCGTTCGTTGCGTCGATGTCGGGTATTTCCGAGGTCAATCCGCTCCCGCCGCACTATCGCTGCAAGCAGTGCAAGCACTCCGAGTTCATTCTCGACGGCTCGTACGGCTCCGGCTATGACCTGCCGGCAAAGAACTGTCCGAACTGCGGCATTGACATGATCCGCGACGGACATGATATCCCGTTTGAGACATTCCTTGGCTTCTACGGCGACAAGTCTCCCGATATCGACTTAAACTTCTCGGGGGATGTACAGGGTAAGGTTCACAAATATACCGCCGACCTGTTCGGAAAAGAAAACGTCTTCCGCGCGGGTACAACAGGATCGCTTGCATCCAAAACCGCGTTCGGTTATATCGCAAAATACTGTGATGAGCACAATCTGAAGCTGAATAAGGCGGAGATTGACCGTCTGATCAACAATATGGTCGGTATCAAGCGTACCACGGGTCAGCATCCCGGCGGTATCATCGTCGTACCGCGTGAATACGATGTTTACGACTTCACGCCGATTCAGCATCCCGCCGATTCTCCTGACTCCGAGATCATCACGACGCACTTCCAGTTTACGTATCTGCACGATACGATCCTGAAGCTCGACGAGCTCGGACACGATATGCCGACCAAGCTAAAGATTCTCGAACGGTATACCGGAATTCCCGTCGATACTGTTGATACGTCTGATCGTGAGGTCTACGGACTGTTCACCTCCTGCAAGCCGCTGGGGCTGAAACCCGAGGACATCATGGGCTGTGAGCTCGGTACCTGGGGCATTCCCGAATTCGGCACACCGTTCGCACAGGGAATGTTAAAGGAAGCGAAACCGCAGAACTTCTCGGATCTTTTGCAGATTTCGGGACTTTCGCACGGTACGGACGTATGGCTTGGCAATGCGCAGGAGCTGATCCGTGACGGTACGTGTACCATTTCCGAGGTTATCGGTACGCGAGACTCGATCATGCTGTATCTGTCCTATCACGGCGTTGAAAAGTCGATGGCGTTCAAGACGATGGAATCTGTCCGTAAGGGCAAAGGTCTGACGCCGGAGATGGAAGCGGCGATGAAGGAGCAGAACATTCCCGACTGGTACATCGCTTCCTGCAAGAAGATCAAGTACATGTTCCCCAAAGCCCATGCGGCGGCATATGTCATGCAGGCGATTCAGTTTGCATGGTATAAGGTGCACAGACCTCTGGAATTTTACGCAGCATACTTTACCGCGGCGCCCGACGGCTTTGACGGGGAAATCGTCATGCGCGGACGTTCCGGTGTTGTTGCTAAGATTGGGGAAATCCGTGAAAAGGGCATGGAAGCGACACAGAAGGAAGCCGATGTCGAAGATGCGCTCAAGATCGTCATGGAAAGCATGGCGCGCGGTATCCGCTATCTGCCGCCGCATCTGTACAAGTCCGATGCCAAGGCTTTTCTGCCTGAAGACGGTGCCATCCGCATGCCGTTTTCTGCGATGTCCGGACTTGGTCTGTCTGCTGCCGAAAAGATCGTGCGTGCACGTGACGAGGGTGAGATTTACTCCAAATCCGAGCTGCAGGATCGCGCACAGCTGTCCCGTGCCGTCATGGAAATTCTGAACACGAGCGGTGTTCTTGACGGTATGAGCGAAACGAACCAATTATCCTTGTTCTGATACGGATTTTTCTGAAAATTTTCAAATTTTCATGGGAAATTTCGTAAAAGCACTTGATAAAATCGGTTAAAAATGGTATACTAATAAATGCAGTTTTAAGAGCCGGAAACCAACAGGGACCGCAGGTGCGGTTTTCCCGACCGGACAAATGATATTTCATGTACACACAGAAAGGTAAAGATTACGTTATGAACAAGTCTCAGGTTATTGATGCCGTTGCACAGAAGACCGGTCTGAAGAAGAAGGAAGCAGAAAATGTTGTCAATGCATTCCTCACCACGATTGAGGATGCTCTCGCAAACGAAGAAAAGGTACAGCTCGTCGGCTTCGGCACCTTTGAAACCAAGGTACGCAAGGCCCGCATCGGCAGAAATCCCGCTACCAAGGAATCCATCGAAATTCCTGCATCCAAGCACCCGTCCTTCACCGCAGGTAAGGCACTCAAGGAAATCGTCAACAAGTAATTCATACATGAGGTATTGTGTACGCCGTACACAATATACGGATGACCGCACCTGTGCAGGAAACCTTGGGTGCGGTCGTATTTGTATTTTCGGGAAAGGATACCCATTATATGAGACTCGATAAATATCTGAAGGTATCGCGCATCATCAAGCGCAGAACCGTGGCAAACGACGCGTGTGACGCCGATCATGTTACGGTCAACGGACGGCGCGCAAAGGCATCGTACGATGTCAAGGAAGGCGACGTTCTGGAAATCACATTCGGCGAAAAGACACTGCGCGTGCGCGTGGTCGATGTCAAGGAACACGTCGGCAAGGCAGAAGCTTCCTCCATGTACGAGGTGCTGGAGGGCTGAATGGTATAAACGGGACTGTCCCCGCATAGAATGAACCGAACATCAGATGACGGGAGGAACATTCCATGGCCATGGCAGAGGGGACAGAACGCCGTGATATGCGGCATGCCGTAACACTTGACGACCGCAGACATCTTACGTGCGGCGGTGTTCTGGATGTTGATAACTATGATGAACATACGGTATGTGCAAAAACATCCCGCGGGATTCTGACCATCGAGGGTGAGGGACTGCATGTAAAGCATCTTGCCCTGGAATCGGGGGAGCTTGTTCTGGAGGGAACGGTTCACGCGCTGTATTATACCGACGATGCCAAAGCAAAAGAGAACGGCGGATTTTTCGCGCGTCTGCTCCGATGACGGCGGCGTATGACATTGCCACCGAGCACGCGATTTTAGCGGAAGCCAGCGCGGCAGGAAATCTGCGGGCACTTCCCGCGGCTTTGCTGTTCGGTGTGCTGCTCGGTGCGCTTTATGATCTGTTCTGCATGATCGCCTCCGCGCTCGGTGTGCGAGAGGACTCATGCTCGGACGGCGGCAGACTGCGCAAATGGATTCTTGTGCTGCGGCAGTACCGATGCCGTATGCTTCCGAGAAGATCACCGGCTGTCGGCGATATCCGAAAGCGGCGACCGCATCACAGGCTTCCCGCAAGGGTTGTACAGGCAATGCTCGACATCCTGTATTTTCTGATCTGCGGAGTGCTCGGCGCGGTGTTTTTGTATTGGCGGAACAGCGGGATTCTGCGCTGGTATCTCATTCTTGGCGGCGTGATCGGATTTAATGCGTACAGCCGCAGTCTCGGGCGGTGGATGCTGCCCCTGTTTCAGCTCGGTATTTCCGTGATTCGGGCAGGTATATGCGCGCTGTATAACGGGATTCTGTATTATCCCGTGTACATGATGGATCGGATTTTGACCGGATTTGGAGGATTGTGTAAAAAGACAGGAAGCGCTGTTGTTCAGAACATACAGAGAAGACGGTGCCGCCGTCGGATCCGCAGAATCCTGTGTACAGAGGAACCCGTACAAAAGAAACGACGCCCACGGAGGCAGAAAGCAAAGGAGTAGATATGGCGAAGGAGAAAAAACAGCCAAAGAAAAAAACAAGCTTTTTCACGAAGGTCGCGCTGTTCGTCTTTGTCGGCTTCTGTGCCATTACGATTTTTCAGCTTTACGGACAGATCGTCGAAAACAGGGAAGAAATCGCCGCGACGGAAGAGGCGATTGCGTATTATCAGGCACAGATCGAGGCCTTGAACAAAGAGCTTGCGACGCCGATCGATTATACGTATATCCGAAAAATTGCGAAGAGTAAACTCAACTTCAGTATGCCGGACGATATCATTATTTATAATGATCTGTCCAATTAAGGAGTCAGATGGCAGTCGGTATCGGTTCTTGTTATAAAGGACGTATCACGCGCATTGTCCCATGGGGGGCTTTTGTGACATTGGAAGGTACAGACGGTATACAAAACGGTTTGATTCACATATCGGAGTTGTCCTCGGGGTATGTGAAGCAAGTCTCTGATCTGGTTTCGGTCGGAGATACAGTGACGGTCAGGGTTCTGCACATCGATGACCGCGGCAGAATTGCGCTGTCCCGCAGACAGGCTATGACCGAGGATGAGCAGGCGAAGGAGCGGAAATGGCTCTCCACCGATAGAAAGAGGATGGCAGATGACATGTCATCGGAGGTTGGGGCAGCGGATTCATCCGAGGATGATTTTGAGGAAATGATGCGCCGATTCCGTTCGGAAAGTGAAGAAAGACTCAAAATGCTTCGTAGATCGGAAAACAGCCGCAGGAATGGTAAAAAACGGTAAATGATAACAAACGGAAACGCCGTTACGACGTTTCGCAGAGGATCAACATAACAGAATGAATGAAATGAAACGAGAACAGAAGCTCATCTTCACCGTACTGATTGCGGTGACGGTGCTGTCCATCTTATTGGCGGCAGGCTTTGCGGCACTGTATCTGTCGGGCAGAACTGCGGTGTCGGTCGGCACGGAAGTCAAGAACCCCGTTGTCACGGACGAAGTGCACGATGACGAAACAAACGATACAGAATCGCACGATACGGCAGAGATCGCCGATCTGCGTCGGGAAAACGAATTTCTTGAACAGCAGGCAAGAGAACTGCGCGATGAGATCGATGCGCTGAAACATGCCGCAGAAGAAGCGGAAACGGAATATGTTCCCAATCCGCCAACGGATCTGGACAGTCAATTCAATCCGGGTGATCTTGCGCCGGCCGATCCCGAATCGCTTTCCTATACCTTTGATCTGAATGAACAGCTGGCGGTGATCCGTGCGCTGGAAGAACAGATGGCGCACAGCCCCTATATTGTCGATCCCGACGGCAAGCTGATGCTGATCGAGGATGTGAAGTTTGAGGAGGATGCCGAAATCCTCTACCGCGCGAAGGCTGGTGCGCCGCTGGATGAGAAAGGCATCGCACAGGAAAAGGAAATCGACTACGAGGCGATGGGCTACAAGTTCCCGACAATCGCGATTTCCTACCGCGATATGGAACGCGGTACGGTCTATTCGTACAACGGTGACCATGTTTATTTCTCGGCAAGTCTGATCAAGGCACCGTATATCTATTCGCTTCTGCATCAGATTGCACAATACAACGAAATCAAAAAAGCCAATCCGACCAATGACCCGTCGGTCGGCAAAACATTGGCACAGGAGCTCTGGGACAAATATGATCTGGAGCGCAAGATCACCGTCACGGAATCGATGGTCGAGAAGGGTTCGGGCAAGATCAAGGATATGGATCTTGCTGGCGGCAAGGAATTTACGGTGCTGGAACTGATCGAATATGCGATCAAGGTTTCGGACAACACCGCGTTTCGGATTCTGCGCAATGAATTCGGCTACGATAATTTCTGGTCGATCTCAAGACAGCTTGGTATCAAGTCTGTCTTTACCTCCTTTAACAATCTGACGGCGGACGAGGCCTGTATTTATCTTGCCGCGATCTATGATTTTGCAAAGGAATATCCGTCCGAGGGCGGGATGCTCATCAATCTGATGAAAAATGCCAACCATCAGGTGCTGATTACCCGTGCAGTCTCCAATCCGTATGCGGTTGCGCACAAGTACGGATGGGATGCCGATTCATACCATGATATGGCGCTTGTTTACGGAGATGCACCGTTTGCCGTCTGCGTGATGACGAATTTTGACTTCTCGGTCAACGACGACGATCTCAACGAATACATCCGCTCCCTCGTTTCCGAAATCGAACAACTGCATAACACCTTTTATCGGGTGACAGAAGAACAGAAAAAACATTTCTGACCGATTGATGCCGTACTGCATATATTGTAGTGCGGCATATTTTTATGTGCTGCATGGCGGTCATGTTTGTGCCGTCATAATTCTGTTCTTTCCGAGCGTGGTGTATGACAAGGATTCGGATCGCCATCGGCTCTGTCACCTACGGAGAAAAGGGCATGACCGCACTCCGTGCACGCGGTGTTCCGGTCAGGATGATTCGCATGGATCCGAGAGAATCCAAAAACGGCTGTGCTTATGCGCTGGAAATTCTCGGCGGCGGTTATACCGTGCCCGGGATACGGCAGATGCTGCATGAAGCGCATGTCCGTTATACCGAGATTCTGTCCGATGACCTGCCGATGCTGTAAGAGGTAAAAAAACGGAGAGGATTCTATTGCAGTCCTCTCCGTTTCGGAATATCTGGAGGTGTTCAATATGGAATTGACCTATCTTGACCATGCGGCGACGAGCTATCCGAAGCCCCGAGCGGTCGGACGTGCGATGATGCGCGCCATGACCGAGGCGGGCGGCAATCCGGGACGCGCTGGGCATCCGCTGTCGATGCGTGCCGCAGCCTTGGTTTTTGGAGCAAGAGAAGCTGCGGCGGACTTTTTCGGACTGTCGCTGCCGGAAAATGTGCTGTTTTATCCCAATGCGACGTATGCGATCAATGCGGTTCTGCACGGACTGCCGCTCAGCGGAAAACGGGTTCTTTGCTCGGAGATGGAGCACAACGCCGTGATCCGTCCGCTGTATCATCTGCAGAAAACAGCAGGCGTGACAACCGAGGTCTATCCCGTGTTTGCTGCGGGAGAGAGGATACTGTCCGATGAGGAAATTCTGGCGGGCATCCGCGCAAGGCTGACCCGTGATACGGCGCTGGTCTGTGCGTGTCACGTCTCCAATGTATGCGCCGCACGTCTGCCGATTGCCAAAATCGGAGCACTGTGCCGCGCTGCTCACATTCCCTTTCTCGTCGATGCATCGCAGAGTGCGGGAGTTTATGACATCGATATGGAACGCGACGGCATCGACTATCTTTGCTGTGCAGGACACAAAGCGCTGCTTGGACCGCAGGGAAGCGGACTTCTTTTGATCCGTGACGGTGCACCGATCCCGCGTTCTATTGTACAGGGCGGAAATGGCGTGGCATCGCTGTCGCCCGAAATGCCTGATTTTCTGCCGGAGGCGCTGGAAGGGGGAACGCTGTCCGTACCTGCGATTGCCGGACTTTGTGCCGGTCTGGAATATATCCGCGATGTCGGCATGGGAGAAATCCGCAATGCCTGTCATGTGCTGTACCGCCGGATGGAAGAGATGCTTTTCTCCCTGCCCGGCGTGACGGTGTATTGCGGCGGTATCGGGGATGGCTGTGCGCTTTCGTTCAATGTGACGGGGATGCCGTGTACGCAATGTGCAGAGCTTCTCGGCGATGACGGAATCTGTGTCCGCGCAGGGTTCCACTGCACACCGCTTGTGCACCGCGTGTTCGGAACTGCGGAGACAGGATGCGTGCGCGTCAGCGTCGGATGGGGCTCCACGATGCGCGACACGGATCGGTTTTATCGTGTCATGCGGCAGATTTGTCGGAGATGATCCTCACGGCAGTTCTTTTCGGCGGCGGATGAAAAGAGACAGGAGTGCAGGACCGTCAAACGGGATGAGCGGATAAAGATAGCGTTGTTTATCCTCGGGTGTCGGGGCGGTGATGAGCAGAAACAAGAGAAGCACCGTTCCAAGCAAGATTCCCCAAAAGCCGCAGAGGGCAGTTAGACAGAGCATTGCTGTGCGGACGTATTTGAATGCATAACCGAGCTCATAATTGTGTTGGGTGAAATGTGTGATGGAGACGATTGCCATATAGAGGATCGTTTCCGGCATGAACCAGCCGACTTCAATCGCAAATTCCCCGAGAATCAGACCGCCGATGACAGAGAGGGAATTTGACAGCGCATTGGGTGTATTCAATGACGCGAGCTTCAGCATATCAACGGCAACCTCAATCAGCAGAAACTGTACGAGAATCGGAACCGTGGTATCCTCTGTCTGTGTCAGAAACGACAGCCATTCTGGGAGTGCGGGTTTTACCGTTACCAACGCATACCAAAGCGGTGTCAGATACAGCGAAAGAAGATAACTCAATAACCGCACGATACGTAAATACGTTGCGGTGAACGGCGCAAGATAGAAATCGTTTGTTTCCTGCAAAAAGGAAAACACCGAAACGGGCAGGATCATTGCCTGCGGTGCGCCGTCGACGAGAACAATAATGTTTCCTTCGCACAGCGATGCGGCGGCGGCATCGGGACGTTCGGTATAGCGGAAGCGGGGAAAGGGATTCCATACACGTTTTTTGACAAGGCATTCTGCAAGACTCTGTGTTCCCATACAAAGACTGTCGGTATGCAGCTGTGAAAGCTTCTGTTCTAAATACGCAAGATATTGCTCGTCTGCCTGTCCGCGCAGGTAACAGAGAACCACATTGGTACGGGTCATGCTGCCCACAGGAATACATTTCATCACAAGAGACGGTGATGGCAGCTGACGGCGGATCATGGCACAGTTGCGCGGCAGAACCTCGACAAAGCCGATATGTGCGCCGCGCAGAACCTTGTCATGCTCCGGCTCCTCGATGGAACGTCCGGGAATGTTTCTCGCTTTGATCAGAATCCCTTTTTCGGGATAGCAAGAGGAGAGCAGCAGAAGACATCCGGTCATGACGGCGGTATGAAGCGCAAGGGGCTCATCGGAGATTTCGGTTTCAGCATAGGAAACGGATGCCGCACAAAAGGCTTCTGCCGTTTCGGGCATCGGTGAGTCGGCAGATTCCTTGCAGAAGGCAAGCACGCGCTCGGTCACGGCGGTGTCGCAGAGTGCTTCTGCATAATACAGAACAGCGGTACAGGTACCGATGGTCAGTTCGCGGCGGATGATGCCGAAATTGTCGGGATAGGAAAACAGCGCATCGAGTGTTTCCTTTGCATGAGAGTAGGTATCGGGCAGATGTGAGGGCGGCATGGCGGATTCCTTTCGCTTTTTTTATCAGTATGTCACGGGGATCGCCGATTATAATCGGAAGCTGTTATTTTTACTTGACAGAAACAGGCAGTGGTGGTATAATATGAAAAAAGCAAAGAGAAAGGACTGAAAATTTATGAAACTTACCAAGCAAGCACTTGCATGGCTTCTGCTTCTGGGTGCTGCGATGGCATCTGCATCCTGCGGCGGAGGGGAAACCGCTGCGGAAACGACGGCTGCTGTAACGGAAACGGCTGCCAAAACTGTGGTCGATGACAACCGCGTAAACGATGATCTTCCGGAAATGGACTATGAAGGTGACAGTGTTACAATTCTGTACCGCGAGGAGGTTGCATATGAGTTTGCGACCGAGCAGACGGGTGAGCCGGTGGATGACGCCGTTTTTGATCGCAACCGTACCATCAGCGAACGGTTCAACCTGACGCTCGATTATATGGGACGTCCGGGTCTGTGGGCAAATCAGGCAGAATATAAGGGGCTGATTACCAACACCGTCCTTGCTGGTGACAGTACCTTTGATATCATCACAGGTCAGTCGAATATCGTTCTGCCTCTGGCGACGGAAAATATCTATCTTGACTTAATCGACGCTAAATACATCGACTATACCAAGCCGTATTGGAAAGACGGTTTCCATGACAATGCCACCATTCACGGACATCTGTATGCCGTGTCGGGTGACTACGCGCTGACGACGCTGACGGAAACGAATGTCCTTCTGTTCCATGCGGGACTGTTTACCGATTACGACATTCCTTATCCGTATCAGATGGTACGCGAGGGTACATGGACGCTGGATGCGTTCCTGACGCTCGTGGAATCGTTCTCTGCCGATCTCAACGGTGACAGCGTCATCGACGAAAACGACCTGCGCGGTTTTACGGCATACGGCAACTCCATCAATCCGCTGACGTATTCCACGCAGACCGCGATTATGGCAAAGCAGGAAGACGGTACGCACATCATTGATTTCCCAAAGGAAAAGCATATCGAGGTTTATGATAAAGTTTATGACCTTGTGCACAGCGTGAACTTCCTTGACCGTGAAACTGCACCCGAAGGTTTTGCGCACAGCGACAATGCGGTTGTGTATGAGCTGGAGGTTGGCCGTTCCGCGATGGTCGGCGTTGTTCTCAAGGGTGTCGAATGGCTGCGTGATATGGAAGCCGATTTCGGTATTCTGCCGTATCCCAAGTATGACGAAGCACAGAAAGACTATGTCAGCTCGATTCTGCGCCGCTTTACGGTTGCCTCTGTCCCGATTACGGCGGCAGATCCCGATCAGTCGTCGCTGGTTCTGGAAGCGCTGTCGTGTATTGGCTACAACGATATCATTCCGACGTATTTCAATGTGGCGCTCAAGGACAAGTATACCCGAGATGCCGATACTGCCGAAATGCTCGACATCATTCAGGCAGGTGCGTATTTCGACTTTGCCGATGCGTTCTACGGCAATCTGTCGGGCGTTTCCGACTATCTGACAAGCTATGCATATTATAATACCGGCAGCAAGGGTCTTGCGAGCTTCTTTGCCAAGGATGAAAAGTCCATCCAGAAACAGTTGGACGATCTGTACGAAGCATACGAAGATTAAACGAATCAAAGAAAACGGGAGCACCGCGGTGTTCCTGTTTTTTTTGTGAAATTTCTGATCCTGCTATTGACATACACGATGTTTTATGTTAAAATATCAATTGATATATAACACATGATATTCAAATAGGAGCCTGTATGCCGCCGAAAGTCAAAATCACAAAAGAAGATATTATTCAAACCGCCATGACCCTTGTGCGTCGGAACGGGATCGATGCCATCAATGCCCGTGCAATTGCCACAGCGCTTTCCTGTTCCACACAGCCGATTTTCTCCAACTTCGCAACGATGGATGATCTTCTGTATGCGGTGCTGGAAGCCGCACAGCGGTGCTGTGTCGAATATATGGAGCGTGAGGTTGCCGCAGGGCACTATCCCGCATACAAAGCAAACGGTATGGCGTATATCCGCTTTGCAAAAGAAGAAAAAGAGCTGTTCAAGCTCTTGTACATGCGTGACCGCAGAACGGAGACGTTTGCCGAAAACCGAGTTCTGACCGATCAGATGGAAGCACTTGTTCATCAGTATACAGGACTTGAGGGCGACGATATCGCGCTGTTTCACATGGAAATGTGGGCGTGTGTCCACGGGATCGCCGTTATGTTTGCCACAAGCTATCTCGATCTTGACTGGGAATTGGTCAGCAAAATGATCACGGATACCTACAGAGGTTTGCGGTATCAATACGGCATGGAGGTATAATATGGAAGCGATCAGAATCGAAGGTCTGACAAAGGTATATAAAGATGTTGTCGCGGTAGATCACCTCACGCTTTCCATTGCGGCAGGAGAGCTGTTCTCTCTGCTCGGCATCAACGGTGCGGGGAAGACAACGACCATCAAAATGCTGTCCTGTCTGACAACACCGACAGACGGTGACGCATATCTGATGGGAA
Source organism: Eubacteriales bacterium (assembly GCA_045637265.1). GTDB lineage: Bacteria > Bacillota > Clostridia > Oscillospirales > CAG-272 > RGIG3925. Next base: position 1,721 of record JAZTZC010000229.1, on the reverse strand, counting down.
AGAGCATTTGCCGTGATTCTGCCGCGGTCAAATCGATGATTGCGGTATCTCCGCAGGAAACGGCAATTGCACCGAATTTGACCGTTTTGGAAAATCTTGCGCTGATGTGCGGCATTCACGGGTTTTCAAAAGAAAAGCAGGATGCCAAAATTCGCGAAATGACAGAGCTTCTCGGATTGGAATCGGTTCTGGGAAGAAAATCGGGAAAGTTGTCGGGCGGCTGGCAGCGCAGACTCAGCATTGCGATGGCGCTGATCTGTGAACCGCAGATTCTGTTTCTGGACGAACCGACGCTGGGACTCGATGTCATTGCAAGAAGTGAGCTGTGGGATCTGATCCGATCGATGAAAGGGAAAATTACCATCATTCTGACCACGCATTATATGGAAGAAGCGGAAGCGCTGTCTGACCGCATTGCCATCATGCGGGACGGAAAACTGCTCATTTGCGATACGGCGGAAGCCATCAAGAACCATGCCGGCAAGGATCGGTTTGAGGATGCCTTTGTGCAGATTGTGAGAGGGGTGACGCCGTGAGGATGCTGACATTTGCAAAACGGAACGCAAAGGAAATTCTGCGCGATCCGCTGACCTTGTTTTTCGGGCTTGGATTTCCGCTGGTACTGCTCGTTCTGATGAGCGTGATTCAGGCAAACATTCCTGTCAGCCTGTTTGAACTTCCTCATCTGACACCGGGCATCACCGTCTTCGGTCTGTCCTTTATGACGCTGTTTTCGGCAACCGTCATTGCCAAAGACCGCGGCAGCGCGTTTCTTTGCCGGTTGTATACAACGCCGCTTACACCGACGGATTTTATTCTCGGCTATACATTGCCGATGCTTCCGATTGCCGCGGCACAGTGCGTCATCTGCTATCTCGGTGCGCTTCTGCTGGGACTTGACGTGACGGTGCATCTGCTGTCGGCGGTTCTGATGATTGTACCTGTTTCGCTTCTGTATATTGCGCTCGGACTTCTGTGCGGCAGTATTCTGAACGAAAAGCAGGTCGGCGGCATCTGCGGGGCACTGCTGACCAACCTGTCGGCGTGGCTGTCGGGCGTGTGGTTTGATCTGTCTCTTGTGGGCGGTACGTTCCGGAAAATTGCGGATCTGCTGCCGTTTGTCCATGCGGTGGAGCTGGAGCGGGCGGTTCTGGCGGGAGATTACGGTGCTGTGATGCCGCATCTTTTGTGGGTGCTCGGTTACAGTGCTGTGATAATGGCGGCGGCAGTCTATCTGTTTCTGCGTCAGATGAAAAACTGAATCGGATAAAAAACAGGCAGCTGTGCGTTTGTCGTACAGCTGCCTGTAAGTTTGTTTCATTTAGTCTTTCAAAAGTTCAAGATAGCCTTTGAGCTGTTCTTCCGTCGGTGCAAAATCGGGGACGGAGCAGCAGGGAAGCGTCGGTTCGCTGCCGTCTGTGCCGGGGAACGGTGTCAGGCGGTCGTTTTCGTACTTGACGCGCCATTCCTCCTCACGGAAGTCGGGAATGTCGTAGGGCATACCGCCTTCCAACATCGAGCGGTGACCGAGGATTGCCGCGGAGGACATGACCGTTGCGGAATAAATGTCAAACGGATGCGGCGGCTGGACACCGTCACGGATACATTCGACAAACATGCGCGCGGTCAGATAGTCGCCGCCGCCGTGACCGCTGGTTTCGATCAGTTCTTCATCCGGGTCATTCCACTTGGGATCGGAGCAGTTGACCTCCTGCATGCCC
>JAZTZC010000228.1:0-1827 GCA_045637265.1 Eubacteriales bacterium | reverse complement strand
GATCAGGCTCTGCCCAAGTTTCCTCGACAGCAGCGCTATCCTCCGTCGGTGCATTGGTCTGTACATCAGCAGCAGGCGTGCCACCGCCGCAGGGTGGAAAGGTAAACGTACGTGCCGAGATCAGCGCAGCAAGCAGTAAAGTCAGTGTTCTCTGAGTTTTCATATCCGTTCCTCCGAATCAAATTCTGGCAGCACTATATTACATATGTACAAGTATAGCGCTTTGAATAATAAAAGCTATGATTTATTTTGATAACCAATTATAACATACACAAACTGTTAATATATGAACAATTTGTAAATTCCTGTGCTTTTTAGCGTAATAGACAAAAGATTTTGGAGTTTTTTGTGGATAATGACAATAACAAAAACAGACCGCCGATCCACATAAATACATCGACGGTCTGTTTTGTTGTTATCAAGTTGTATGTTTACGGTTCCATGGAGTTGAATGCATCCCACAGATCATCGAGCTTTGCCTGTGCCTTGTCTTCAAACTTGACATAGTTGGAAACAAAGTCCGTCTTCTTTTCAGCAAGCGGAACAGAGAATGCACTATACAGTGCCAGATTTTCACAGTAATTACCGAACGCAACCGGGAAAACAGTGGAAATGTTGTATCGGATGATATCGAGCATCTGGGAAGACTGGTCATCACGCGCATACTTGACCTTCAGAGCGGTTTCGTAGTATGCCGGAACAACGTCCTTTGCAGATTCGCGGGAGAGCACTTCGAGAACTGGACCCATCGTCTCTGCCTTGCTGCAGGTCATCGGGATAACACCGACGTTTGCGGTATCGTGGGAAGAGGTGATATAATGATCCTGCGATTCATCCATCTTCGGATACGGCAGGATACCAATATCGGTTTCCATATCGCGGAACATTTCCAGAGAAGAAACACGCTGATAACCGCCAAACAAGGAATTGCCGTTGATAAAGGCATTTGTACATGCTTCAATGCTTGCAGAATAGTTATGTGTACCCGCACCGTGGAAGATATCGACCAAATTGGTCAGCAGCTGAACAGAGCGTTCATTGTTCATTGCAAAATACGGCGCACCGTCAGATTCATATTCAAGGAACGTAATATCCGAAGCAATGACCCACGGAATCATCGGCCCCCAGTAGTTGATGGTACAGTAGCCGTACCGGTCATTGTCGTCTGCCGTACCGTCACCGTTGATATCCTGATAGGTATCTTCAATGTACTGGAGGAATACTTCATGTGTCCAAGTACCGTTGAGCACGTGGTTATAAAGTTCATCTGCAGATTCAAACAGCGTATTGAACATTTCCTTGTTGAAATAAAGTGCATGAGCACAACGGAGAATATCGAGGAAATAGTCACCTGCAAGGATATAACGCTGATCTTCAGATGCAAAGGAAACGTCACTCATATATGCATCATACCAGTAATCCTTGGAGAAGTCCAGATGAGGAATGTCATAAACATTCAGAAAACAGTTCTGGACAGACAGCGTTGCCAGCGGGAACAGGTCATGGATGACGAGATCATACGCATCATCACCGGCAAGAATAAAGTTGTTGACGGTCGTTGGAATGATCGTATAGTCTTCTTCATTCTCTGTGAAAACGAACTTGACATTGAGCAGCTCCTCAACAGCCATGTTGCGCTTGTAAACAGCATCTTTGACAACGTCACCGTTTTCCTCTTCCTCATGCTTGATCGCATAGATGGAAGAGCCGCGTCCGTCGTAGTCATTTGCGGAAACGAGCATACGGATTTCCTCGCCGCCGAAGTCAAAGCTCTCAAAAGGATCAGGCTCTGCCGAAGTTTCCTCGACAGCAGCGGTATCGTCCGTC
>JAZTZC010000227.1:0-4342 GCA_045637265.1 Eubacteriales bacterium | reverse complement strand
GTTGATGCCTGTAGCGTCCATATAGACAGCGGCACCTTCGGGATCGTTGTAACCGCCGTTCATTGCACCTGTGACAATACGGGTATCGTCCAGACGCAGGACAGCCTGTTTCATACGGCGGAAAATCTGACCGCCTTCCTTGGTGCCCTGCATCGGTTCTTCATTGAACAGCGAGTACATGACAACTGACGGATGGTTGCGATCGCGGCGAACCATGGATTCGACATGACCGATGACCTCGGGACGTGCTTCAAAGCGGCGGTTTTCGTCCATAACAAGCAGACCGTATTCGTCACAGGCGTCAAGGATGGCTTTTGCGGGCATGTTGTGAGAACAGCGATAGGCGTTTGTTCCCATTTCCTTCAGACGGCGGACACGGTAATATTGCAGAGAATCGGGGACAGCGACACCGACACCGGCGTGATCCTGATGGTTGCAGGTACCCTTGAGCTTGATCGGTTTTCCGTTAAGGAAGAAGCCGAGGTCTTTGTGCGCTGTGAAGGTACGGAAACCGATGCGGGTTTCCTCATATTCCACTTCCTCGTCGTGATGAAGCAGCGTCATTTTTGCACGGTAAAGGCGGGGATTGTCCACATCCCAGCGCGTGGGATCGGTCACTGTGAGCGGTACCGAAGCGATGATTTTGCTGTCTTCTTTGGCGGTAATCCAATCGGACAGCCCTTGGGCAATGCAGGTATCGCCATCAAAGATTTCTGCTCTGATGCGGCGGACACCGGCGGTATATCCGGTATTTTCAATGGTTGCTTCACAGTGTACGTCCCAGTCATTTTCCGTTTCACAGCGCAATATCGGCTTGAAGAATACGGAATCATGCGCCATGTGAATCTGCTCTTTGACATACAGCAGAACATGACGGTAGATACCGGCACCTTCATACCACCAGCCTTCCGTCGACAGACCGTCGATAAAAACGGCAAGGACATTGGGACGGTCGCCGAAGAATGCGCGGTCGGTGATATCGATATCCAGCGGTGCATATGCTGAGAATGAACGTCCGATCAGCGAGCCGTTCAGATAGACACGTGCGGTAACTGCCATACCCTCAAAGGAGAGAAGCAGATGCTTGCCGGCATATTCCGCAGGCAGACAGAAGGACTTGCGGTACCAGGCATTGAAGCGTGTTTTGTAGCCGTGGGAAATCAGATTTTCTTCACGGAAATCGGTTTCTGTCAGATAGTCGTGGGGCAGATTGACGACGCTCCATTCGCTGTCGTCATAGCGCATGGACGGAATACCGCGCTCACTGCCTGCTTTGGAGGACGAATAAGAGTCGGCATGGGTGGTGATGGCTTCAACGGTACCGTCACCCGGCAGAAATCGCCAGTCGCGGTCGAGAATCAGCGTTTGTTTCATAGAGCGTACTCCTTTTTGATACGAAAATGCGCGGCACATATGATACCATATATGCCGCGGTGGAAATGTTTGGTGGAAAATCAGCCTTCGTATTCGGCAAATGCGGTGTTGAGCTTTTCGACGTTTTTCAGCGCTGCCTTTTCTTTCTTTGTGTACATGGAAACAAATTCCTTTGCGGCATAGTTCAAACGGACGAGATTCATAACTTCTTCGTTGTAGCCGCCGAACTGATAGTACCAACCGAGGTCATAGACACGGGTTTCAAAGATGATGTCGAGCATTGCGGCAGACTGTTCGTCACGCGCTGCTTTGGTCTTCAGGTTGACATCATAATAGGCATCGGTGACGGTATATTTGGACTCACACGCCAGAGCTTCTGCGACGATGGTGCTCATCTCAGGATCAGCGGTACCCATCGGCATGCAGAAGAAGACAGAGTGCCAGGAACCGACCGTGTTGTAGTAGGAATCCTGTGTTTCGTCGTACTTGGGGAACGGAATGATACCGAAGTCGGCGGACATGTCACGGAGCTTGGGGACGATCTGCATCAGCTGCATGAAGAACAGAACCTGGTCGCCGGAGAACATATTGATGGCAACGGTGTCGGATGCGTCAACCGCACGCTGGTACTGGAAGCACTGGGAAGTGTCGCGGCCGAATTCGATGTACTTGGTCAGAGCATTGACAGTACGTTCATTGTTCAAGGTCAGAATGACATTGCCGTTTGTGTCTGTGGTGGCGCACTTGTCACCGGTGGAGTTGACGACCGCCATGGCGATATCATCCCAAACCATCGCGCCGTACTGGTCGGTTTCATCGTATTTGCCGTCACCGTTCAAGTCTCTGGAAACGTCGGAGCAGGGGGAGTAGAACTTTTCCAATGTCCATTTTCCGTCGAGAACGAGCTGGTAAATGTCGGGGAGATCGTAATTTTCCGCAACGACTTTGTTGAAAAGAACGGTACAGGTTGCATCGTTGTCGGCAGTGGAAATATCACCCGTTGTAAAGAACAGATGATCCATGATAGTCAAATCGGCATTTGCCTTCTGATCCCACCACGGTTTGTCAAGATCCAGATATTGCATGGATCCAAGATCCTGCAGGTAATTATTCTGCGCCATGTTGCAGACAGAATATCCCGGAAGCAGCATGAATGCATAGTCATTATCGCCTGCCATGATGAGCTTGGTGACGAAAGAACGCGCGGAATCGTGAACCCATGTCATCAGGTTGTTTTCCGTGTTGTAGTCATAGTCAACGACTTTGACGTTGAACTGTTCTTCAACTGCGGAATTTCTCTTATAGCGTGCATCGTTGACAGCATCGCCGTTTTCTTCATGCGCACCGAATTCGTTTTTGGAGACACCGAAATTGGTCGTACCTTCTTCGATATTGTACGCAGTAAAGATTTTCGCTTCCTGACCGCCGAAGTCTTTTTCGGGCAGATCGGCGTATTCGCGCGGTTCCTCTGTTACAAGTTCGGTCTGGGATTCGGTTTCTTGGGCAGTCTCGGTTACGACGGTGTTGTCGGACGCATCACCGCAGGCGATCAGAGACTGACCTGCAAGCAAAAGCGCAAAGAGCAGTGCAAGATTCTTTTTCATGATATTTCCTTTCTGGATCTTCTGACGGGAAGATCACAGTATCTATATATTATGATTACTATTATCATATCATGAAAAATGGATTTTGTCAATTATTTTGGTTGCATTGTTCGAAAAATTGTGTTATAATAACAATCAATATATGATGAATGAAACTGTGGTTATTCCATCTTGAAACGGAGGTGCTGTCTTATGTATGATGAAAAAGAGCGCGAAGACCATTTGTCGCTGGACTTTCACACGGGTATTGCACCGGATATGCAGTTTCGCATGAAGGTCAATCTGATCGCTCTGCTTCTGTTTTTGCAGATTGCGGCATATATCGGTACATCTTATATCAACGGTAAGGTGTACTATCACATCTATCGTCTGTTCGGTTTCGATCCGCTTCTGGTCAATGCCGTCTCCGATGTTGTCGGTATGTTTGAAACGACACTCAGTTTTCTTTTGCCGCTGTGGGTGGTTTTGCTGATCTTCCGTGACCGCATCTTCCGCCCGTACATTCCGTTTGCGCCGACGGTTCCGCCGCATGCGGTGTTCACGGTCTTTTTCTGCACAGCTGTCCTGTATACGGTCGGTAATGTCAGCACGTCGTTTCTCTCATGGATAGAGGAAACCGGTGTGCCGCTGCGCTTCTATACGCCGAATATTCCGACAGAACCGCTGCGGATTCTTCTGTTTTTTATTTCCTCGGTCATTCTTCCCGCGTTTGTGGAGGAAATGGTTTTCCGCGGGTACATTCTGCATTTGCTTCTGCCGCACGGAAAGACCTTTGCGATCATAGTCAGCGCGGTGCTGTTCGGACTCATGCACCAGTATCTGCCGCAGATGCTGTATGCGACGGTCGGCGGTGTTCTGATGGGATATTATGTTGTTAGGAGCGGTTCTGTTTGGATCGGGATCTTTATCCATGCGATGAACAATCTGTTTGCGTTTATACAGGATATGGCGTATCTGTTTCTGCCCGATGGTGCATATGATATCTTTCATGCGGTGTTTGGGGCGGTGCTTCTGTTGTTCGGCATCATCGGTGCGCTTGTGCTCTGCGCACGAAATTCCGGCCTGAAGCGTGAATTGCCGCTGGAAACACAGTCGGTGTACAACCGTCCGATTGATACTCCCACCGCACTTCGCCATACGCTGACGGTACCGATGATTGCGTATGTGCTGACTGCGGTATATTATACGGTACTCAACAGTTTTCGGTTTTGAGATGAGGTGAGATTGTGGCAGAAGCCATCGCACAAAAGGACGATCTGTACTATATGCAGCAAGCACTGGAGGAAGCACGGATTGCCGCATCACTTGGAGAAGTTCCGATAGGGGCTGTTGTGGTCTGGGATGGAGAAATCGTCGCACGTGCA
>JAZTZC010000226.1:0-1633 GCA_045637265.1 Eubacteriales bacterium | reverse complement strand
TGACGGTATCACGGTCAGCATCGGTGCATTCGCTTCCGAGGACATTTTCCGCAATGGTGGACGCGAAGATTTTGTAATCCTGGAACACCGTACCGATTCTCGCACGCAGGGATGGAATGTCGTATTCACGGAGGCTGTGCCCGTTGTACAGGATTTCTCCATCCACAGGATCATACAGACGCATCAGCAGCTTGGTCAGCGTGGTTTTGCCTGCGCCGTTATAGCCGACGATGGCAACCTTTTCGCCTTTCCGGATGGTCAGATTGATACCTTCAAGGGAATTTTTCGGTGCTTCTTCTTTGGATTCTGTATCGTCCTTCTTTTCAGCGTTTTCCGTTGCCTGATACGCAAAGGTGACATTCTTCAGTTCAATGGTTTCCAGCGGTTCTGCAGTTCTGTCTCCGCTGACAATCTTCGGCTCATAGGAGAGGAACTTCAGATACTTGCCGATGTACTGCGCATTGTCGGGCATTCGGATCAGATTACGTGCCAGATCGTACATACTCCAGTTCAGGTTCCAGATGATGTTGATCGACGCCACAAAACTTCCGAGAGGAGCTGTACCGTCATAAAGCTTGAATAGAAGCAGGATAACCGGAAGAAACTGCGAAGTCACGGAAATTGTTTCTTCCAGAATGGACAGGAGATACTGCCTTTTCCCGTTCTTTACTTCTTCCTCAACAATGCCTGTTACGCTGTCGGCGTAGATTTTATTCAGATTCTCGCCGGCTTTGCTGATTCGGAGTTCCTTTGCGTAATCCGAGAGATGATATACCCGGTTGATATAAGAGTTCTTACGGTGAAACGGCTTGACGCGCTCGTTCTTTTTGAAGGCGATTTTGTTGCCCAGACCCCACATGGAGGCATTGAGCGCACAACCCGCAAGAAGAATCAAACCAACAAGGATATCCACCTGCATCATCAGCGTAATCAGTGTGGACAGCGTGATCAGATAATTGATGATCCGCGCCGTGTCGTCCAGTACCTGTACCGCGCGTCCCTTGGATTCGTCCATTGCCCAGACGTAGTCGTTGTAGAATTTGGGATCGTCATAGCAGGCGAGGTCCATTTTCAGGGCGTGACCGAACAGTTCTGCGTGCATTTTGTGCTGCAGCTACTTATCGGTGACGGTCTGGTAATACTGATAATACCATGCGTAGAACAGGTTGATGCCCACGTTCACGCCGAGGATCAGCAGGATATATCCCGCGATTTTCCCGAAGGTGATGTCGGGCAAGTCAAGTGCGTTAAACAGCTTGTAGGTGAAAATCGTCTGTATGGAGTTTGAGATACCGCCGATGATGCCCACGATGAACATGAATACAATGTACTGCGGCGTCATCTGCGCGATCTTTTTCAGCATCAGGAAATTGTATTTAATCACCTGACCGGCGGGCATTTTCTCCTTTTTATCTTTCTTTTCTTTCTTCTTATCTTTTTCAGCCATTCGGATTCACCTCGCTTTCCGATTCGGCATAGTTTTCAGCCTGCATACGGAACATTTCCGCATACTTTCCGTTTTTCGCCATCATCTCGTCATGACTGCCCGTTTCGATGATTTCGCCGCCGTCCATGAGGAAGATGCGGTCGGCAAGCACAGCGGAGGACAGACGGTGCGAAATGAAGATCAGCG
>JAZTZC010000225.1:0-3879 GCA_045637265.1 Eubacteriales bacterium | reverse complement strand
TCCGGCGAGATGCTCGATATCATCTTTGCAAGCCGTGTTTATGACTTTGGTTTTATCTTTGATGTCGGCGGCATGGGAACGCTGATTCAGACCATGTTCAATTCGCGCAAAAACAATTTCGCATCCGAATACGAAAAACGGGAATCCAAAGCACAGTCAGCGCTTGCTGATCTGATGGCTTCCTTTGAGGGCGCACAATAACAAACGGAGGCAATATACATATGAGTCGATATATTACCAATCCCAATCGCTGGGTCATCATTGCTGAGCAGTATTCCGGGATGATGCGCCGCGGTATTGATCTGCTTCATAAAACGGTGTCTGATTTTTATCGGGATCATCTCTCGGTTTATACCATGTATGAGGTTGACGAAACAATTTTGCGCGGCTGCAATCTGATTCTCATCGGACGCAATGAAAGCCGCCTGATGGCATCATTGATCGAAAAACAGATCATCACACCCTGCACGAAGCGTCAGGGCTACAGCGCTTGTGTCACGGACAGCATCTGGAATACCGAAAAGCAGATGGTCGTGATTGCCGGTGCGGACGAGCACGGTGCAGCATACGGCTGTGTCGATTTCTGCAATCAATACTGCGGGTATGACATCTATAAGTGCGGCAAGGTCTGGTGCAGCATGTATGAAGGCTATTTTGACACGCCTTTCCATGAAAAGCTGCCCGCATGGTCAAAAATTTCCGCGCCTGATGTCGAGGAACGCGGGATCTGGACGTGGGGACACGTTATTTACGATTACCGCTCCTTCTTTGACAACATGTTCCTTCTGAAGATGAATGAGATTGTCATCTGGAACGACTATGCGCCGATCAATGCAAAGGAGATTGCCGATTATGCACATTCGCTCGGTATGAAGCTGATCTGGGGCTTTGCATGGGGATGGGGTGTGGACTGTTCCGTTTCTGCAAAACTTGATGACGAATCCCTGCATCAGCTGCGGGATGAGATCGTTGCAAAATACGAGAGGGAATACTTACATTCCGGCTGTGACGGCATCTATTTCCAGTCCTTTACCGAACTGCAGACGGCGTATATCGGCGATAAGCTGATTGCCGAAACGGTTGTAGACTTTGTCAACGATACGGCAAGTGCACTGCTTGCAAAATATCCCGAACTGCATATCCAATTCGGTCTGCATGCGGATTCCGTCAAAAATCATACGGAGTTCATTGCCAAGGTCGATCCGCGCGTCTATATCATCTGGGAAAACTGCGGCAGCTTCCCGTTCCAGGGTGAGCACGCTGACAACGGCTCGGAATATGACTTCGGTGATCTGCCCGCGACCCGCGCATTTGTCGAAAAAATCAATGTTCTGCGCGGCACAGAGGATAAGTTCGGTGTCGTCATGAAGGGTTTGACCGGACTTGACTGGAGCCGCTTTATCCATCAGGAGCCGAATCTGGTCATGGGTGAGAGAAGCAAACGCTTTATGCATCTGCGGACAGAGGAGAAAAACCGCATCTGGAAGTTCCGCCAAACCTATTGGATCCGCAATGTCGAATATGTCCGACTGACCGTTCATTCTCTGATGAAGAACAAGGACTATATGAATGTACAGGCACTGGTCGAGGACGGTATGTTTGAAGCAGGGATTCCGCTGCCTGTGGCAATCTATGCTGAAACGCTGTGGGATGCACAGAAGGACGGCATGGAAACGGTACTGCAGGTCATGAAGTACCCGTGTGTGACGATGGCGAATCTTTGAAACGAATACATATAACAGAACCGCACGGCTGGAATCGGAACTCCGACCGTGCGGTATTGCTTATTTGAACTGAATCAGGACATCACAAACAGTGTCCTGCGGCGGAGGTGTGATTCTGCCGGTTTTCATGCCGTAGGCAAGTATAACAGAAATCATACCGACATACATGGAGGCGCACATTCTGTCCGTATCTTCTGCAAGATGAGCCGGAAACAGCACCCGGTAGCCGTCAAGAAAGGCATCAATGCATTGACGGTACAGCTCTGTCAGCGGAGTGAGATAACGGTCGGCGATGCGATCAAAGGCTTCCTTCTGTGCTTTCGTGAACGCCGGGGTTTTCACCAAAAGTGTGCCGTTTTCCGAGCGGTCGATATAGCCACGGCGCACGGCTTCTGCCGCAGAATAGCCGTCATCGGTGTGTCCGCGCGTCAGAAGATCCTCACATACATTAACTTCATAGTCAATCATCATTTCCCGCCACGCATAACCGTTTCCGATTGCGTAAACGGAGTGGGAATAGCTGCCGCGGCTGCCTTGATTGCAGCACTTCTGCTCGCCGATGCCGACCCTGTGGTGCGCTCCCGATTCCATATTTCCGATGTAGCACCAGCGGCAGCCGTCATACTTTTCCCTGATTTCGGGATAGGGCAAATGGCTGTGCGTCATGCACATGTGGTTGAATGCAAGCACGCTGATAAGACCGTACAGAGCCTCCTTCGTTTTGCCCGCCCGGTAAAAGTCCAGTGTCATTGCTTCTTTGGCAATGGCATCCAGCGCATCGAGCATCGGCTCCATGACGGGCATCATTGCCTTTTCTGCATGGGTTTCGCAATAGATATCGTATCGGTCATCCCAGATGAGAAAATCGGTGCGGTATTTCCCACTGCCCTGTTCTGTCAGTGCCTGCCTGCGCAGAAGATTGGCGATGCTGTCCTCAATATAATAGGAAGGAACACCGCACCGCTTTGAGAGGGCTTCCACTGACAGTGCTTCATCATAACAGGCAATCAGTATGTTCTGTGACAGTGCGTCGCTGATGTAAACATGCGGGAATGGTTTGCCGGAATCAGAGTAGTCTCCGGAGCCGTAGATGTCGAGACGCATACACTTCGGCTTCAATGCTGTGATTTCCATGTTTTCAAGTTCTCCTTTCAGCTTTCGCCGTGCCTCGGACAGCCGCCATGTAACAGTTCCCTCGGGGATGTCAAGATGTTCGGCGATTTCTTTTGTCGAAAGTCCGTCATAGTAATGCAGAATGACAATGTCCCGGTATCGCCGCGACAGTCCTGCGACATATCTGCGCAGAGACGCATACAGCTCCTCATCCTCGATGGGGTATTCATCCTCATAGGACAGCGTATCCGGCATATCATAGACAAACATCGCGCGCTGTCTGCCCATCTTCCGCCGGAATGCCCGTGTCACATTGGCAGCAATCCCCCACAGCCAGCCCTCGAACGCATCCTCGTTTTTGAGTGTTGGCAGCTGTTTCAGAACAGTATACAGAATTTCCTGTGTCAGATCGGCTGCTTCTTCCTCGTTGAAGGTGTGCCGGTGAGCATAACCGTATATGCGGTCATAATACTGATTGAGCGTTTCGGGAGTCATGCTTTCACGTCCTTTCACCTATAAAGTGCTGTTTGGGGAGTGTTCATTGGGTACTTTCTCGAAAAAAGCAGAATATTTATAAAAAATGGGAGCGATATGAAATCGCTCCCTGAACTTTTTGGGGTTGATATTAGTACATACCGCCCATGCCGCCGCCCATACCGGGTGCGCCTGCTGCGGGTGCGGGATTTTCTTCCTTCTTGTCAGCGACAAGTGCCTCGGTGGTGAGGACGGTTGCTGCAACGGAAGCTGCATTCTGCAGAGCAGAACGGGAAACCTTGGTCGGGTCAACAATACCCGCTGCGACCATATCGCAGTAGACTTCCTTGTATGCGTCGAAGCCGTAGCCGATCTTGTCAGCGGTCATGATCTTGTCGATGATGACGGAGCCTTCCAGACCTGCGTTTGCGGCGATCTGACGAACGGGTTCTTCCAGGGCCTTGACAACGATCTGGATACCGGTCTTTTCGTCGCCTTCTGCGTCAGCGAGCAGAGCCTTGACGTCAGCGATGACATTGAGGAATGCAGTACCCCCGCCTGCGACAAT
>JAZTZC010000224.1:0-32254 GCA_045637265.1 Eubacteriales bacterium | reverse complement strand
CCTTGGTGGATGCAGCCGGTGTTGCATGGCGCACACGGTCAATCTTATACTTGGCACCGTCTTCCCATACAAACCCCTTGGGAAGCAGTGTTCCATCCTGACGCATGAGCGCAAATACATCTACATAGACTTTTCGATACTTCATTTCTGCCATATTGATTCCTCCTGTTTATGTTGGTACGCCTGTCGGCATGATGACCTGCGGTCCTCCGCCGGGTGGCATTTTCGGGTTATCCAGAAGACAGGCATTGCGGATGATATCCATCCCAAAGCGCAGTCTTAAGTCCTCAACAGTTCGGTCGATCTGCTCGGTTCGCGCCAGTTTCAATGCATCGCAGAACAAATCCATCTGATACATGGTGTCCTCGGGAACAAGATCAATGGCACGGACAGTTAGGGAACGGATCGGATTTTTCCATTCATAGCTCCGGCAAAACAGATCGAATGCTGTTTTGGCAATCCCCGATGCACTTTGTGTCGGCTGCTTCAGCTTGCATTGCCATTGCCTTGTGAACAGTTTATTGTCACGCACGTCGATGGCAACACCGTAGGCTTTCTTGTGGTAGGTCATCAGCTTGTGACCGATCTCCTGTGTGAGAGCCAACATGACCCTCCAAACCTCCGCTGTATCCTCCAAATCCTGCAGCGTCGTTGTACCGTGTCCAACAGATTTGACAGGGACAGAGGCATCGACCGCAGCCACACGGCTCTGATCCAAACCGTTAGCAAACATCCAGATGGCAACACCGCACTTGCCAAGCTTTTTTTCAAATACTTCAACAGGCCAACGTGCGATATCCCCGATGGTTCTGATTCCGCAGGATGCCAGTTTCTTTTCTGTTGCACGACCGACACCGAGCATTTCTGATGCTGCAAGCGGCCATACGATTTCCCGAAATCTTTCTTTTGGTATACAGGTCACGGCATCAGGCTTCTTTAAGTCACTGCCGAGCTTCGCAAAGATTTTATTGAAGGAAACGCCGATGGAAACCGTCAGACCGAGTTCAAATTTGATACGTTCTCTGATCTCCTGTGCAATCTTCTCCCCGTCCCCGTATATGCCCACCGAGCCTGTGACATCCAGCCAGCACTCATCCATACCAAATGCTTCAACCTGATCGGTATAGTCCTCATAGATCTTTCGTGCCGCGCGTGAGAATTTCATATACTCCTCATAATGCGGCGGGACGATCACAAGATCACGGCATTTCTGCTGTGCCTGCCAGACGGCTTCCCCTGTCGTAACTCCGCAGGCTTTCGCCTTGTAGTTCTTTGCCAGAACTATGCCGTGACGCTCCTCTACGCTGCCGCAGACCGCTACAGGGTAAGGCTTCAAATCTGGATTCAGAAAACACTCGACAGAAGCATAGAAATTATTCATATCGCAATGCAGAATAGTTCTCTCCATCCGATCTTTCCCTTTAACACATCTTTTTGTAATCATTTTCTTGGTGTTGGCTATATTGTACACCAATTAAATTGGTTTGTCAATAGGTTTCGCCAATTATATTGGCATTTTATATTGACATCTCCAATGATATATGATATAATGATATCAGAACATGAGGGAGGTATATCTTCATGAAAACTTTTGCTGAAAATCTGCGCAACGCGCGTATAGAACATGGTTTCTCCCAAGAGCAACTTGCAAAACTGATCGGAGTAAAATCGGGTTCGGTTATATATAACTGGGAAAGCTGCACATCGAGACCCGATATTGACAAGATTTTCAAAATCTGCGAAGTGCTTCAAATCTCAGCGAACTATCTATTTAATACGTCCGATGACTATCCTTCCACTGAGGAAATGAATTTCATAAAAAAATACCGTACACTTGACACATTCGGTCGTGATGCGGTAGATTCTATTATGAAAATCGAATATGATCGTGTTATGGCTGCTGTACCTAAAAAGAAGAAAACACGTATGCTGAAGATCAACTTTTACAGTGATCCCGCATCTGCAGGTACCGGTAATTTCCTCGACGAAACCGTTCCGGATGAGATCTGGGTCAAGGAAACAGAGGAAGCAGAACGTGCCGATTATGTCATTGGTGTCAGTGGTGACAGTATGGAGCCTACCTTTGAAAATGGCAGCCGTGTATTTGTCGAGCACACCGAAGATATCCGTATCGGCGAAATTGGTATTTTCTCGGTCAACGGTGAGGTCTATATCAAAGAACTTGGTGACAAATGCTTGATCTCTCACAACGATAAGTATAAGCCAATCAAGCTCGGTGCTGCAGATAGTGTCTATTGCTGTGGTCGCGTAGTCGGAATTGTTGAAGAAAAAACTTGAAACATAGTGGTATGCGAACCGTGTGACAATCATGCTGCTGCGCAAAAACCACAATGACGGGGGAACAATACAAAGGTACCGTGACGAATTAGAACCGAAGTTTTATTCCGATGCAAGCTCGTTCCAGGATACACTTTATAATTTGAATTATAGGCAAGCGACTGACAAAACAGGCGATAGCTCTCAAAAACAGGCGATTGAAGTACCTAAAACAGGCGATTGGTCAGAAAATCAGTTGATTGTACAACGAATCAATGAACTAAACATCACCCAAACAACTAAAGCACGTATTCTAATATTGTTCCAGGTCATTGGTTTTGATCAGATATTTGCGCGTACTGACATGTCGCAGATACGGTTCACTTTCCACACCATATCTGTCACGTACCGTAATCTCCGCTGTCAGAATTCTTCCGTGCGGTAGTGCCTCCCCGGCGTATTTCAATGACTGTTCCGTTTGTTCGATCCAACCGCTGTCCCAGAGCAGTGTTTCATCAGCGTATACAGTCACACGACAGGATTGCTGTTTGTTGTTCGTATCAGAGGATAAAACAGACCACGAAAAGACAGGGGTTTCCGTGTCGATGACACAGTAGTGGTAATCTTCACGGAGTTTTCCACCATCAATATTTAATTTAGTTATCTTCAGCATATGATTCTCCCTCGATTCAGTTCGTTGAGCCGATTGTTTATTTATAGATCATGGCAGGGATGTAAGTATCACTTATCACCCCTGCCATTTCCTTACTGCTTTTTCAGAAGCGTCAGCGGCAGATAAACTCTTGACGGATGCCCATGAACGAACAACTCCAACAGAATCTCACAGAAGCCGTCACGCATCTCGTCTGCCCGCAGGCTGAACGTCACATTCGAGCACTTTGTCTTTCCGGTATACTGATCGGCATACAGATCGGACTGTACACCTGTGGATACCATCATACCCTCGGGCAGATGCCACTTCAACCGGATCCAGTGCTGCTGCTCCATCGCATTGACCACTGTCAGACGCATCGGCTTATCCTCACCGACGGTGATATCGGGGGTGTCAAAGTACAGATAAGCGTCAAACAGCGCGCAGGATTTATGCACAAACAGCGGCGAGGTCTGCAAAAATGTTCTTCGGTCGATGTATTCAAACAGACCCGTTTTGATCGGCTGAAAGAATGTATCGGTGTCTGGCATCGTGATTTCCGGTTCTGCATTCGCGGGGTAGCTGACACGTCCGAAGCAAAAAATCGGTGCCAGTCGTGTTACACGCTCCGTCAGCTCGGTGACAGAGGTACAGATGCCGCCGTGGCTGTGATCGACCGTACAGGTCTTGATCGCATCCCCGATCGGATCGGTCCACTTCGGTTCAATGCCTTCCGTTCCGCGCAGAATTCCCATCAGCGCACCGATGAAGCCTGCTGTACAGTCGGTGTCCTCACCGCAGTTTGCGGCAATGCAGAGACTCTTTGTAAAGTCGCCCTCACCCCACAGAAGACCGATCACGGAGATTGCAACATTGGTTGCCGCATCGTGTCCGACCTCTCCCATCGGAATATCGGGCTCGGGATTCTTGTCGGGCAGGTTGTTGTCGTATACATACCGCAGACCGAACGGAGACGGTGCAAACTGCAATAATTTCTTTCGCGCATCTCTCCAATCCATTCCGGCATTATAACATTCGGTGACAAGATCGATGCACTTGCGCGTCAGACATTCATCGGGAATGAACGAAAGACCGATTTTGATCAGCGTTGGGATATCACTTTCCGCAAATGCGGCACTTTCAATCGCCGCGCAGAACAGTTCGCCATATACGCCCTCTCCGGTGTGATCGACCGTCGCATCCTCAAAAGCATATTTGACAGCCGATGCAGGATCACCAGGACATAGACATGCCCAGATCTCCGAGCGGATGAACGCGCCATTGCTTTCTGCATACGGATTGCAAAGCACACCCGTCACAGGCGGCAAATGTCCGCGGCGGAGATTGTTCCGTCCTGCACCGTATTCCGACCAATCACACGGAATATACGTCAGCCAATATTCGCCGAGAATTTCCGCGTTGACCGCAATACCGTGCTTTTCGGCAGCAAGCAGCCAGACCAGCTGCAGATCAAGGTCGTCATTGGGCAGAACACCTGATGCCAGATTGTGGACATAAAACGACAGATCGAAAACGCCGCGATGACCTTCCAGCGGTCCGCCAAGGGTTCCGCCGATGTTCTTGCCAAGCCAACAGGCGCGGACTTTGTCTTTGTATTCACTGTATTTCATTACATTTCCCCTCGTTTTTTGTTGAAAGATTCCTTTTTATATGTCATTTTTGTGCCGAAGCTTTCCATTCATTCAGTTTTCTCGGATACAACTGACAGCTCATGCCGCCATCAACGATGATTTCCGCACCCGTGACATTCTTCGACTCATCCGAACCGAGATACCATGCTGCGTTAGCGATATCCTCGAAGTCGGAAATATCGCCGATCGGTGTCAGCTCACCGTTGACAATCTGCTTGTCGCCCATCGCTGTCCAACGGTCAGTTTTGATCGTACCCGGAAGAACAATGTTGACACGAATGCCATACGGACCGAGATCAACCGCCAATGCTTTTGCAAGTGCAATCATACCGCCCTTGGATGCACAGTATGCCGCGCGATTGGGAATGGCACGGTAGGCAGTGTTGGAACCGATGAAAACAACTGCACCCTTTTCTTGTTCGCGCATACGCAGAGCCGCTTGGCGGATAATGGTGAAATTCCAGACGAGATTGGTTTCAAATACGCGGGAAAATTCCTCTGTCGTCTGAGTGAAGAAATCAAGTCCTTTGGCAGGATCGGTACCATATCCGAGGTCTGCCGCATTGAGGACAACAGTTTCGACAAATTTACTCAGCGCGTCGATTTCATTGAAAATATCGATCACTCTTGCTTCGTCGCGAATATCAAGCGCAAATCCGTGGGCAAAAACACCATGTTCTGCCGCAATTTTCTCAGCCGCAGCCCGTGCACGTTCTCCGTCGCGGGAGGTCACGAACACGTCATAACCTTCTTTTGCATAACGATTTGCAATCGCATATCCGGTACCATTCGTCGCACCGGTGACAAATACTGCTTTGTTCATCTTATGCCATACCTACCTTTTCGTTCATAATTACCCAGTTTGCAAGTGCTTCTCCGGCTGCGGTTCCAATCATCTCAAGACCTTTTGCGCTATAGTGACCCGGAACATCCGGATTCATACCATCATCTGTCTTTTCCAGCTGTTCTGTTATTGTTGTAAGCATCAGAAATCCGTTATGTTCACAGCAAATTTCATCTTGTGCTTCTATGATTTCCGTATCCCGTGCATCACCGCAGAAATGTCCGACGCGAATGATGCCAAACTTCATAATACCAAGTGTATCGGACAGTGCATCATACAGTTTGGTTATGGATTCCTTGTAATACTGCTTGGATTTTGCTAATTTTGCATCACTTTCGCCTTGAAGCCATACGAAGAAAATCTGTCCTGCACCACCATGTTCCTGCGCATAGCGGATTGCCGCCTGCGACTTTTGGATCAGTATCTGATATTGCGGTTTTCCAGGCATCCACACCTGCATTGCCGAGCATCCTTTTGCCGCATGTACCGCGAGCACCTCACGGTTGGATTTTTGACGGTAGATATTACAGAACGATGGAACCAAATTGGTATGTCCGTAACAGGAGGACCCCAGAGCATGTGCCTCCAGCCAAGGAACCAAATCAGTATCGTGCGAAAATAGGATGCCCTGTGTTCCGTCATACCGAATATCTTCCCCAACCGGATTCTGAAGCGGAGCAGCAGTATCTGTCAGATAACGATATTCATACGCGCCTGTGATAATCTCTGTTGTTGTCAGTGTTTCAGACTCGCCCTGCATATTACTTTGACCGCAAAAAATGATGATATCCATATGGCACTTTTCCTTTTCATCAAAAATAAAACGCTGTTTGGGGCGGTCTGATATCCGTCAGCGCCCCGGTATAGTGGCGAAGCGTATGTACCTGATACGGATGCGCAAGACACGCCTCCTCATTGATTTCAATACCAAGACCGGGCTTGTCGGGAATCGTGATATAGCCATCCTCGTAATGCAGGTCTTCATTCGTCACATCCGCACGCCATGTGACGTCAGAATACATGATTTCCAGAATATTGAAGTTCGGACAGCAAGCCGCCAGCTGCAATGTTGCAGCGTTGGCAACGGGTCCCGACGGATTGTGCGGCGCGAACGGAATGTAGTAGGTATCTGCAACCGCCGCGATCTTTTTCAGTTCCATGATACCACCGGCATGGGAGATATCAGGCTGAATATAGTCTGCCGCACGCATTTCAAACAGATCCTTGTAGTCTTTCAGGGTATAGAGCCGCTCTCCTGCAGAAATCGGCACGGGAGACTTGTCGCGAACGGCTTTCAGTGCTTCCAGATTGTCGGGCGGCGTCGGTTCTTCAAACCACATCGGTCGGAACTGCTCCAGCTCCTTTGCAATGCGGATACCGGTCGGTACGTCAAACCGTCCGTGACCTTCAATCAACAGATCGACACGGTTTCCGACAGCCTCTCTGACCGCTGCAACACATTCCATTGCGCGGTCAAGCTCCGCATTTGAAAGTGTGAGATACGCTTTTCCAAACGGATCCCATTTGAGTGCTGTCACCCCGCGCTCCATTGCCGCCTTTGCCTTCGCGCCAAATTCTTCGGGCGTTTTTGCACCGGAGAACCAGCCGTTGACATAGATACGCACCTTGTCATTGGCACGTCCGCCGAGCAGCTGATACACGGATACGCCGAGCGACTTTCCAAGGATATCCCACAGTGCCATCTCAACGGCAGAGAGCGCACTCATCAGTACCGCACCTCCGCGCCAGTAGGCATCGCGGTAGATGTCATGGAAGTGGCGCTCGATATCCAGAGGATTTTTGCCGACAAGATATTCCTTGATGTGCTGAACCGCACCGAGCAAAGCGGCTTCTTTATATTCGAGTGTTGCTTCACCCACACCGTCAATGCCTTCATCGGTATAGACCTTGACAAAGACCCAGTTGGTGCGGGAGCAGTCAACGACAAACGGTTTTACGTCGATCACTTTCATGATGGGTTACTCCTTGGTATTGAAATCTCACGGAAAAATTGCGGTATGATCTTGTTTGCAAACGGGAAATCCGCGCCGTCCAGACCGTCGAACAGTCCCCAGTGCAGAGGTACTGCGTATTTTGCACCGATGGCAGATGCAAACCGCGTTGCATCGGTCATATTCATGTTGTTGCCGACACCGTTGACTGGCAGAAAGACTACATCGATGTGATCGGGCAGATCCGCAAAAATCGTGCGGTTGCACAGCGTGTCACCTGTGATGTAATATATTTTACCGTCCTCGAGATCATAGATCACAACGCCGATGGCATCGGGATCGCTGTGCTCCGCCTTCACCGCGCAAAAGCATAGATCATCCACAGTCCATTCTGTACAGCGGTTAAAGCAAACATAATTGTTTACCCCACCGATTTTGCGAACTTCATTCCAGACAGAAACCGGTGCCAGAACGGTGATCTCTGTTTCCGATGTCAGAAAATGAGATACCGTTTCCGGGTCATAGTGGTCAAGATGATTATGTGTAAAGATCATAATGTCTGGGCGAATATCAAAAACAGAAGCATCGACCGGAACACGACGGTGATTTTTGGGATTGACTGCACCGACACTGTCTGACAGATACGGATCAACCATAACCGTATGATGTTCTGTTTCAAATAAAAGTCCCGCTTGTCCGAGCCAGGTGATTTTCATATGATTTTCCTCGCAATATATATCATTCTTCAAAGGGTTGAATTTCTGTATCGGTACAGTCGGTGACGCTGACAGGGATACTGACATTTTCAAAATGATTGCCTTCGATGATCAGACCGTCCACACAGGATGCCCCAACACCGACACCGCAGTTCTGAAAGGTGTTATGTAGAATGCGAATATTTTGATGGCGCACATCCGCTCCCGCAGACCTCTCGGAAATGACAGAAATACCGGTTCCCATATTTGCAAACAGATTGTTCTGAATCGTCAGATCATTGACACATCCGGAAACACTCCAATAACGGATCAGATCATTGATCAAAAGAGCATGGCAGTTCTCCACGCGATTGTTTTCAAATACCATTTTCTGCGCAGATGACAGCCTGATTGCCGGGAAGTTTTTGAAAACATTGTTCTTGATCTCAACTGTCGGTGTCCGTCTGGGATTTTCAAGAATATCACCCGGACGCAGAAGATCATTAACAGATTCTTCCGTTTCCAGATAAATGAGTGCAGGATCGTCTCTGATAAATGTCCGCTTGACTGTCACAGTACCTTTTTTGCACATGGTTTCACCATCGGATACAACCAATACATCACCCGGAAAATAGGGATTGGTTCCTGCCTGTGACAGATGCATCATCCGTGCAGTAGCTTTGCAGCGATCCGTTACCGCATCCACGCGAGTGTAAAATCCGTGGATGCTGATCGCATCATCAACAGAGCGGTCAACAAGACAGTTTTCAACACAGATGTGTCCTGAAAAATTGGTCAGTAAAATTGCATCTGCGGTTGTTGCAGATAAACCGTCATCTCCGGGATCGACTGTATAATGGTTCAAATGCAGATTTTCACAGCACTGTCCGACAATCCCCATTCCAGCACCATGGAAAATCCGAACATCTTCTACCGCTGTGTTTTTACACCGTTCCAGAAAGATAACATCGTTTTCCCGTAATTCATCGTAACTGATCATCAGCCGTTTCCCAACAGTAAACCGCACCTTTTCAGAACCGGATCTGTAACGGAAATACACACCGTCCTCACGCATTTCCGCATCGCAATAAACAACCGCTGCCGGAGGATTGTTATGCTCATAAAATATATCACCGACAGAAAGGAAGCAATGCCAATCACGCTGCTCCAGAAAATACCGCCGCTCCGATGAGGAAAATTGTTCACTTCCGGCGGGAATCAACAAATTTCCATAAGCATTGACTTCACAACCGTATCCCAATATATCCATTTCCAGCATAAATCCGTCCGGATCAACGGATTTCACAGTACCTTCCAGACAACGCGGGAATGAGAAATCCACGGAAAAGCCGCGCAGACAGATATCTGTACAATCCTGCATAATGAACGGAAACACTCTGTCATGAAACATAAAGTGCGCATCATCACCTTCAATGGTTACACCGCGACAATGAAGCAGAGGGAAAATTACCTGCTTATCACCGTTGCGGTTACATCCAGGAAAAAAGTATCCACGGTATGCTCCATCCGCAAAAAAATCATAGGTACCGGGTTCAAAGAACAAGGTTGTCCCAGCTGCGGCATGAAGCAGTGCCCGGACAACTTCCGGTGTCCGGTTTTGTCCGTTCGGTATGAAGCGAATTGTATTTCCCATCGTTAATCCCTCTTCATGCGTGCTATGCTCGGATACTGCAATTTTTCAAGTACAGCATCCCAGCGGCGATTGATTTCATTATCCGCATCACAGTATACAAGCGGAGAAAATCCGGCATCCAGATAAGTTTTTATCGCAGGCAGGCGTAAATCATCGGTTGTCAGAATGCCATATGGGACATGACGTCTGGTAAATTCTTCCATAGCAAACTGCGCCATACAATGTCCAAGACCTTTTCCGCGCTCGGACTGCATTGCCTTTACCATATGAACATATCCGCTTCCGTCCTTGTGGGTAATGATCGTGATCGTTGCGACACGTTCCCCACAGTTATTCTCAACAAAATAGATATCTTTTGTCGGTACTACATCCGGATAGATCTCAATCATCAAGTGATAACAGGAATCCGCTCCGTCCGGAGGTGTCGGCGACTCCATAATTATCCGTTTCCAATCCGCAATATCCGTATCACTTTCGGAAAAGGATACGAATTTGTACCCGTCCGGAAGAGAACGGGTACAAATCGGAAACGGAGCTGTGGCTTTCATAACAAGCTGTTCCATACACAATGCTCCTTTATACTTACACTGTTGAGTTCGAACTGATATTTATGATTCACCAAACAACTTCTCAATATTGGCAGTGATTTTCTTTGTCTGCTTTTCCATATATGATGCAAACTGCAGCTTGCCCTGTACAATATTCTTACAGATATTCGTCATCTGTTCATTCGCAATACCGGATGCAGTGGTAAGATCAACGACTTCCGTTTCCAGAATCAGTTTCATCATCTCAATGGAATCATCATCACGCATACCCTTATAACAAAGAGATTCCTGCAATACCGGGATGACATCATAATAACTCAGATATGCAAGATAGTCCATAATACTGCCGGTACGGTTCGGATCCTGAGCTGTGGTCGGAATATTCATACCGAAGGTATACTGGCTCAGATTGGTATAATATCGGTCTTGCGAAGCATCATATTTGGGAGCCGGCAAAATACCGAATTCCTGCTCCATACTACGAAAACGCGCAGAACCGCACTGTCCAAGAGAAGCATGATAAAAGAGTGCTCTGCCGTTCAGGAAATAATCGATGCCCTGATGTCCATCTACATTGACCATGACACAATATCCGGGTTGGCTGAGCATCGAGGACAGCTTATCACATACATTACTCAACCGTGTCAGATCTTCTTCCAAAACAGGGATCCGATTTTCGTCAACCGTGACCAGATAGGATCCGCTTCCCTGCGTCAGCATCAGAGGTCCTTCTTCATGCTGGCAGGCA
Source organism: Eubacteriales bacterium (assembly GCA_045637265.1). Lineage (GTDB taxonomy): Bacteria > Bacillota > Clostridia > Oscillospirales > CAG-272 > RGIG3925. Next base: position 21,232 of record JAZTZC010000224.1, on the reverse strand, counting down.
AAGCCGTATACCGCGTCTCCGTTCAGATCAGCAGTGAAATCGGATTGAGAACCCATACTGACCGCATCCTTCATATACGAAAGCATCGTATCGTACGTCCATTCGCCGGAGCGAACCAGATCATATGGAGAAGTATCAAAACCGAGATTACGCATCATGTCTTTGTTGAAACAAAGAATATTTGCATAGGAATATCCCATCAGATTGACGTAGTCAATGGTTGTATAAAGAACATCGTCCTGCAACGTTGCCGTTTCGATGAAAGATTGATTCCACCAAGGCTGATCGAGCTGCAGTGTATCCACCGTTTTCAGATTCGTTACATATTCGCTGCCAAACGTCGATCCACCGTGATATAACGGAAGATAAACTACATCATAAACATCCTCACCTGCAGAAACAACCTGATTCAATGTTGATCGCATGGTTGTGATATCCGACTTTTCCACCTTGATTTTGAAATTCAATTTTTCTTCCGCCGCACGATTCCGTAAATAAATTGCATCTTCAATTGATTCACCGGTTTCAGCGTCATAATCCAGAATATGATTGGCACCTGTCCAGAAATCGTCCTCCTGGTTCAGGAATGTAAATTCATATCCGCCAAAATCCTGAAGTTCCACGGGGTAAACATTTTCCTCAACCGCTTCCTCGCCGACAGTAACATCCGGCTGGGAAGTCTGATTCTCCTGTGTGGACACAGTATCATTTCCGCAGGCACAAAGAAGCAGCGAAGCTAAAATCAAAGAAGTCATCAGTCTGGTTCGTTTCATGTTCATCACCATGCTTTCACAGCGTATACTGTGAAAAGCTCCTTTCATTGATTTTTTATTATAGTTCAAGTAACCGTTACATGGTCACAGTTTGTCAAAATAACAGGCATCTGTCCGTCTCGCAGACCCGTTACAGTATTGTTCCGGTATTCCACGCCATACACATTGTCAAGCCGCATCACAGCACCGTGCGGAGCGTTGATCGTATTATCAATAAAGCGAACATTTTTGTGATAATACGGCGCTTCTTCCGTTGGCTGGAATGCACATCCGGTGATTACGGGAGCCACGCACTCTTCAAAGGTGCAATTCCGTATGGTCACATCTCCGACACCGGTATTTTCATACCAGTAATTCATGTCACCAGAGAACAGCACACCGAATCCGGCTGTCTCAAAATAACAGTCCTCGATCAGAACCCGTTTTTTACTGGAAATCCGGAAGCCGCCCATACACTTCATGCGGCAGCCACGTACTTCAATCTCCGGCATTCGCAGATTCTCCAGACAATCGCCTTCCTCTACACACAATGCAAGATCATCTTTGAGCGTAATCTGCATGTCACAGCAGCTATCGCCGATAAACGCAGCGGATTCCACAATACCACGGCAGCGGATTTCCTGTGTGTTTCCGCGATAAATGACGATTTCATCTCCCGGCACAAGATACTCCATGCGGAGAATACCGGCACTCTTGTTTTTTGCCATAATTGTCTTTGTATCGGGCTGTGATGCACAAACAAGATAATTGCCATGGATATTGATGGCATCGTCCAGCATATTTTCAAAGCGGCAGTTTTCCACCTTCATCAAACCCGTACAGTGGAAGCAATGGAAGCTGTCCGCGTTGACCGTAATGATGCGGTCGGGACATTCCTCATCGATATACATACTGAAATCATCAAGCGAGATATTATGGCAAAGATTTGCGGTAATACCCATTGCACCGATGTGCAGAAGACGAACGTGTTCAATATATGTATCCGTACAGCGCTCCAATAAAAACGCAGTTTTGCGGCGATCTTCATGTGTCATGGCAAGAATTTCGCCGACCTGCGGTACAAAAAATTCGGGGAAGCCGAACAAACGCACCTTGTTATCACCGAGGTCTTCCGCATAAATATGATGAATCGGCAGAGGCGGATTGTCTCGCGGGAAAATTTCATCACCAATCAGACCGAGAATGACACCGCTGTGCTCCGACGGACGACCGTTTTCGGGATTCATACAGCGGAACAGCATATCACCTGTGATCAAACGGTGCTCCCAGGTATCGGATACGGCAATAAAATCATGACCTTCAATGCGGTATCGGTAAAGTGCCGGAATCTCAATCACTGCACTGCCAACCTCGGAGGACAGTACCGTACCCTGTGTATAAAACGGACGGTCATAGTCGATGGAAAAATTACGGAAAGTAACATTTTCGCAATCATAGACAGCAAACGGCATCATTCTGCCATGCAGAACGATTTTGGCACCGCCAAGATCAACGGTCACATTTTTCAAACCGCGCAGAACCCAAACGGAGCGCAGGGGGATATTTCCGCTGTTGAGAATCGTCCACCACCATTCAATTTCTTCATAGGTTTCTGACGGATAAACATCATATCTGTCACAATCTGCGTAATACAGGGTATCACTTTCAAACGTGATACCGACGTCAAAGCGTTTACGGTTCATTGAGTGTCCTCCTTACTTACCATATATGGCGAAAGTTTAATCGGTCCAAGTGCAGGCAATGCATGTCCCGCTTCATCAGTCATGTTGCAATAAAACGTGTGTCCGAATGCATACCACAGACTCTGCCGTGCGATTTCTTCTTTGATCATTTCCATTCGTAATACTACGGTATCACCGCAGAGAGAGGTATGCTGCATCTGGGAACAGGACGGTGTTTCTCCGTCTTCACCAAGTGAAAAGCCGCTTGGGAAGCCTGTGGAAATCAGCTTTCCGTGAATGTTGCGGTATCGGATATGCACCTGCATCCACGTCGGAACACAGACATCGGGAACAATAGAAATATCCGCAATCTGCGGCTGATCCCCATCCCCACCGGAAAGGACAGACAGCATAGCATCCGCAGCACGTCCGCCGAGAAGTTCATGCGATGCGGCTGACAGATGGATACAGTCATCCAGTTCAAGATCATTGGATGCCACCGCCGCCAGCATCGGGAGATTTTTTGCCATATCCCATTGATGTGCACGGAATCGGCTCCAGACTCGTCCGTTCTCTTCAGAAAGTAAAGCATATCGAAGCGTGCATTTGAAGGTCTGCACAAGAACGCATGGCAGTACCTCCATCGCACAAAGTGAAGCAAACGATGTCCGCATCGCCTCAAATCGTGCATCATAATCAGCAAGATCACCACCGTATCCTTCTCCCTGATACCAGAACATACCGCGAATACGAGAACCGCAGGCGATGATGCGGCGGTATGCGGCGGTAAAATAGTTGTCTTCTCCGTTTTTGGGCGGTGTCCACATTTCAATTGGTGCGCCGCCAACTGCACACGGAATCACGCCCTGCGGTATACCGGTCAGCTCGTACATTTTTTTTGCAAAAAAGTATCCGGGACCAACACCGCGTACCTGTTTTGCCGGCGGAAAATCAGCAACCTTGACCAGACTGTTTTTTCTGTGTTCTTTCTCTGCGGCAAACGTAGCTCTATGTGCAGGATCGGAGGATTCCCACAGCTGATGCAGAAGCGGATGCGCAGCGTTCCAACAATCTTTCATATAATATGCTCGTACCGCAGGATCGGGAGATTTTTCCGCCTCCCAGTCCTCCTTCCGCATCCGACCGGCTCCCTCCATATTGGACTGACCTGCGAGCAGCCAGACATCCCCGACATAGATGTCAGAAAAAGTGACTGTATCTGTATCATCTGAAATTGTAACGGTATATGGTCCACCGACACCGATGCCCTCTAAACACCATCTATCATCTCCTACTTGCATCAGCGAACCGATATCGCATAACGGAGTCCCCAAAAATTCCCCCTGCAGAAGAACGGAACAGGCATCAGTTTCTATGTTTCGCTGCAATACCGCACCGCTTTGCAGACCAATGATCTTCATTTCAGTTATCCTCCGTCATGTAGTCACCAAGATCACCGAAGACAAGGAACATCGGGTAATCGCGGATCGGAAGATGATGTATTTCGGTAGTACCGTGCTCGTCGGTTCGGACATTCGGAATTTCATAGACAGAACCGTCCATCGGGTCAACAAGGTGTACTTCACCGGGAATCGCATATTCAACGGATGCTGCTCCCTGATATTCAGTCGTCATCAGATCGGTCGGATACCAGTAAGCAAGTGCAAGCGCGCCGTTATCCAGATGGAATCCACCGTAGGTAGCCTCATACGCGGCAATTGTTGTTACTTTTCCCAAGTGATATGCAGGCTCTCTCATAAATACCAGCGGCAGATCTTCTTCTGTCAGCCGTCCGCCGAGCAATGCCGAAAGATTCTGGAGTGCATAATAGGAGGGCTTGGGTGTGTATTCACCGGTAGCCAGACCGTTTTCATCGAAATCTGCACCGAGAATACCGAAGTAACCGTAGTCAAGATAGGAGGAAAGATCACCAACCTTACCGTTGAGTGCCTCAATCATGTCAACACATGTAAAGAAGGATGTGAATTTGACACCGTTCAACAGGTCAATGGTCAGATGGCGCAGGAGTTGTTTTGCCTGAATTCTGGGCGTCCATGCACCTTCTGCCATCGCACCGTGTCCGTCAGGCTTTGACTGGCATCCGGATTCTCCCTGAATGATCTCTGCTTTGCAGCCATGCGCTGCAAGGATTCCGCGGTAAGCGCGCACCTTCTGATTGACATTTTCTTCGGAATAAGTATATTCGTGGAATGTCACGCCGTCAATATAATCGCCCATACCGGTCAGAAGTGCTTCCTGCATGAATCTCACGGGAGAGGTAAACATCGAACCGCCGATGATATATACATCCTTATCTGCTGCACGAAGTGTTTTAGCGGTATCAATTGCAAAATATCCGTAGTCTGTTGCATTGACACCCTTTTTCCATGCGTGCTGACCGTCCGGCTCATTCCAGATCTCATAATGACGGACACGTCCTTTGAAATGCAGAGCAACCGCTTCTACATAGTTTCTCCATGCCTGCTTCTGTTCCTCTGTATCAATCGGAGGACAACCGACTGCACCGAAAATCTCTTTTGCTTCCTCATTATAGAGTGCATTGCCGTAACACAGACACATCCACGGGATCATGCCGCGTGCGATCAAATTGTCAACAATGTCATCGAGCCATGCAAAATCGTAAACACCAGGCTCTTTTTCCGTTCTTGCCCATCCGGACTGAATGCGTACCCATTTGACACCGACCTTTTCCAGCTTGTCATATGCCCGATGCGGCTCAAATACAGCACGGTCTAATTTTTCAAAGCCGATACCGAGTCTTGACTCCTGCCATTCTGATGCACATTTGGTACGCAGAGTACCGATTTTTTTGTAGTGGTGAAACATATGATACCTCCTGATTTTGATTTATTACTGAATGATATATATCTTTTGCAAAGATAAGATTGACGGAACATGCTAGATATGATATAATAATTCCAATATATCCATGTGCTAATATTTTAATTATAGCAAAATTGACGAATATGTGCAATTCACAATCTTACTATCTTATTTAAAAATCTTACTGTTTTTATTCTGGTGACCATGATATGCCATTTTTTGTACAAGACCTGCAGTATATGGCCGGATACTTTGACAGCGATCCGGTGTTTCCGCAGATGAAACAATCACCACCGCGCACGACCGATCAACTTGAGCTGGAATTTTTTTCTGCTGACTGTACGACCTATTTGAATGGGAAACCTTACCATATTCCTGCCGGTTCTGTTCTCCGCATTTTACCGGGAACCCTGCGCTGGAGTGACCTTCCCTTTCGGAATTACTATCTGAAAATTTCTGACAGCAGCGGAGATATTCAGCACTTTCTGGAAACCATGCCGGAGCTTTTCCCAACAGGGAATTTGGATATCTATATTTCTCATATCAATCATATCGTTTTAGGTCGGCATGAAAACAATCCGTGGAAAAGTATACAGTCCATTTTTGCAGTTCTCTCCACCCTGAAACAGGAAATGGACACACGTCAAACCTCTCTGCCCGGCGCACATTCTGACAGCAGCCTGCAGCAGCGTCGGAAAATCTGTGACCGTGCTATTGCCTGTATGAAGGAAAACCTGGATAAATCTTGTTCTCTTTCCGAGCTTGCCGCAGCAGTACATGTGTCGCCGATTTATTTCCACTCTGTATTCAAGTCTGTTCACGGTGTCACACCGCTGTCCTATCTGACACAAATGCGGATGGACCGTGCAAAAATCCTTCTGCAAACGCAAAGTATGACACCTGCACAGATTGCCGAAGCCTGCGGTTTCGCATCCGAAACTTATTTTACAACCGTTTTCAAAAAGCATTTCGGAATCACGCCGCGTCAATTCCGACAGCGGGCAATGGAACAGTATTATCATGAAATACCCAAAACAGAAAAACCGTAATCACATGATAAGTGCCGACAGATTGTCATTGTTCAGCACATAGCTTTCCTGCAGCTTTGCATCTGCGGCAGCATCGCATCCTTCATACCGATCACAAAGTGCTGTCAGATATAAGAATTTCGAGCGACGAAGTCTCTTTGGCGCATCGACAAACGAGATGAAGAACGGTGTTGCTGCAAAGAAGCCGTTGTCACAAACGCCTTCCATCTGTGACCAGATCCGACGGTATTTTGTCATCATCGCACGGCTGCAAAGTCCCTCTCCAAGCCGATCATATGACAATGCACGGTAATACGGCAGTTCGGGCAAATGCATATTACTGAAATATTCAATTTCCGTCTCTGCGATGTAGCGGTAGATGATATCCGCTTCTGTTTCTCTGCCCAACTGATCCAGACAAAGCGCTTCACGGTATTTCAGCGGAATCAATTTACAGTGATTCCAAATACCGGCACCGAGACTTTCGGGCAGTGTCTGTCCTGTGACAAAGTACGCAAGTGCCTGCGCAAAATGCCCTTGTTTCATCTCATTCAGTCCAAGCGAAAGGTGTGCAAAAATATACTGATCGGCAATTGCGTGTTCTCCACCTTCACATGACACGAAATTGTGGGAAAGCAAGGTATCTATCGCCCGCTGATATTCGCCGTTCTGATTATATGCCTTGGCAAGTTCAACGAAAAGATCATCACGGTCAAAACTGCGCGAGGTCAGAAGCTGCAATTTCTCCTTGGGAGATATGTTCATCTTATTCATCAGAACCACCGTCTCATAAAGGATCTGACCGTCATCCGGTCGGTTCTGACACAATGCACACATCAGATCAAGTGCATCCTCTTTGCGATCAAGATGACTGAAATATGCCACAGCGAGATTGCGTTTTGCAATATAGGACTGTTCCATAGCAGATGCGAACAGCTCAGCTGCTTCGTCATAATGCCGCTTATGATAAAGAATACATCCAAGCAACATCCGATTTTCCGCATCCCCATCCTGCAGATATGTTCTCAGAACCTGAGCTTCGATTCTTCGTGACGGATATGCATGACCGATCTCCGTCTGTTTCGCCTGTGCAAGATAACTGCTGTCATCCATACCTGCCAGTTTTGCAAGATATGCAGCTGTAAGACAGATCATTTTTGTCACACACGCAGGACGGGATGAAATCAGACCGCACAGAAGCTTCCATGCATCTGCATATCTGCCCATATCCGCAAGGTCTGCCGCAAGATCAAGACATGTCTCTGACGGATCACTCAACAGTACAGAATAGAAGTCATCCGCTCCCCAAACAAAACGAAGCAAATGATCCATCGGATCTGCGGAAAGTCTCTGCCGCACAATCGCTTCTGCGTCCGCTGATCTTCCGAGCTCCTTCTCTGCAATCACAAGACACGCCGCCGCGAGGGAATTCTTTCTGCTGTAATCCAGAGCCCATTCCGCATGACGTACCGCTTCTGTATATCTTTGATTGCGCAGATCCAATACGGCAATTCTGGTCATTGCTTTTGCGATGCAATCTGCGGCATAGGAGGATTTGTAATAATAGTCATATGCCTGCTTGTACATTTCGCGTGCTTCACAGATCTGACCCATCACATAATAACATTCCCCACTCTGCGGTCTTGCATTATAGGTTGTCAGAACACCGATGGCTTGCGCCGCATACGTATATGCTTCCTCATAGGAGAACATTTCAAGAGAATACCGTGCCATGGCGATCAGGGACGGTGCGTGCTCGGGATCACGTTCCAATGCACGCTTCCAATAGGCATCCGGTTTTACTGTAGGATCACGGTACTGATCCACATGAACCCCCGCAAGATACAATGTGTCAGCAGACATCATCGTTTCCGCAATCGGCATATCCGAAATCGGATCAGGCATATTGTGTTCATCAAAGTGCTTCTCGGTATACGCTGCAATACAATTTCCTGCCGCATCGGATACGGTAAATCGGACATATTCCGGAATCTCACCAAGGGCAAAGGACATACAGACATCCGGTGTCAGCGTACACCGCTCGCACAGGATGACACGGTCTCCATCCAATACAGTCACACAGGCATCCTCAAATGTTTCCGTGGTCTGTACCCGCAGACAAGCCCCCTTCCCTCCGCGATCCACCTTGACAGCGCACTGCAGATTGGCAAATGTCGGAGTCCCGATTTCGGAAATCGGATACCAATACTGGGAAAATTCCTTTGTTTCATACGGGGCAAGCCAGGAGAAATCCGGCTGATTGTCCGAATAAGAGCCAGCCATCAGCTCTGCATACTGACCATCTGTATCGGTCAATGCTCGTTCCCACGTTCTGGAAAGCTGATTGTAAGCCCATGTAAACATCTTTTTACCGGGCGAAATATGATGATCGCCGATATGGACAACGCCGCAGCGTTTTCCGTGATCGTACCCTCCAAAGAAATCAAAATCCGACGCAGATGCAAAATAAGATGTCGCATCCCGCGTGTTTTTATGCCACGAAATATCCCGCGGTTCTTTCATAGGAATACCGTTATAAACACCGTTTCCTGCAATCGGAAAGGTTGTCCGTGATTTCAGATAATGAAAATTCACGTAGGTAACATCCTGCGGAAAGAAGATCTGATAATCTTCATTGACCGGAACCGCTGCGTTTTCCCACCAGAGAAACGAATGCGGCATCGCGGTACGGTTGTATAGCCGCATTCTCGTTTCAATATATTTCGCATTCGGACGCAGAATGATGCTGACCATGCCCTTCATGCGATCGATCGGATCATGCTCGGACAGATGGCATACAGCTGTGCCATCCGGCAGTTCCTCCACCGTATAATCACACGCCATAAATCCGGATGCGCGGTGGTGAAACGGCCAGTTAAATTCTACACCGCCCGATACCCAAGAACCAAGTACACCGATCAGCGCCGGCTTGATGACGTGCTGTTTATAGAAAAAGTCATATCCGGTGGATTTGTCGAGCGCACTGTAAATGCGCCCGCCGATTTCGGGAAGCACCACGACACGGACATAGTCGTTTTCCAGACAAATCGCGATATATTCCCGATCCTCCGGGGCTTCTCTGTTGACTGCCGAGACAATCTTATTCGGATACGGATCTCCGCTGGTACGTTGGTGGACTCTGTTTTCGGCAAACATCGGCAGTTCTTCCGCCATCGGCTCTCGATAAGTCGGAAGAATCAATTTTTCTACGGTTACATTGGCTTTCATATCGATATACATTTTCCCCTCCGTCATTGACTTTCTTGTCACGATATGGTATACTTGGATTATAACATAAAATCTCAATGTTTTACATATATTATCATACGGAATTTTTATAAAATCTTACGATTTGGAGAAATCTATGAGCTTAATTGTACCGGAGAATATTGTTTGTGCCTATTTCGACTGCAGTATTTTCGGAGATCTGAAACAATCTCCGCTGCGGAAAAGAACGTTATATGAAATCGAATATTATCTCGAAGACGGTAAATTTACATATTCGGATGGCATTGCATACCCGATCAAAAAAGGATATATCCGCATCGGTGTTCCGGGCGAGAATTGCAACAGTCTGCTCCCGTTCAAAACAAAATATGTGAAATTTTCCGCTGTGGGTCTGATCCGCGAACAAATCGAAGCTGCTCCACGTTATTTCCCATGCAGAAATCCCTATGAAACAGAAAAATTGTTGGATGAACTGATTTCACTGAATCAGTCCTATCGTATCAATCCTCTGCCGCTCATTGGAAAACTGCTTGTGTTTATATCAACAGTCTTAGACGACTCCAAGATTTCTGCTGCTTCCGACAATACAAAAGACATTGTGAGAAAGACAAAACAATATATCGAAACACATGCAGGCGATGCCATTCGTCTTGCAGATATCGCCGAAGCGATCAATTTCAGCCCCAATTACCTTCATGCGCAGTTTCACCGCGAAACCGGTTTGACCCCGCGTGAGTATTTGACAGAATATCGACTTAAGCTCGCAAGTGAGCTTTTGAGCACAACCTCACTTCCATTTTCAGAAATTGCGGAAAAGTGCGGATTCTGTAATCAGCAGTATATGACCGCGCTGTTCAAACAGAAATATCAGAAATCGCCAAGACAATTCCGTAAGGAAGCCGGACACAATTATCTTATTTGAAGATGTATAAACCACCGCGTTTTCCGCAGCGATCAAAAGAAATGGAGTGCCGACAAGACGTAATTTTATAAGATCAATTTTTTATCGGATATATACGAAATCTGAAACGGATTCGTGATATATCCGATATCTTTGTTTTCTATAAGGATTACTCTTTGATCTCTGCCAATCGAATAACATCCGCATGGGTTACAATCGCTTGATGTTCTCTCAATAATCCTCGAATTTTTGTAATGTCCGCTTTTCGTATGCCTGAATAAAGCCCGCAATCTCCTCCCCAGAACGGCTGAAGTTGACCTGAATTTCGCCGCTCGCCATCCGATCGATTTCCTGTTTCTGCATAACCTTGTCCAATCTGCGGCGATCAACGGTGGTTTTCAGAATACCGTAATCCATACCGAAGCCGTTCTGGTTGTTGCACATCGAGGACATAAATTCGATCAGATGGCGGTCTCCGGGAATCGGAAGATAACCAAACTGACGGCACAGCGCAAGTTTTGCCTGACCATGGTTATCGTAGGGATTCGTATCCGGATCGTGTTCGGAAATCTTCTCAAAGGCTTCATTTTCCATTGCAAACTGACGGATTTTTTCAAGTACATCTTCTCCGTGATAGGAAGCCTTTGTCAGCCAGATATAATGGTTGATACCGGCAACCGTATATTCAAATCCCTGTTCCTGCAGCCAGGAATACAGATATTTACTGATGTGCATATCCGGTGGCTGATGTAATCCAAATATTTTGCCCAAATAACGTGACAATGCATGAATTTCATGACAGATACCGTAAACCGTTACCGTTTTTGCGGGCATATTAAACGCACGTGTCACCGCTGTCATGGGGTTTGTGACATTGAGCAGAACTGCACCGGGGCAAACCTCTTCCATATCCTGTGTGATCTCATACGCTACCGGAACGGTACGCAATGCCGCCGACATACCGGAGATACCGCAGGCCATGGAAACCGGCAGACGTACGCCGTACTTGACCGGAATTTCCAGATCGTTGAAAAACGCATCCATGGAGCCGGGAGAAAATGTGGTAATGACGAAATTGCAGTCCCGGAGAGCCTCTTTGCGGTCTTCCACAATCGAAATCTCAAAATTCTTGTCCGACGCTTCGTTGAACTTTTCCGCCATGTTCTTGACGCTGGTTACATGCGGAACATTGGGATCAACGAGACGGATTTCACCGCCTTCGACACCCTGCAAAGCATAGATGTCTTTCATCAGAATACGCATCCAGTTGACACTGCCGCCGCCGATAATACAAATTTTGATTTTCATATGCTTTCTCCTCGCTGATTTATCCAAATGCAGTTTTACGATTCAGACTGTAAAAGCGCAATCGTCTCCTCAATTGCCGCCTGTGCTTTCTTCTCAATCTTTGCATATTCGGAGGTATAGTTCAGTCTGGTGTTTGCTGCAATACTGTTATACATCTGGAAAACATTACCCCAGTTATAAAAAGATGCAAGATCATATACGCGGTTATTGAATATCAGATCCAGCATTTCGGAGGAATCTTCATCACGAAGTGTTTTTCCGCGTACCGTGGTATCGATGTACGTAGGTCTGAGATACTGTTGTCCATAATAACCGAGAGCTTCTATTACATGTCCGGTCATATCATACTTTGAATTTGTAACCGGGACAACAAGAAAGGTTGCCCACCAGTCACTGATCGGGCACATATAATCTTTTTGCGTTTCATCATACTTTGGTGTCGGAAGAATGCCGAAATCCGCATTCATATCACGAAGATTCAACGCAACCTTCAGCTGATTGGTGAAAAACAGGGCTCTGTTTTCACAGAACATGGGGAGGAACAAATCAAAATAAATATTACCGTAGCTTCCCTTTGTGGTTGCATATGACTGCAGTGTAATATTACTGTCATTCATAAACGGTACCATTTGCTCACATACCGAGGATGCACGCTCCATATTCACATTCAGATAAGGCAGACCGTCCTGATCTTTATCTGTAATCGAAACGTCCGCAGCATAGGCAGTGAACGCCAGGGTATCCGCCTGACACAGCAATCCGTACTGGTCTTCCGTTTCGGTCATTTCGCCGTCACCGTTGAGATCTGCTGCGGCTTCCGATGACATTTTTTTAACCTGATCAATGGTCCATTTTCCGTCTCTGACAAGCGAATACGGATCCTCCAGTGACAACTGATTTACAATTTCTTTGTTAAAATAGTACACAATCGGTGCATAATTGATTTGCAGACTGATGTCACCTGTAATTGAATACATTTTATCACCCAGAAGCAATTCGTCTCCGGATTTCTGATCCCGCCAGCTGTGAGAAAAATCCACATTCGGTAATGTCAGAAGATCAACAAGAGCACCTGTTCCAAGAAGGTTTGGCATACCCCACGAATGAGAAAGACTGATATCAATAAGATCTTCTCCGGCCATTATAAGCTTTGTGAAATCGCTGATGCTTCTATCAAACGACTCATAGGGATAACATTCAATGTTGATATTCAACGTTTCCGATACAGCAAGGTTTCTTTGGTAGATTGCATCATTCAACGGATCTCCGTTTTCTTCGGAACTGAAAATTTCGCAGTAATTTACTGCCTTCCACGGACTGGAATTGACAGGAAGAGCGATTGCACCAACAGTAAAGGTTTCACCTGCATAATCCACCTCCGGCGCGGTATATTCGGCTGTTACCGCTTCCGTGACTGCCTCTGTCGATACAGGAACATTCGTGGTTGTTTCGGTTGTGACATCCGAGGTTTCGCCGCAGGAAATAGAAGCCGAAGAAATGATCAGCGCGGATAATAGGATTGCCGAGTATTTGAAAGTATGTTTCATCATGTATCTCCTTTTAAACTTATAATTTGTTTACTGTGTCATATAGCTTATGCGCCTTTGACTTCTGCGATCAGGCGGACAGCTTCCTTTGCAGCGGATGCAGCATCAAGGGTGTAACAGTCAGCGCCAATTTCATCAGCAAATTCCTGGGTGATGGGTGCGCCGCCGATCATAACGCGAACGTTTTCACGGACGTCTTCTGCCTTGAGGGCTTCAATAACATTCTTCTGACCCATCATGGTGGTGGTCAGCAGAGCGGACAGACAGACGAGCTGTGCGTTGTTTTCCTTGACTGCGGCAACGATGGCAGCGGGATCAACGTCGACACCGAGGTCGATGCATTCGATGCCCTGACCCTCGATCATCATCTTGACGAGGTTCTTACCAATATCGTGCATGTCGCCCTTGACGGTGCAGATGACAGCCTTACCGATCGGTTCAACGCCTTCGCTGGAAAGAGCGGGCTTGAGGATCTTCAGACCTGCGTTCATGGCGCGTGCTGCGACGAGAACTTCGGGAACGAAGACTTCGTTTGCCTGGAACTTTGCGCCGACGATGTTCATGCCGGAGACGAGACCTTCATTGAGAATTTCGCCTGCGGGCAGGTTTGCTTCCAGAGCCTGGGTAACGAGTGCGGCAACGTCCTTTGCCTTACCGCGCTGTAGCTTTTCGGAAATTTCAGTATAAATTGCATTGCTCATGATTGTTTCCTCCTGTTTAGAACAATATTTCATCAACAACATAAATAGACTGTATAGTGAGATATGTTGTATCTATGTACAAGTTAATTTGCTTCCACATTCATATGGTGATCAATTGTGAAGTTCCTTCATTTTTTCAAAGAATTTGTCTGCAGACTTCTGAGCAGATTTCTGCATACGTGCGTACCGAAAAGTCATCCATTTGACAAAATCATTAACAAACTCTTTTTCACTGCTCGTTCGATCCTCAGAGCCTTGATATACAAGGGTTTTGGGACATTCAGTTTTCTCGTCCTACCTAATCGCAAGCAGGGGTATGTGCTTGCACACCATACCAAAACAACTCGGAAACGGCTTTGTCGGCCAGTTTCCGAGTTGTTTGCTAGTTGAGGAGTGCCCCAATCCCCCATTATTTCTTAATGAATTACCCTGAAAATTTTCACTCAATTTTGATTGAAGAAATTGCTCTTATGTGATATAATAATATAATATTTCAAGGTTGAATCAACATACAGAAAGGACATTCCATGAAAGAAATTAACATTGTTCTGCATGAGCCGGAAATCCCGCAGAATACCGGCAATATCGCGCGTACCTGTGCCGCTACCGGCGCTGCTCTGCACATCATCAAGCCAATGGGTTTTACAATCGATGACCGAAAACTCAAACGTGCGGGACTTGACTACTGGCATCAGCTCGATATTACTTATTACGAAAACCTGGAGGATTTCTTTAACAGAAACCCCGGATGCAATTTCTACTGCTTCTCCACGAAAGCCCCGCGATGCTATACGGATGTTGTCTATGAAACTCCCGTATTCCTCTTTTTCGGCAAAGAGACCCGCGGTCTTCCCGAGGATTTTCTCCGCAAAAATTTGGAACGCTGTGTGCGTATTCCGATGCGCGAAAGCCTGCGCAGCCTCAACCTTTCCAATTCCGTCGCCATTGCTGTTTACGAAGTCCTGCGCCAGTCCGGATTCCGCGGTCAGCAGGAAGAAAGCGATTATCTCTCCGAATCATGAAATAAAGGTTCTTCTTATCTCCTCACAAAAGCGGAGAAAGAAGAACCTTTTTCGTTGCCACAGATCGCTTGCGGTAAAGTTTCTTACCTTTTTCCGGCAGTTACGGTGACATCAAATGCAAATTCACCACAGCGGACAGTCATGTTCGCCCTGCCTTCTTTTCCGGCAAAGGTTACATACCCATTGGTATCCACATTTACTACATCGGGCGCATCATTTTCATAAGTCACACAGGGATCCGTATCCCCACCGATCTCAAACCAGCTGCCGTTGGCATAATCGGCAATGCCGCGGATCTGCTTCAACTCATTTTCGGCAATGTTGAGGAAATACTCGGTTACAACCGGACGGAAGCCAATCACACGCTTGTTGTCCTCGGAAAATTCGATGTCTGACGGATAGACCACAACAGGAATCTGCAAAGTTCTGCCGGCATACGAAGCATCAAGATAGGTGTGTCCCAACGCATCACCGCGGACAGTCATGCCATCCACCGAAATGATTTCCTTATCATAGCCCGAGAAGACGACGCCCTCTTCCAGCGTGTACTGACGGTAGCAAGTGTCCAGCCAAACCAGATTGATCTTTACAGTTTCTCCAAGATGTACCCGGTATACATGAGGCACGCTGGTAATGGCGATCGGCCATACCGGATCGGGTGATGGGAAGCAGGTCAGTTCGCGGGCAACATTCGGCAGATCGGTTTCGGAATAGAAGTCCTCGTCCATCCCTTCAAAATCGTAACGATGCAGACGCGTCCCCCATTTACCCCACTGATTTCCGTAAGCATACGCCAGCAGCATCAGATCGCCCGACTTGATATGATGCAGACTGTCGCCGGAAATGCCGCTGTTGTGACACATGAAACTGGTATTCACCCGGATTTCGTTCACCCGGCGGAAGGTCAATCCGTCATCAGATTCGTAAATCGCGAGCATACTGTCTTCAGTGAAGCGCTTGTCCGTGGAAATTGCCACGAATTTGTCAAGATCCTCGCAGTATACCACGTCAAACGAGTCATTGGAGCCGCCCGAACGCATGACAGCCACCCCACGGTATTCGAGGGTTGCCGGCCAGTCTTCCCGAGTCATGTCAGCGGTAGCCACCCGGGTCATATGATAGGAACTGCCATCCGCGCGTGTGGATGTCCAGGTGAAGTACATATATAATACGTCATCCTTCACCACAAAGGAAGGTTCCCCGGCACCCCAGCGCTGCCACGGTTCGTCAAAATAAACGATGGGCGCCGGTTTTCCGATCCAGTGCAGATCCCCACGATGTTCACCCCAGCCGCTGCCGGTCCATTTTTCGTAAGGACCTTCGGCGTTTTTCGAACGTGCGACAAAAGCATTGTTGCATACACCGCCGCCGTGAGAGAACACCGTGGAGGTATAGCCGATATAATAGTAGCCGCCATGCTTGATGACTGCCGGGTCACATACGGAAAACCAGTCCATGGAATCGGCGGTCGGCATGAGAACCACGACCTCGGGAGACCATGTTCTGCCGCCGTCGGTGGATTTCTTATATGTGAACCAATCGGCTTCACCGACCGCTCCGGGAGAGGCAAACCATGCTTCACATATGCCGTCATGTACCATGATGCTGGGACCGTAGCGATAGCCCCATGTCATTCCCTCGCATGGAGCATAAATGTCCATTCCCTGATCAGGCAGTTGGAGTTTGAAATGTTTCTTCATTGGATTCATCCTTTCTTCCCGATGAGAACCTCAAAAATTGATTCCCAAATGTAGATTTACATGCCAAGCAGATGCTGATCAAACGCAGGCGTAATCTTTGCCTGACCAAGCTCACAGCCGTCATGTTCGGCACAGGCATCAGTAAGGCGGGAACCTGCAGCGGCATGAATCACTTCATCGACACCGCCGCCGGGAATCAGATCCTCGTTTGACGGGTTGACAATGGCATCTTTTTCAGTTATGTGATGTCTTGACGGATGATCTGGATTGGCATTGATATCACCTCTTATAGATTTATGAAGCAGGATAATGCTATGCTTAGCTGTATTGCTAACATTATATCACGTTTTCAAAGATTGTGCAAGTGCAGCTGCTGCATAATGTTATTGTTTACAAGCAAGTTATCCTTTCTGAAGTATATTGGATGCTCATAGCAAATAGCCTGCGTTATCGCATTGTGTGGAAACACATGATTCTGTCGATGTAGGTCATTCTTCAATGCCAAACAGCCTTTCAAATTTGTTGAAATTATAGGGAAATGAATTGGCCCCCCATAATGAATCGGCTTTTCTCTGTTGGAGTATTCGATATCTACCGACCACTCCATCCCGTCACATACCATGTATTCATCTCCGTATCGGTTTGGGAAATATGTGCTGCGCCATTCACCGATAAATAATTCTCGGAGTTCGTCCAGAAATTCATAATTCGGCATCGTATAATCTGTTGTATCGGGAAGATTGTTCGGTATACATTTGGGCTTCAGATATAAGGAATGTTCCATATCAAAATAGATGTACTCCTCATTAATGGTGATACTGCAAAATAAATGCTGGCATTGTAATAATCATCATGAGAATACCTGTGATATGTCACCAAGCCGATCTTTACAAGCAACGTACACGGCACGTCCAAGTCCGACGCCAATTCCAAAGCATATGATCTGCCGTAGGATCAGCTCGAAAAGAAATTTGCTTTTTACTGCGTTGATATCTACGGGGACAGGAATAAATAATTCGTTTGTATATTTCATATTTCAAAAAGAAAAGCATCCGTACTTTTCATACAGATGCTTGACTGTCATATTTGGTTATTCTTCAAAAGCGCTTTTCGGTATATCCGTACAACGAAGATCTCTATTATATATCAACGCTGAATGGGATGGTTGTCAGCCGCTTCCTTCATGCAGAACTTTATGAAAAAGTGTTACATACACCGATACAAACGAATCACGGTATCCATTGGATCACAATTCTGCGGCATAACAACAGTATATCCATCCTCTGCTGCTGTCAGTACCAGAGAACAACCTTTGTATTCGGCAGCATCAAATCGTGTTCCATCGGCGGGTACACCAAGCCGCAGAACACCGTCTTTGGGCAGATTCAATACATGCAGATAAACAATGGATCCGTCGGATGATTCCGTGGAAACGCCCCAATCATCAGGTTCAAGGAGTGCATTCGGTGCCGTCGGATATGCTTTTCCGGGAATTGTTTCATAGATGCCCTCATGCGCGTGTAAAAGTTCGCCGAGAGACAGCAAAAGCTGCTGTACACCGTCTTCCCATGTCTGGTTCAGATACGGACCGCAAGACCATGCAATGCCGGCGTTATATTGCCCCTCTGTTGCAATGGTTCGAATCGTATACCGATACAGATTTCGTGCATCGGTCGGTGCTTTACCGCCGGTTGCCCACCAGTTTCCGATTTGGCGATTGACCTGTGAATAATGGGTCGGAAGTGTATCAGAATCACAGCCTTCAATGGAGCCGTAATATTCCGATACCAAAATATCGGACAATGGATGCCATTCTGTATTGCCCGTAATGCCTGTATTGATAAAAATGACCGCATCGGGATTGCAAGCGCGCACACATTCGCAGACATCTGCCGTCCGACCGCATTGGTCAAACCAGAAGCCTGCAACACCACTGCCGTAGCGATTGTGAATCTCGCAGATCAGCTCTTTGAGAAATGCCATCCGTGCGGCATCGTCTGTCCATCCCATCTGTGCAAGCTCTGTATCATCGATATCATGGGCATCGTTGGGCGGCAGATACAGTACCAGCGGAATCCCGTATGGAGCAAGTCCCGCAATCAGTTTGGCAATCACATCGGACGATTCGGTGCACTTGTGCATGCATCCGGTACGCTTCATGGTTTCTGACGGGAACAGCAGATTGAAGCCTGCATGTGCTGCGGTAAAGACTACATATTCCGCACCGAGTGCATGGGCAACTTTCGCATAGGCTTCTCCGTCAAACAATGCCGCTGCTTCTTCTGCGGATACAGCACCTCGGTTGTTGTCAGCGGAATACCATGTACCACCCCAGTTGTTTCCCTTTCCTTCTGCATAGGTTGCATAAGTATAGTGAGTGAAAAGACCAACGCGTGCATTTTGAAAATAAGTTTTGTTGATTTTGCTCATGATGATTGCCTCCGATTTTCTTATATGATACTGCACAACCAACGGCGTAATCCTCGCACCGTATATGATTTGTACAATAGGTCTGACCCTTTCTGCATCTATTATACATCAAATGGAAAGGATTTGCATGTGGGAGTTAATGCGCCACGAAAATTGATTTTGATCTTGTATAGAGAATATGATACTCATGCCGTTTTTTTCATATATTTAAAATATTACAAAGTTTTTTCTTCGGTATGATCGACCGAACAGAAGAATCCCCAAAAACAGCAAAGTGAATCCCTGCAGGAAGAAACACGATTGTAAAAACGTCGTATGCGTGATAACCCGCTGTCCTGAAACAGAGCATGGAGTCAAAAATCACACAGTCATATTTCTGTGAAATGCCATCCTCACGCAGAGCACAATAAGCGGTATCTTCGCTTCTGTCTCTCTTGCGATCTGAATATTTTTCTCAATATTTTGCTTATAAATAATGATGAAAGAATTATTTCATGTATGAATGAATTTTCTGCTTTGATATTTATTCTTGTTATATGAACAGAAAAGGCGACCATTTTTTCGACCGGTTGCTTCACTTTTACCTGACTGATTATATATCGTTTTATTACACATCCGACTCCTTATCTGTCATAGCACGGAATTCTGACGGTGAAACACCCGTGACTTTTTTGAAGATCTCTCTGAAATAGGCTGTGGACTGAAATCCGTTCCGTGATGCGACCTCATCAAGAGACATGTCCCCGGCACGGATCATCGCACAGGCATAACGTACACGGATCTCGTTCCGATATTTCACAGGTGTTGTACCAAGTGCTTCGCGGAATAAATGAAACAGTCTTGATTCGCTGACACAGGTTGCCACGGCGAGGGCTTCCATCGGAAAATCCTCAGCATAATGCTTGGATATATATTCCATCGCGGCGATAACGGCGGCGTGATACCGTTTGGGCGGTTCATTTTGCAGGTACGGCAGAATTTCCGCATAAAAGGCATAATACATCCCAACAGCACGGATTTTGCTGATACGGTCACCGGAAGACATCAGCGTATACACGTTTGTATAGGTCTGATATGCATTGATGTAATCCACTCCGACGATCTTCTGAATTGGGAATCTGTCGCTGTTCTCCGTATCGAATACACGAGCGTGAATATGAAATATATAGTATTCAATCTCCTGTACACCGTTCCAGACAACATGATACTGCGCTCCCTCCGGAATGTAAAACAACTCCCCTGTATCAATATGAAGGCTTCCATTGATTGTATTGATACTTGCAGAACCACTGACACACAGTACAATCCGCGAGGAATCTGCGCCGGGACCGGAATCACAGTGGTGTTCGTTTTCGTATATCGCATGGGTGACATGAAGCTCAGACATACAAAGCTTCTTTTCATAAGTTTCTCTTTTCTCCATCATGTGCTCCTTTGGCGACGGTTAACAGTTTCGTCGCTATCCGTCCATTAAAAAGATATCACAGATACATCATTTTGTCAAGATGGGGAACCGAAAGACAGCAGTATTGTGGTCAAAAACGACAGGATTACATATTTACATGGTCACTGACTTATGGTATAATAGCAACAATAAAACATCAATATTATGAAAAGAGGTTCATGATATGTTACAAAACTCCATCGTTTTCACCGCACCGTGCATTGCAGAGCTAAAGGAAGAACCGATCCCAACACCCGGTGCCGGACAGGTTCTTGTCCGCCTTGCCTGCTCCACCATCTCCTCCGGTACGGAACGCGCCAATCTGACGGGCGAGGTCAATGTCAGCATCTCACGAAGCGCACCCGAGACAGCACAGTTTCCCCGCCGCTCCGGGTATAGCTCCTCTGGCATTGTGGAAGCGCTCGGACCCGGCGTCACGCAGTTTTCCGTCGGCGACCGTGTTGCTATGTCGTGGACACTTCACAGCCAATACATCTGCAAAGATGTCAAAGAAGTCTATCTGCTTGACGATGAACAATCCTATTCCGAGGGAGCACTCTGGCATATAGCAACTTTCCCGATGGCAGCAATCCGGAAATGTCAGCTCGAAATCGGTGAATCCGCCATCGTTATGGGCATGGGCAT
>JAZTZC010000223.1:0-5187 GCA_045637265.1 Eubacteriales bacterium | reverse complement strand
AGACACCCTTGAAGTTGACACCGCAGGAAATCGGCCAGTTCATCGGATACGTGCCGATGCCGAATTCCGATTCCAACTCATCAAGCAGATCAAACGGATCACGCGCTTCACGGTCCATCTTGTTGATAAAGGTGAAGATCGGGATATGGCGCATTGCACAGACCTTGAAGAGCTTTCTCGTCTGCGGCTCAATACCCTTTGCCGCGTCGATGACCATGACCGCAGAGTCCGCTGCCATCAGCGTTCTGTAGGTATCTTCCGAGAAGTCCTGGTGACCGGGTGTATCAAGAATGTTGATGCAGTAGCCGTCATATTCAAACTGCATAACGGAAGAGGTGATCGAGATACCGCGCTTCTGCTCGATGTCCATCCAGTCGGAGACAGCGTGACGGTCACTCTGCTTACCCTTGACGGCACCTGCGGACTGAATCGCGCCGCCGTACAGAAGGAATTTTTCGGTTAAAGTCGTATTACCTGCGTCAGGGTGGGAGATGATGGCGAAGGTTCGCCGTCTTTCAATTTCGTTCTGATACTTAGCCATGATCGCTCCTATAGTTTCTATGTTTATTTTCAGTTTCCAATTTGCATACTAACTTTAATATTATACCAATTTTTTCGTTATTTTGCAAGGGGTTTTCAAAATTTTCATGTGATTTTACGCAAAAAAAGAGGATGTTTCCATACCGACACCTTTCACAGCATGAAACATCATCCCCATTGAGAAAGCAAATATTGACCGTAAAGCTGTCCGACGGCAAATACACCCATCTGCATCATAATCTGGATCCCCCAGAACAGTGTCGACGGAAAACCGCGCAGTGAAAATTCATCGCGCACCGATTCCATCGGCAGTACATTCAAAATCAAGGTCGGAAACACAGTCAAGAAAAAAGCCGCACGCTCCGTCAGCGGAATGATCGAAATGACAAGCACAACGAAATACAGCGGCGCACAGATCATACGCAGACAACGCAAGACGACCGCGCCCTCTCGTTTCCCGCCGCGCAAACAGCCGCAGACCGAGCATGGAAAATGACGCACACTGCGCATACAGCAGTACAAACAACGCCGCGGCGGCAATTCCTTTCAGCGTGATCGCTTCGGCATCGAAGAAAACAAGGTACGCACATACCGCAGTTACACCAATCGCAAGCAATCGAATCACGATTCCGCATACAAACGTACAGATACGGCTGATCGTTCGTCTGCGATAATAGCGGGCAGTCTGCGCCTCGCGGCTCAACTTCTTTGGCATTTCATCACGCTCCTCTGATATTATTGTACACGATACCGAACGGTTTGTCAAGCAAAACGCAATATCTTTCCAACGAATCACGCAAGCCTACTTGAAAAACGTCAAAAAATGCTGTATAATTAAGCTATCATAATACAACCAACAGGAGGCTGCTATGAGCAAATCCAACTTATATGAAATTTTCAAAAACCCCGGTGCCGAATGGCGCGGAAAACCGTTCTGGTCATGGAACGGAGAACTGCGTGAGGAAGAAGTGTGCCGTCAGATCAATATCATGCAGGAAATGGGTCTGGGCGGCTACTTCATGCACTCCCGCGCGGGTCTGATCACAGAATATCTCGGTGAGGACTGGTTTGATCTGATTAACGCAGGTGCTGACGAGGGTTCGCGCATCGGCATGGAAGCGTGGCTTTATGACGAGGACCGTTGGCCATCCGGTTCCGCCGGCGGTATGGTTACGGAAGACCCGCAATACCGCATGAAGTCCATCGTCCTTTGTGAACAGTCGCCCGATACCTTTGTGCGTGATGACGAAATGCTTTACTGCTTTGCCGCGCGCATTGACGGAATCGATCTGTGGGGTTACCGCATGATCGGAGCAGATGAGGATGCAGCAGCGGTCTGCTCTGCTCTTGAAACGGAAACCGCAGATAAACCCGGCTCAATCCGTATGCTTTCATTCAAGATCGTCCCCGATCGCCCCAATTCCAATTACAACGGCAACACCTACATTGACACGATGAGCCGCGCCGCTGTCGATCGCTTCATAGAAATGACACACGAGCAGTACAAGGCAAAATGCGGCGAACGTCTCGGAACCTCCATTAAGGGTATCTTCACCGATGAACCCCACCGCGGCAAAGCTATGGACAATCTGCACCGCGACGGCGATACGCTCACCTGCTCGATGTGCTGGACGGATGATTTCTTTGCGGAATTTGAGAATAGATACGGATTCCGTGCACAAGACGTACTTCCGGAGCTGTACTACCGCTTGAACGGCGAACGTCTCTCCAAAGTCAAACTCTTCTGGTTTGATCTTGCCGATAATCTGTTTCTGGAACGGTTCGCCCGTCCGATCAACGATTGGTGCAATGACAACGGCATCGCGTTCACAGGTCACGTCCTGCACGAAGATTCCCTGACCAATCAGTCCGTTCCGCACGGCTCTCTGATGCGCTTCTATGAATACATGGGGGCACCCGGTGTCGATGTTCTGACCGAGTTTAACCGCTGTTACTGGATTGTCAAGCAGCTGTCCTCTGCCGCGCGTCAGCTCGGCAAAAAGTGGCTGCTCTCCGAGCTGTACGGCTGTACCGGCTGGCAGTTCAACTTCAAGAGCCATAAGGCAGTCGGCGACTGGCAGGCACTGTTCGGCATCAATCTGCGCTGTCAGCACCTGTCGTGGTACACGATGGAAGGCGAATCCAAGCGCGACTATCCCGCATCCATTCTGCACCAGTCCCCGTGGTATCGCTATTACAGTGAGGTGGAAACGTACTTTGCCCGCTTCGGCGCATTCATGACCGAGGGCACACCCGTCTGTGATGTCCTCGTACTCAATCCGATCGAATCCGTCTGGGCACAGGCTTATCGAGGCTGGGCAAACTGGATCTCCCCCGATGCTTCCGCGACGCATGTCCATATTCTGGAAAACCACTATACCGCCCTGTTCCATATGCTCACGGGCAATCACATCGACTTTGACTACGGTGAAGAACAGATGATGGCAGCTCATGCATCTGTGGACTATGATCCCGACGGCAAGCCCGTTCTGCGTGTCGGCAATATGACGTACCGCACAGTCGTTGTCTCCGGCATGGAAACAATCCGCCCGACGACACTCAAGCTCCTCTCCGATTTTGCTTCCGTCGGCGGTAAGATCATCTTTGCAGGTGATATCCCCGATTATGTCAACGCTGTCCGCGACACATCCCCCATGCAGTTTGCCGCAGTCAACGGCATTTGTGTCGGAATGGAAGATAACGAGCTGATCGATGCTCTGCGCGAGGTTACCGCATGTCCGATCTCTGTCACAAAGGCTGACGGTACCACAGCAAACGATGTTTTCGTCCAGATGCGTAATTTCGGAGATTCCCTCGGTTTTGTCTTGCTCAATACCGACCGCGACAATCCGACAGACAAACTGACGGTCACCGTCAAATGTCCCTATACTGCCGCCGAGCACTGGAATCTGTGCACAGGTGAGCGCGAATTGTATCCTGCTTCTGCCTCAGACAACACCCTTTCTCTCACCGTCACCCTGCCCGCCGCAGGTACTGCCGCATTTGTGCTGACCGAATGGGCCGACAACACGCTTAACGCTTATCAGGCACCGCAGAATGAGGTTTCCCGTCTGTCCCTCGATGGCGAATTTGCCTTTGAAACAAATGAACCCAATGTATGCGTACTCGACTTTGCGCGCTTTTCAATCGATGGCAGTGAGTACAGTGACGAAATGGAAATTCTGCGCGCGGACGGTGCTGTCCGTGATGCATTCGGTATTGAACGCCGCGGCGGTGAAATGCTGCAGCCGTGGTTTGCCGCCAAAACCGACAAAACCGTGTACGGCAAAGTACGTCTTACATATACCTTTGACATTGCCGAGATGCCCGCGTCGGATTTGATTTTGGCAGGTGAGCGTCCCCAGCGCATGCACTACGCCATCAACGGCATGCCGCTTACAAATACCGACACAAATGACTTCTGGGTCGATGACTGCTTCAAGAAGATGTATATTCCAAAATCTGCGCTCAAGCTCGGAACCAACACGGTCACCGCGGAAACGGACTTCATGCGCACAACAAACCTTGAAGCCCTGTACTTAATCGGCGACTTCGGCGTATCCCTCGACGGTCATACCCGCACCTTGACCTCCCGTCCGACCGTCACGCGCCTCGCTAATCTCGATGCGATTGCCATGCCGTTCTACACCGGCGAGATTACCTACCGCATCACACCCGAACATTATGCATCTATTTCCCTCTCTGACGGCGACCGCGTTAAGCTCTGCCCGACGGCATTTTCAGGCGGTCTTGTCCGTGTACAGGTGGAAGGCATGGAAGAACAGCGTCTTGTCTGGGATCCCTATGAAGCCGATGTCACCGATGCTGTCCGTGCGGGCAAGGACATTCTCGTCACGGTCGTCGGTACACGCCGCAACGTCTTCGGTCCCCTTCACTTCGCGCCGCGCTTTGACGGTGCCTACGGTCCCGGTCATTTTGTCACGGGCGGTGATGCATGGACTGATGATTATGCACTGATTGATTCGGGTCTGCATGGGGTGGATTTGGTGGTTGTAAGATGAACATCTGATATCCATTGATGGCAGTTAAAAAGAAGCAGATGCGTCTCTGTTTTTGTAGGGGAGCGGTCACCGCTCCCGAAACATACAGCATCGATCATGATATGTCATAAAGTTGCGTCTGCGTCAACCGTAATCAACATCGCCTTCAAACACAAAACGGAGCCATTACAGCTCCGTTTTTCGTTTTCTTATGCAATTCCGTCAAGCACCGCGATAGCCTCCGGGAACAATTCCAGCGACCGTCTTAAAATACCTGTACAGTGCGCAATCGCAACACCATAATTGCAGATCGGGATTCCCTGCTCTTTCGTGCGCGCAATGCGGCTCTGCATTTCGGTTTCATTGAGCATACACGCACCGCAGTGGATGACGAGCTTATATGGGGACAGATCCGTCGGGAATTCACCGCCGGAGGTGAATGTGATATCCACATCCGCGCCGGAGAATTTTTTCACCCACGCAGGCAGCTTGACCGTACCGATGTCGCCGCACTGACGGTGATGCGTACAGCCCTCGGAGATCAGCACACGGTCGCCATCAGAGAGAGTCGACAGTGCCGCAGCACCGCGTACCTGCGAGAGCAAGTCTGCTTTGTACCGCGCAAAAAGGATTGAAAACGAGGTCA
>JAZTZC010000222.1:0-1679 GCA_045637265.1 Eubacteriales bacterium | reverse complement strand
CCCAGCGCACGATGTAGTTTGAAGTAAAGGTGATGATGCCATCCTCATATGTCGTTTCCACCATGTCCCAGTCAAAGCCGGGCAAGTGGAGAAGCGGAGCCTCCTTTGCCGAGCGCCAGGTATAGCCGCTGTCCAGCCGTGTCAGCGCGGTGGCGACGGGCTTGCCGCCTCGGAATGTGATCTCGCGGCGGATGAAGTCATTTTCAAATACAAGGGTATCGATTGCGTTTTCTAAATATTGCATGATAAACCTCTCAAATTACAAAAAATACAATGCCGATTGCTGCTAAAATCAGACTGATCCAGTCCTTCTTTTCGATTGTTTCGTGATAAATCACCCATCCGAAGAGTGCACCGAGGACGATGACGACAGCACTGATGACAGGGAACTGAATGGATGCATCCATCGTCTGTGCGCAGTTGAGTGAAAGAATGTTGCCAAGACCGTTGCATACGGCATACAGCGCACAGGAGCCGAGCAGGATGAGAAACAGCTTTAACGTCATGTTTCTGCCGTCTTTTGTAATGCCGACAAATGCGTTGGATAACCCCCGCTTGTCGCCGTGTTTCACCTTTACAAATCCGATGACGAGCAGGATGAGCACTGCCGCGACCGCAGTTTCAACCTTGCACAGCAGCAGAAAATCATCGGCAGAGACCGCATCTGCCGCTTTTTGGCTCTGCGTTGTTGCAATGGAGACAATGCCGTTTGTCAAAAACAGGATAAAGCAGTAGAAGTGGAAGAGCAGACCGCCGCTCTTTTTCTGTGTGTCATCCGATTTTCCGCCACCAAGATCGAGAAGCAGGGATGCCGCCATGGAAAGCATCAGAATCACGACGCCGATTGCCTTTGTCACCGTCAGCGCTTCTCCGTAGGCAATGATGCCCCATACAAACGGAAGAACAAGACCACCGAGCAGCATATAGGTTGTGACAACGGCGATTTTTCCTCGGTGGAGTGCGAGAATCGTCACACCCGAGCAGAGCAGGGAGGAGATGGTATAAAGCAGAGAACAGGTCAGCGCGGATGCTGATACAGCAAAGGTAAAGCCGCCTGCGGGAAGCAGATAAGCAAGCATGCAGAGTGCTGTTGCAAGACTGCTCCACATACCGGCGTTATAGGTACCGTCGGAGCGGGATTCAAAGAGCTTGTTGAAAATGAACTGAATGGAGAAGCAGAAGCTGGCTCCGAAAAGATAGATATATTCCATAGTGTTTCATTCCTTGTAAAATGTCATTGGGTCGGGAACGCCTGATTATTCGGTCGGAGCAATGGATGGCGGCGGTTCTGACGGCAGGAAATCCCCGGTATAGAACTGATAAAGATAGATCGAGTCATAAACCGGACGCCATTTTGTTTCGCCGCCTGCGGTGACACAGACAAAGCCCGTATGGTTGTCCGTGCGCTCGGCATACGTGGCAAGGCATTGACCGCCCTGTGCCGTATAGCCGGTTTTGCCGCCAAGAACCGTACAGACACCCGATTCCGAGCCTTCCATACGGGAATAGACGGTTGAGGTCAGTATCAGTCCTTCGGGGTGCTCGACGGTCGGTGTGGTGGTATACTGATACGTACCGAAAATCTCGGCGAGTTCTTCATTCTGCATGATGAATGCCATCAAAATTCCGATGTCGGCAAGCGTGGAAACATGATCGTTATGATGTGCGCCGGTGCAGTT
>JAZTZC010000221.1:0-3696 GCA_045637265.1 Eubacteriales bacterium | reverse complement strand
CATCCCTTTCAAGCGTTTTTACGCTGCGGTGCGGCACAAAGGTCAGCACCGTGGGGAGGCCTGCATTCCCGCCTCGGAAGCCCGGTCGCTATGGTTATAATTGTGGGTTCAATTGAATATCGGAATCACGCACCAAGCAGGATTTCCTGTTGTGCTTTTTGGTTGTAGGACTATGAATTATTCTTCGTCTGCCGGATATTCGACCGTCATGAATTCATCCTCAAACATATCTGCGATGCGGTCAAATTCATCATCGTCGTCAATGGTAACGAGAACTTCTTCACCAGTTTCATCGGTGACAAGCTTCAGAATGACGTAGGAATCATCGGGATTGTCATCCATCGGTTCCAGCGCCAGATAGACAACACCGTCGATCTCTGCGGAAGCAAGCAGCTCAAACTGAGACTCATTGCCTTCTTCATCGGTCAGCGTGTAAATATCCTGTTGTTCAAAAATTTCTTCTGCCATGATGGTACCTCACGTTTTCTTTGTTATAGTGTATGTCGTCTGATATTATTGTATACTAAATTGACGGAATTGTCAATAGCATTTCGCAACTTTGCGATGATTTACGCTTTAGGAAGTGCCGCATCAACGGGACACGATGCCGCACACAGACCGCATCCGCGGCATTTTTCCGCGTCTACAGAGAATTTTCCCTGATCGTCGATGATGATCGCGCCGAACCGACATTCCATGTCACAGGTTCCGCAGCTGACACACAGCGACTGATCGATCGTATAGATTTTAGCCATCGGTTTCACCTCAATTATTTTGCGTTTTTGTCGGCACGCTTTTTGTGCTTGAGCATACGCAGCTTCATATAGAGCTTCGGCATACGGTTGACAAGGAAATCCTTGAGCTTATTGCGCACATGGGCATAACGGTCATGAAGCGCAACCAAGAACTTATACGGTACATGCTTGCCCGTGACACACCAATCGAGATACCGCTCATACGGTTCTCCGATCCAGCGCGGCATCGCAAATGCACGCTTATAGCGCTTGACAAACCAACCGAAATACGCTTCGATGAACAATACCTGCTCCTCGGGGAACTGCGGCTGAATCAGCGGCACACGGCGCTGTGTGAAGTCGCCCTCGGGGATAAAGCCGGCTTCCTTGGAAAGGTCGTAAAGTGCGGTGCCTTCATACGGATAGAAAATATTCGGGATGACACGGTCGGACTTGATGCGCGCATTGAGCTTGATCGTCTTCAGCGCCTTGTGGATATCTTCATGCGGCAGACCGATGATGTTGTAGGTCAGCTGTGCAATGCCGTACTTGTGGAACCAGTTGGAGCAGCGGATGATCATCTCGTCCGTCTGATAGCGGCGCAGATACTTGAAGCGCATCTCCTGATCGCCGGATTCCAGTCCCATATCGATCGTATAGAAGCCCGCCGCTTTCATTTTCTTTACTGTCTCCTCAGTCAGAATGTCAAAGCGGATATTACCGGTACACGGCAGACCGATTTCCTTTGTGTACATATCGATGAACTTGTCAAACCACTCGGGGAACATGTTGAAGATCGCGTCGCGGAAATTGATGACCTTGATCTGCGGGTGCTTGGCAAGGAGCGTCTTCAGATAGAGCATCGCATTTTCGGGAGAACGGAAACGCGCGTAGATTTTCTTGTTCGGGTAAACCTTGCGGAAGTTGCCGTTGCCGCAGTAGGTGCAGTTATAGAAGCATCCGCGGGATACGACAACAATTGCCGTACCGACCTTGGACGACTCGAGGTTATCGTA
Source organism: Eubacteriales bacterium (assembly GCA_045637265.1). GTDB lineage: Bacteria > Bacillota > Clostridia > Oscillospirales > CAG-272 > RGIG3925. The sequence goes on along the minus strand of JAZTZC010000221.1, from coordinate 1,946 downwards.
ATCGAACAGCTCGAAATCGGGGATCGGCAGTCGGTCGAGGTCTTCAAACAGCGGGCGGATCGGATTGTGCTTGAACGACCCGTCAGGCATCTTGAAATACAGGCTCTCAACGTCGGTATAATCCATGCCGTCACGCATCTTGTCGCAAAGCTCCAGCTCTGCGTATTCACCGTCACCGACGCAGACACAGTCAACGCCGTCCGCTGCCAGCACCTCATCGGGCACGAGTGTCGGATGGTAACCGCCGCAGAGAACAAAGGAATCGGGGTAAACTTCTTTCGTCCAGCGGATGTACATCTGCGCATCGGGGAATGCCGTGGTACGGACAGAGAAGCCGATGATATCGAATCCGCCGACCTCATCCCACATTGTTTTCAGCTTGGTTTTGAAATCCTCCTCTGTATGCAGATACAGAAGATGCAGCAGCTTGCAGTCATGTCCGCCTTCTTTGAGCACAGCGGAAATCGATGCAAGACCTTCCATATAGTTACCGCCGGAAACCTTGCGCGTATTGTCACGATCCGTGTAGTCAGGATAGACAAGGAGCATTCTGGCAGAGCGTCCCATCAAATTGATCATGCGATCTTTCACCTCAAAATAACAGATTGATATATTCTATATTGTACCAAATTTCATGCGTAAAGTCAAGGTTTCAAGGACAAGAAGATGCGATTTCATCGAAAACCGCATACAGATTGTCCTCGGAATACTCAATTTCCGACGAAAATAGACGGACAAGCTCGCATAGCGACACAAAGTCATGTTCCGCAGATGCCGCATACAGCGCACAGATCAGATCATATCCGAGTACCGCAAACGATACAAGTACGGCGTGATCCTCTCCGTCGAGCATCTTCGGCAGATGACGCATGAGCAGATAAACCATCAGTTGCTCTCCAACTTGCCCGGGCAGGACTTCCCTCTCGTCACCAACAGTTTCAAGTGCCGATTTCCACACAGCATCAAGGATTTCCAAACCCGATAAGACCTCCGCCCAGGTGCGCATATCATCAAAACGGACACCGCCGACTACGGAAAGCATCTTATCAATACGCACATCAAGCGGCTGTTCCCGATTCTGCAAAACCGCAATCAGCGTATCGCGCAGTGCAAAAAACGCCTGCTCATCCTCTGTCGGTTCTGTGTTCTCTTCATCGTCTGACAGATCGATCATCGTGACAGGAGCATCCCATCCGAGCACCAGTGCCGCTGCGGCTTCACAGCATAGCCCAAGTCCGATTTCCGTGCGGTCGGAGAAGAAATTACGGTAACGCGGATGATCGGTGCAGATCTGACACAGTGCATCCTCACCGCATGACAAAATGATATCACAAAGCCCGCGTTCATTGAGAAACGGACAGCGTTCCTCCGTCCCTCGCAGAATGAAATGCGGAGGTTCTGCGGTAAAATCGATATCGGAACGCATACGTGCCCCAATCTCACCGGGAAACGTGCGATATGACTGGGCTGTTATGTCATCAATGTCGATCTCCCAGCCGATACAGCAGCTGTGGCGGCATTGATCGGCAATGCAGGTAAATGCGGGATAATAGGACGGAGCCGTGCACCTCATACCGTTTCCTTTCCCGCGAGAATGTTCTTATAATCATCAAGATTACGGCGAAGCAGAGCGGGCGTGTCCAAACCGTAAGGACATTTCGCGGCACAGGCACCACATTCCAGACAGTCCTCGATGCGCATCATTTTTTCCTGTGCCGCCGTTGTCAGCCAATTTGCAGACGGTGAGCGGCGGATCAGCTGTGCCATACGTGCGCAGTTGTTGATTTCAATGCCGACAGGACAAGGCATGCAGTATCCGCAGCCGCGGCAGAAGTCTCCCGCCATTTCCGCACGATCACGCGCGATTGTCGCTGTCATCTCCTCGGTCATTGACGGAGAATTGTCAAAATACGACAGAAATTCTTGCAGCTCCGACATACGCTGAA
>JAZTZC010000220.1:0-4233 GCA_045637265.1 Eubacteriales bacterium | reverse complement strand
CGCCTTCGCCGTTCCATTCGATTGCCATATCCTCGGGGCGTTCAATCGCAAGAGCGATTTCGTCCGTTGCATATGCGGAGTGGATGCGGAAGCGCAGGGTCAGCGTATGTTCGGGAATTTCCGGCGGGAAGACCCACGGCTGAACGATGTGTCCCTGACGCGGCGGCATACCGAGCTTCTCGCGGACGATGTTGTCCAGACGCAGAATTTCTTCTTCACCGCAGAAGTCTTCCATATCGTCCCACTTATATTCGGCATAGTCGAGCAGCAGAACATTGGGCTCGGTGCGTTCGTACGGAACCTTGGTGCGGATGGTCTGTGCCGGGCAGAACTGCTTGAGCGCGGTCTTCGGCAGAGAGACGCTCTCGATCGCCTGCGGCAGGAGCTTGATCAGAAGGCTGTCGGAGGAGAAGATCGTGCGGGTGATGACGGTCTTGCCGTTTTCGGTCGTGTAGGACAGTGCTTCGGTTTCACCGTTGAGTGTGTTGTAAAGCACGGGCGTGTATTCACCCTTGATGGAAATGCGGATACGCTGAGGCTTTGTGATGAACTTGTTCTGGTTTTCGGTCAGATGTGCGATGAACAGCCAGTCGCCGTCGTTGTCACGGCGCATCTGATAAAGCAGGTTGGAGGTCAGTGTACCGTCGCTGTTGCGGATGTCGATGTCACGGTCACCCTCGACCGATTCGAGGATCGCGCTGCGGCTGAAGACAGTATGCTCGCACGCATCGTACAGTGCGCGGATCTCGTCGGAGGGAACAGCATCGATGAGCGTCGGGCAGTCGCCGATGAAGACGATATGACCGCCGGCTGCATGGAACTTCTTCAGAATTTCAAAGGTGGTGCGGCGCATGGTTTCCAGAGCCGGAACGAGGATGGTATCGTATGCCATGACACCGACGGGGAGCTGCTTGTTTTTGATTTCACCGATCTGTTCGGGCAGCAGGGATTCGGAAATGAAGTCGAAGTCGACAAGACCTGCGATCAGCGTATTGATGATCGTGTCAAAGTTGTTTTCCAGCTGTGCGCGAACGGATTCGGTCGTGAACTTCGGTCCGAAGTGCAGCCAGTAGCTTTCGATGGGATGGATGACACCGACACGAACCACGGGTTTGCCGCGGGTCAGAGCGGTATTGACACGAGCGAAGTGGTCTTCGACATAGGAGTATTCCTTGTACCACGGGGACTGATGACCGATGGATGCGGGATAGTCGCGCTTTGCTTCACCCTCCATGGAGACCCAGTACAGGTGAGGGACACGGATGGTGACACCGAGTGCCGCCTGCCAGTCACCCTGGAACTTATGACCGCGCAAGTCGAAGTCCCAGTCGGTAACGCCGTACAGCTCGGAAAGAACGCCTTCGCGTCCGTATTGGTGAACGGCAGACTGTGCCTGTTTTGCCGTGGAGAGCTCAATCAGGTTGCAGAGCATATCGATACCCGGCAGACCGAACTTGCGGTAAGAGCGCATTGCCTCGCCGAGAGCCATGGTTTGTGAGAGCAGAGAGGATTCCGCCATCATATGACCGGTCATATCGATGCCGTGATCCATACACCACTGACCGCAGTTGTCGGCAAATGCTTCGGTGAAGCGGTCACAGATGTGGTCATGGTAGTGGTAACGGGCAACGGAGATCTTGCTGTTCGGCAGATCCCAGAACAGCTCGGGAAGGAACGGCAGAATGTCATATCCGTATTTTTCGGAGAAGGAGACCGGGAAATCGGGTGTCCAAGGGAGTGCGACATTGCGCTTGTCAGATGCAAAATTGAATGTCTGCTTGTGGGTAAACTGCGGCTCGTCTGTAAAGATTGCGGGAACGACACCGTCGAATTCTTCACCGATTGCTTTTGCATAAGCATCATGGGTGACATGAATGAATTCGTCGATGGCTTCCTTGGAGAGGGTATCGACATAAGACTGCGCGTTGTACCACGGGTCGTTTCCGGCGGTCATCAGATATGCAAACCATTTAGTTCCGACAGCATCCGCGTCAGCATCGATCATTTGATAGGAAGAAAGATAACCGTCTGTGTTGAGAACGATATCGTAAACTGCGAGCAGTGTGGGCTTGCCGGTTTCGCGTGCTGTTTCAAAATCGACAGCGCCTTCGATTTGGGATACCGTGAACAGAAGGTGACGAGCGCGGTAGCGATAGTTTTTGGTGACAATGCCACCGGCAGCTCCGGACGGCCAGCGGTCTTCGTCATAAAGCCAGGCAAGCATATTTTCCTTCTTTGCCTTCTCAACGCATCCGCGGACGAGGTCCATAAACTCCTCGGTCAGATATGGAGTTGCCATACCTGTTCTGGAATGCATATGGAAGCCGCCCATACCCATTTCCTTCATGGCGTCGATCTCGCGGTTCAGGTGCTCCTGCTCCAGCTTGGTGTTCCACGCCCAGAACGGGGTACAGCGGTATTCCGATGTGGGGTTCTCGAACAGTTCCTTGGAAAGGGACTCTGCTTGATTCTTCTTGTAAAGCATATTTTGCCTCCTATGAATTGGTTGGTTTAATTGTATCAGATTTTTTTGCGGTTGTCTATATATTTTTGAAAAAAACAGAAGCATCCGATGAAAATTCATGTTTCTTACGATCTTGACAAACCGTTTTTGTTGTGTTATGATAAACACAATCGAATACTGATGTGAGGAGAGATGATATGAATATGAAAACATACTGCAATCCGCTTTCGATTCCCGATGTTCCCAGCGGCAGATGGCTGGATACCGATCTGACAAAAACCGATCCGCGTGCATTTCGGGATTACCGCTCCATATCGGACCCGAGTGTCGTCTATCACGATGGAAAATGGATTTTATATCCGAGCTATTCCGTTGCTTATATTACGGAAGATTTTGTGCATTGGAAGCATATTGATATCGGAATTCCGCATCTGCGCTACAGTCCCGCTGTGGTACAGTTCCGCGGAAAATGGTATCTGAACGGACACGGTATGTCCGAGGTCTATGTCTCCGATGAACCAACGGGGCCTTTTGCTCTGTGCGGACATATGACGGACTGCAAGGGGGGACGACTGCATCCGAGCGACGGCTGTTATCTTGCCGACGGTGATCGGCTGTATTTTTACTGGCACAGTGCACTGCCCGTGGGAGATGCTGATGTGGAATATATGACGTGTACGATCGGCGTCGAAATGGATCCGGATGAGCCGTGGCGGATGATGCATGAACCTGTACTGATCAATCACTTCCGACCGGAGGTAGAATGGCAGCGGCTCGGTGAATATCATCAGAACGGACGCATTGGCTGGGTCGAAGGTCCGTGGATGAAAAAGATTGGTTCCCGCTATTATATGCTGTATGCCGCATGCGGTACAGAATTCGGTACTTATACAAACGGAATTCTGTATTCGGATGAAGGTCCGCTGTCGGGATTCCGCCCGCAGGAGCATCACGATCCGTTTACAGAAAAGCGAACGGGTCTTGTGCGCGGTGCCGGACACGGTTGTCTGGTTGACGGTCCGAATGGAACGCTTTGGACGTTTTACACCAATATCTTCTGTTTTAATCATATGTACGAACGGCGTATCAGTATGGATCCTGTTGGTGTAGACGAAAACGGAGAGCTGTACTGCTTTAAGACTACGGAGCTGCCGCAATTTGCACCCGGTGTTCTGCCGCATCCCGAAAAGGGAAATGACGCGGGTTGGCTTCCTCTGACGTTTTTACAGCGACCGTGGGCGAGCAGTTGTGCGCCCGGTCGGGATGCAATCTATGCAAGCGATGACAGCGTGCTTTCGTGGTGGCAGCCGGATGAGGATGATCCCGAGCCGACGATTACATTCCGTCTTGGGGACGCAACGCGGTATCATATTCGTGCGGTGCGTCTGATCTGGCGGGATATCGGGATGGAGGTGCCCGACGGAATTTATCCCGGGGCTTTTCAATATGTTCTGGAGTATGCACCGAATCCGGATCTGAATACATGGCAGACGCTGATCGACGCATCGGAAAACCGCGATGATCTTTGTGTGGACTATCGGGAAACAGAGGATGTTCTTGCATACGGAGTACGGCTTCGGATTCTCGGTGCTCCAAAGGGAATTACGCCGGGGCTTGTCAGTATGACGGCGTTTGGAAACTACGTGCGCGAACGATAACCTGTGTTGAATTCGGGCAAATCTTTTGATTTTCAAGAAAAACCGTAGGATTTGCCCGAAACAAATCAAAAAATATCAAATAAGGTATTGACAAAAGGAGGAAGAGGTGGT
>JAZTZC010000219.1:0-14919 GCA_045637265.1 Eubacteriales bacterium | reverse complement strand
ACTTCACCGAAGAAGAATGGTATACGCTGATCGACAAAGCGTCGAAGATGGACGAGCTGATCCACCGCCACGATGCTGCCATGCTGACACACGATCCCGAGCGCAAGATCAAAATTCTCGTCGACGAATGGGGATGCTGGCATCCGGGCGGATCGGGTCCATCCAAAGGCTACAACCTGTTTGAACAGCAGTCGACGATGCGCGACGCCGTCATCACCGCACTCACGCTCAACATCTTCAATAACCACTGTGACCGTGTCGTTATGGCGAATGTCGCCCAGCTTTGCAACAATCTGCACTGTCTCTTCCTTGCCGGCGGCGATCATGCAATCGTCACACCGACCTACCATGTCTACGATCTTTACAAAGAGCATCAGGGCGCCACACAGATCGAAACGGCTGTCACCGACAAGACCCTCTCCGTTTCCGCATCGGAAAAAGACGGCGTTGTCTGCGTGACCGTTGCCAATACCTCCTATGACAACGATACGGAAATCGAGCTCTCCGCCTTTGCAAAGGAACTCGGCACGTCCGCCGAGATCATAATGCTTCATGCCGATCCGCACGCGCACAATACCTTTGAGCAGCCCGACAATGTCATTCCCGGAACGTCCGCTGTCCATACACTGCATGACGGTACGCTGACGCTGACGATTCCCGCGGCAAGTGTTTGCCGTATTCTGATCTCATAAATCATTGACTTGAAAGGAAACAGAACCATGAAACAGTTCCAACTCGAAACCTTTGCCCGCTGGGAAGCAAAATCGCTCGGCGATGACCTGTATCTGTTCCCGCAGGGCGGCTACTCCTCCGTATACTCTGATTTTGAAATCGGTACCTTCTGCGGCGAGACCATCTCCCCCGATGACTATCTCTGCATGGACATCACCGTGCTCGGTGACCGTGCGGCAGGTGTCTGCTGGGAATTCTGGGAGTCCGGACGCGAGGGCGGTGCCGATATGCGCATCAAAATGGGACTTCTGCCGAATCTGAAAACCAGAATCGCCCTTCCCTTCTCCGCACTGGCAGCAAACACCGTCTTCATGCCGAGAACACCCGGCAAGCTCAAGACTGTCGTCGGCGGCAAGCCCGTCCATCTTGACCGTCTGACCAAGTTCGCCTTTGCCGTTGACAAGACACCGCTCGATCTGACGCTGAAAATTGAAAACGTCTGCATCCTCGACCACGAACCCGACTATCCGCTGGAGGACAAGCTGATGGTCGATGCCCTCGGACAGAAAAAGTGCTCCGACTGGCCCGGCAAATCCCACAGCACCGAGGAAATGATCGCAGCCCTGCGTGCCGAGGCTGCCGACACCACAGAAAAACCGCTTCCCGACCGCAGCGCATGGGGCGGATGGACAAAGAAGAAGCTCTGCGAGGGCACGGGCTACTTCTCCCTGCACCATGACGGACGCAGATGGTGGATGTGCGACCCCGAGGGATATGCCTTCTTCTCAACCGGCTTTGACTGTGTCGGACTTGGTGACCAGTGCAATCTGACCGGCATTACCAAGCTGTGCGAGGATCTGCCGCCCAAGGGTGAAATCGGCTGGTCCGAGGGCAGCTGGCACGGACAGAAAACCGAAAACTTCAACTATTTCGTGCACAACGCGTATCTTGCCTTCGGTGAGGATTATTACGGCATCTGGGCAGACATGATCCGCCGCAGACTGGTCAGCTGGGGCTGCAACACGGTCGCCTGCTGGAGCGATCACCGCTTCTATGAACGCGAAAAGCTGCCGTACGTCATCATCGGCTGGGGTTATCCGAGAACGGAAACGAACATTTTCCGTGATTTCCCCGATGTCTTCTCGCCGGAATTTGAACAGTCCGCCGACAAGTGGGCACACTTCCTTGACAAGACCCGCGACGACCCGTATCTGCTCGGATACTTCCTCTCCAACGAACCCGAGTGGGCGTTTGTCAACAACATCAACATTGCCGCTGTCGCCATGGCACATCCCGACCACCTTGCAACCAAGGACTACATCGTCGGTGAACTCAAGGCACAGTATACCGATATCGATGCACTCAATACTGCATGGGGCTCCTCCTTTGCATCGTTTGACGATCTCTATACCCCGTTTGAGGCAGCAGATATCGGACAACAGGCACTGGACGACATGATTCCCGCCTGCAAGGAAATGCTTCGCCGCTACATCCGCATCCCGTCCGAGGCGGCACGGCGCGTTGACCCGCACCATCTGAACCTCGGCATCCGTTATGCATGGCTCTCCTCCCCGATCCTTGCATGCGGTTGTGAATACACGGACATTTTCTCGTTCAACTGCTACAATCTCGATCCGCTCCCGATGATTGAAGACTTCTCCTCTCTGACGAACAAGCCCGTCATGATCGGGGAATTCCACTTCGGTGCACTGGATCGCGGCATGGACGCAACGGGCTTACGCGGTGTTGCAAACCAGCACGAACGCGGTATTGCTTATCGACGTTACATGCACCGCGCGGCATCGCATCCGATGTGTCTTGGCGCACACTACTTCATTCTGTACGATCAGGCATATCTCGGACGCTTTGACGGTGAGAACTACCAGATCGGTGCGCTGGATGTCTGCTCGCATCCGTATTCCGAGTTCATTGAAGGCATCGTGCGTGCTCATTCCGAACTCTATGAGGTTGCCAACGGCACTATGCCTGTGACGGACGAGCTTGCAGAAGAAATCGAAGCGATTGCATTTTAATTCTCTTACGTAATATGCAGGACTGCTGTCGGACTCAAAACGCCCAACAGCAGTCCATTTTTTTGATATAACGCAGTAGAATACAGAAAAACAGCGCTCCGTATCCGACAGAGCTGCCGTTTGTATCCGATAACGCCCCGAACCAGAAAACCCAAGCACCCATCATCCAAAGCACCGACAGCAGAATTTCCGAAACCCATGACAGCCCACGCCGCATCCGTTCTCCGTATCCATACTGCTCTGCCGCCGCCAACAGCATAACCGTACCGTCGTTGCCGTTCAACGGCAGAAGATTATAAACGGCAAGCATCAGATTCAGAAGGTGTACTTCTCTGCCATATCCAAATCCATGCCCCGAAAACAACATTGCCAGCAGAAGATTGACCACAGGTCCTGCCGCCGCTGTCAGAAATTCACCGCGAAAGGATGCCAACTGCAGATCTCCATGCAGTATGGCACCGCCAAATGACGAGCGAAACCCGCGAATCGGAATCCCGAGCAGACGCATGACCGTGATGTGTCCACATTCATGCAGTGCGGCAGACAACAGAAAGATCAACGTGAGATGCAGCGGCAGTACTGTCGGAAGCAGACAAAGCATACCAAGAAAACAGAAGCACTTTGATCGGGTATACAAGCCGGATGTTCTGCCGCTGTTATGCATGATGGTTCCTCCCGATCATACGGTATCCGCGCCAGATGACCGTCAGCAGAAACGGCGACACGATCATCCCCGCAAGCCCGAACAATACTCCACCTGCATACAACGCAAACAGTACCGCCAGCGGATGTACCCCGACCGTTTTCCCGATCAGACGCGGTTCCAGCGCCTGCCTGACAAAGCAAATGACAAGGTACAAAACTACCAAACCGACACCGCGTCCAGCCCGTCCGGTCAGAAACGACAAAAGCGCCCATGGAATGAGCAGCGATCCGACTCCGAACACCGGCAGAATGTCAATCAGCATCCCGGCAAGCGCCGCTCCAAACCCGTGCTCTACACCGAGCAGAAGCAGTCCAAAAAACAACAGCACAAACGTGACAGCTGACAAAATCAGATATGCCCGCAGAACAGACAGCACCGTACCGCCGAATGCCGCACGGATACGTGACACCTTACCGCGCCACTTCTGCGGCAGATATCGGTGCAGATACTGTCGGATCCCATCATAGGAAACAGTCATATAGACCGACGCAATCAGAAACACCGCAAAAAACAAAAAGAACCTCGGAAGCGCGGCAATGATTGCCGTTACCGCCGCCGACGCTTTTGCGGATACCGCGGTCAGAAGTCCGGCGAGCATGTCGGGAAGCGCATGGACGACAGATGCAATCACAGATGCATGCAGTTCCTTTCCGATCATGTCCTTGGGAAGCGGCAGTCTGTCGATGAGTCGGAAGGCGCTGTCCATCATCCTGCCGACCCAGCCGGTGATGATGTCCCCATTTTCCCCAATCCACGAAAACAGCTGTCCGACCTCCGACAGCAGCAAATAGAAAAATCCCCAGATCGCCATACCACCGACCATCACACAGCCGAGAATCAGCAAAATTGCCGCTGTATAATTTGCCGCGTTGTCTCTCCATACCGTCGCGGTAGCCGTCCGTTTTTTTCCGCGCCGACGGTATCCGAGCCACGTTACGATCTGTCGGTAGGGCTTCTGTATGACAGCAGCAAACAGAAAAGCTGCCAAAAACGGCAGACACGGCTTCCATAAAACCGCGATAAGCGCAAGACCGAGCCCGACCGATATCAGCCACCCGATACCGCGCCGCATCCACGCTCCCCATCTCACCTGCTCCACACCCATCTGCAATGACAAAACCGCACCTCCCGGCAAATGCAATTCCTATAATGCCAGTATATGGTGCGGTTTTCCATTTTATACATTGAGAGGAGCATCCGTCGGATACCGATCAGACAGTGATCTCCATGTTGTCGTGCATCGGGATAACGCCGAGCGGTGCAAGACGTGCCGTCAGCGTCGCATGATCGGTATGCAGTGTGCGCGCCATATGGTTGGCATACACCTGACCGTCCTCCTTCAGAATGTGGTGCCAGCCGATCAGAGACTTGAGCAGCTCGTCGATCATGCGGATGTTGTTGTGCTCAAAGCTGCGGAAATCATTTTCCAGATCCCCCACAGTACAGTCAAAGACCATCACATCGAACTTGAGCTTCTTGATGTGATGATAGGTCTGATTGAAAAGCCATGCGCCGTCACAGCCCCAGAACATGGTCTTCTCCTCTGCATCCACAACGACATAGTGCAAGGGCTGCTCTTCGGGATATGCCGTGGAGTGATTGGCAGGAAGTGCAGTCACGGTATATTTGCCCACGGTCGTCGGAACATACATGGTAAGCGGAACAAACCGCAGCTTTTCCGACAGCGGAAGAAGTGTTCCGATCACAGGATCACCGTACACGGTAACAGGTAATGCCGCTTCTTCTGCGACACGAGCAACAGCATCCGCATTGAAGTGGTCCCCGTGCGAATGTGTCACGATGATCTCCGTCACATCACGGTACAGTCCATCATACCCGAAAGTTTCAGAAAATTCATGTACACAAGGTCCGCAGTCGATCATCAGATCGCGGTTAATAAGCGCAGAGGTCAAACGGCGGAACGACGGATCGGCGGATGCAAGATGCGGATCCCAGTCCGCGGCTCCGGTACCAAGACATAAAAGTTTCATTCTGTATTCTCCTTTATCAGTACGATTATATTTTATAAAAAGAACGTTCGAATTAACACATTATTACTGCGTTGATTCTTGCATTTCGCAGTATCGTCCATACAAAACTCGATTATATTATAAAACTGCAGCTGATTTTTGTCAATACAAAACAGGATATTTATTTTTTCATTTTCACCTAACCCTCTGCTCATACACGCGATATAAGGGTGTACAATACAGAAATGTCGTACAAAACTATTTTTATTTCTGAAAGGAATACTATTATGAAAAATTTCGGTATGATGAAAAAAGTTATTTCCTGATTCTGATGTTCGCGATACTGCTGACGTTTAGCACAATCAGCATTTCTGCCGCATCTCACACACCTGAAATCTATTCCCATGACGATAGAGAAGTGATTACCACGCATGTGGCTTTAAGCGAGGAATAGAGCATCCACATCGTCGCGATGTCATTTTCGTCAGGGGCTATACTCCATATACAACAAAAACTCTCTGTTCCGACAATGAAACGGAGAGTTTCTGTGTTCATGAATTATTTTCCAAATCACAGGGTAATATCGTTTTTGTTCATTGCATGGTTGTCATCGGTACGTTCCGTGATAGGCGTGATACCGCAGAGTGCGGCAAACTGTGTCGGGGAAAGGGTCTGTGTGGGACGGAACGCATCGCTTGCGGCATATGCAAGGATATGTTCATAAAGCCATGCTGCCGCAGGATCGTTTTCGTCCAACCGCAAGGTGCAGCAAAGGAGTTTGCCGCAGCTACAGCTGTTGCTGCCGACGCTGTATTCAAACAGCATCGCCTCTTTGTGTGCGTTCTTGTATGAAGAAGCAATATCGATGATCGGATTGTGCGGTATCCCCCTCAGATCAAGAACGGCAGAATGACTGCCGCGCATCATCTGCTCAAACTGCCCTGCGCAGAATCCGTCATGCGGGAAATCCTCCATCAGCGGATGGTCTGCAATGACAGTTGCAAGATGCCCATTGGTGCGTCCCGCGACCGACAGCTGATAGGAAACATCCTTTGATGCAAACGGACCTGTGCCGATGAGAACGACGTTTTTGCCCGCACGCAAAGCGTTCCACAGTTCGGTGCTGTCACAGTCTTTCATGACGACGACATTGCCGCGGGAGAGCGTTTTTGGTGAAATCGGTTTCTTCACCTGCGGGAATACATACAGATCCCAGCAGTTTTCGCAGTCGGTATCGCCGCCGGAGAGAGTAACAGACAGTGTCAGCTTCAACGGCTTTTCCACTGCAGGCATACGGAAGGATGCGCGATACAGCTCTTCAAGTGTGCCGCGAGCAATCTCACCCGTGCGATACTCTTTTCTGTACCAGACCTTACCGCCGCCGGTCAAACGGATCTGCAGAAGGGCGCGCGGCATGGTGATGCCAAAGTGTGAGACGAGAATCGGGATTTCGACGGTTGCGCCGGAGTGAATGTTAACGCAGTCGGGCAGGTCGGCAAGCATCACCGTTTCGCCGTTATAGCGCAGAACATTCTGCACGGTTTCGCCGGGTTTGAGCTCATAAAACTCATTCATCATACCGACGCAGTAGCCGAAGGTATGCCAATGTGTATCAATATCGCCAAGGAAATCGTAACCGGCGAATGTTTCGCATCGGCGCACCGTCTCAAAGCAATGCTTGCGGAGTAGTCTCTGCCATGCCGCGGAATTGCGGTAGTACAGCGGTGCGCGATCAAACAGCCCGACATCGGCAAGGTGTTCTCTGACCGAGGACATAAACGCCGTCTGACCGATACGGCTGCCGCGGTACCGCTCCTCTAAAGACAGGTCGATATATGTGCCGTGGATGCAGATTTCATGAGAAAGAAGCGGCTTTTGGTAGACCGCATTGTGTTCATCCAGCACGTTGTGGGTACCATCGGTCGAGAAATAGCTGGTCAAGCCATTGGAGTAGCTGTTGTAAACATCACAGAACTCCCCGACCTCGGCAAGTCGGGTGGGGTTGTAACGGAACGGTACATCGACCGTCTCGTCACCGATGAAGTTGTATTCGATACCGCGCATGGCAGACATCGGGGAAAACAGCGAATCGGTCTTTCGGTGAACGAGCGCGGCAACGGAACGAAGATGCTCGACATATGCGTCATCGATCTGCAGTTCATTGCCTGTGGAATACATACAGACGGACGGATGGGTACGGCAATATCGGACAATTTCTTCCCATTCCGCATAGGTGGTGTTGTTGGGCGATTCGATTTCCATGACCATACCGAGTGCATCGGCGGCTTCCATGTATTCCACGGGCGGAACCCAGGTGTGGAAACGGATGGAATTGAAGCCAAGCGCCTTGAGTGTACGGATGACATGGCGGTAATAGGTGATATCGCGCGTCGGATGGACGGTGATTGGCTGATAGCAATGCTCGCACGTACCCCGGAAATAATACGGTTCCCCGTTGAGGAAAAGACGTGTGCCGTCAACCGTCAAACAGCGAATACCGAAGGTGCGGCAAATGGTCTGATGCGCGGTTGTGACAAGGACGCGGTAACAGTTCGGATGCTCGGGCGACCAGAGTGCAAATCCGTTTGTCGGAACGGTGACGGAATCCTCTCCTGCGGCAAGTTCCACAGTATAGATGCAGATATCACCGTCATATATGGAAACGGTTTTTTCGGTATCGGCACTGCCGCAGAAATGTACCGTAAACGCGGACACATCGGAGGCGGTTGTCACATAGACATCCGAGATACCGTCCGTGAAAAAGCGGATGGAGACGTCTCCCCAGATACCGCCCGTACATTCATTTGCCGCACGCGAGGTCAGCCCGGAGATCGGACGTCCGAGATAGCCTGCCAGACGGTGGTTGGATACCGCCAGCGTGATGCGATTTTCGCCCTTGATAAGACAGCCCGTCGGAATGTCAAACGCAAACGGCGCGGAATACCCCTCATGACGACCGAGGTACTGTCCGTTTACCCAAGCGGAAACGGTATTCTGTGCGCCGCCGACCGACAAGACAGCCGTATTGGTGATCTGCTCATCCGTGAGCGTAATGATTTTGCGGTAAACAAAGCATCCGACGGGGTTGGGCAGTGCCATATCGGGGACATAGCCTGCCTGCGGGTAGCGCTGAAGCGTATAAAGCGGATTCCAGCGCAGCTTGGTGTGGAGAGCGGTCGAGCGGAACAGATCTGCCATGTCCTCCCAGTAACCGGGAACAGGGGCTGTAACCGCGCTGTCGGAGTGCGGGGAGATGAGCGGTTCGGCTGTATCGATATACGGCGTGTCGGAGAGATAGTCCAATGCCCATGCGCCGTTCAGTAACATATCAGTATTCATTTCTTTCCTTTCCATTACCATCCGAGTTTCTTCGTTTCTTCCATGATTGCTGCCCATGCTTCGTCGGGGCAGAAGTGATGGTCCTTTGGCATAATGACAAGACGGCATTTGTCAGCGGCACCGGCGGCTGCATAAATCTTTTCCGTGATGGCATAGGACTGCTCCACGCCGTACAGCGGAAAGATGGTATCCTCACGCCCTGTCAGAATCGTCAGCGGGCGCGGTGCGATCAGACAGGAAAGATCTTCCATTTCAAACCACAGACTGATATTCGGAATATTGTTGCATACGCAGTGCAAAATATCCATGATCGAGGTGCGGTAAGAACAGAATGCACAGGCAGGAGCCGCGTATGCAATGCGGTCCTCACAGCAGGCGGCATAAAACGCTGCCGTTCCGCCGCCGGATGTGCCGAGAATCATGATTTTTTCGGTGTCCAGCACATCAAGACCGAGTTCGCCGAGTGCATCAATGCCGCGCATGACATCCCAGACGCGCTCACCGATGACCGTTCTGCCAAGCTGTAATGCGGTCATTGCGGTAAACGAGCATTGATGGACACCGCCGGGACCGGGATATCGCGGAGAACGGGTTTCTCCCATGCCGCGCTGTTCAATACACAAAGCGGCAAAGCCATGCTCCACTGCCTGCAAACCGTAGCAGTCGTCCGGCTGACTTTCCTTGTCCTGTTCATATCGGATGATGCCGACGGAGTTGTGAAAGCCTGTGGTGTGACCCTGCAGGGCAATGGCAACGGGATACGGTTTCTTCCCGGTCTTCGGAATCAGCAGATACGCCGGAACGGTGTTGCCGCGCTCGCTTTCATAGGTAAATCGGATTCGGGTATAGGTATCGGTTTCCACACGTTCTTCCAGATCGATGGACAGCGGGCAGGCGTTTTCCGCGATGCGGTTTAATCCGAGCAGTTCATACAGTTTTTCCTTTACCGCCTGTCTCCACGGTGCATATGGTTTTTCCGCGTCGAAGGCAAGAGCACCGGTCTGATTTTTGATAAGCTGTTCATGGCATTGATCGCCGTTTATATTTTTTATCATGGCAGATCCTTTCTTTGTATTGGTGTGAAGCTCCCCAAATGCAGAGCAGATGATTTCATTTGCTTTTATTGTACCGCAGTTTTGTGTAAATAGCAAGTCATTTTCGGATAATTTCGATATTTTTCATTATGAATGGAACGATAGGAAGGAAAATGGAACGAAATGATAATGCCATCGGAGAAAACATGAGTTATGGTAAAAATGAAAAAGCATAATGTTTTCAATGAAGATATCCGCGATTTCCAGTGCGTTTTGTCGGCGATTAAATGATACACAAAAACAGCGAACCGTTCAATACCTTTCGGCAAAGAACGGTTCGTCTTTGTTGCAGGGTTTATACAGCAGACCCGGCTGTTATTGGGAACGGGGCAAAGAAGATGAGATTACTTCTTCATGCCGTTTTCGTAGGATTCGATCATTTTCTTGACCATCTGACCGCCGACGGAACCCGCCTGCTTGGAGGTGAGGTCACCGTTGTAGCCCTGCTTGAGGTTGACACCAACCTCTGTTGGTGTTTTTTAACATCAAAACTTCAAAAAAAATTAAGACGCAGCAGATTCATCCGTTATAGCAGCGAAATTTCCAATAAATTTATAATAGATTTTGATGTCCTGCGTAGCATGCTGATGAATGCGTGCATTCTTGATTGATTTTTCACCTATTTCAATACGATCAATGAACGCATGCAATATCTCGGGCGTGAGTGTTTCGATTTTACTAAATGATTTTACAACCTCGAAAAATTTCAGGTACCGTTCAGACATATCTTCTTTCTGAATCATCTGTGATTGAAGGTTGCAGAGCGTGGATTCCTGCGTTTTTAATTTTTCTGTGATATTAGACATGAGGGAGTCAAGTCGCTCATTGCTGATTTTACCTGTGACATTGTCAAGATAAAGCTTTTCGATAACCCTGTTTGAGGTTTCGATTTCGGTACGAATGGCATCACACTGCTTTCTGATAAAATCATTATGCCGCGCTGTTGCGTCATCATTTTTGATATTGACCAATATACGGTCGATTTGTTCATCTGTTAATTCGATGACGGCGTTAATATCTTTGGTAATAATGTCGATCAAATCCTGATAACGGATTCTCGCACCGTGTTCACAGTGATGTCTGGATCTTTTTGGGATATTACTGCAGACCAAATACCAGTAGGATTTGCCGTCTTTGTTATATACCGATCCGCCGGAAGGCATGGAACCGCCGCAGTTTTGACAGAAAACCAGACCGCGGAAAATGCTCGCTCTGACACCATCATTTCTGCTAACCGATTTGGAATAATCTCGCCAATTCTTGTTGAGCGTATCATTGGCACGGTCAAAGAGATCGAGATCAACCAAAGGTTCGTGTGTGTTCTCTGTAATATACCACTCGGCTTTTGGAACCTTTACCTTCATAGATGATTTGAGACTTTGCTTTTTGGTTTTTCCAAGCATTGTGTGTCCAAGGTAAACAGGATTCTTGATAATACGCTTTACAGTCACAAAATTCCATAAGTCCGTAGCCTTATTGGCACCTTTTTCAGAGAAATCATCACGGTACAGTACACGGTATTTGAGAGGCGTAATAACACCATCGGCAGTTAAACTATCTGCGATTTTTCTTGTACTCAATCCGGATGCTGACAGTTCAAAAATACGCTTAACAATCGGAGCCGTAATTTCATCGGGTACCAATACATTTTTATCCTTATCTGATTTTCGATACCCGAACGGTGGACATGCGCAATACTGTCCCGATGATTTTTTCTGATGAAGTACTGCTTTGATCTTTCTTGATGTATCTCGGACATATACGTCATTCATTGCGAACAAAAAGGGCGCAAACATGTTTTCTTCGAAAGAATCAAAGTGGTCGTGAATGGCAAGATAACAGATTCCTTTGTTCGGGAAAAACTGCTCTGCATAATAGCTCGATTCTGTCATATCTCTTCCGAGACGAGATAAGTCCTTTGTGATAACAAGATCAGGTTCCATTCTATCAAGAGATGCGATCATCTCCGCAAACCCGGGGCGATCAAAATTGATGCCTGTGCGGCCATCGTCAAAAAATTCTCCAATGACTCTGATTTTATTCTGCAAACAGAAGCTATGAATCAACTCCCTTTGATTTGTAATACTTTCCGATTCAATGAGCTTGTCATCTTTGGACAGTCTCATATATATGAAAGCGGTATAGTTATCGTATTTTCTCATGATAGTTCTCCTCCAATGAGAACCATTTACTCATGATTCATTATATCACAAGAATCAGGTTCTGTAAAGTGGATAAATGTTGACATTTTTTGCTTTACGAGTGTTTCAATAACGTGTTCGATTTCATATTTATTCAGGAATTCACGTGAAATATTGTAGGTCGTATCTTGAATCGTGATATGGGTGGTCTCATTTTCCATTGTATACCTCCAACTGTGATTTGTAAAATTATTGACCTGAAAAGAATAATGTTATACGGGTAAGCGATATCTTGATTGATCGGATATTCCGCATTTTGTTCACATGATTGAAAGTCAAATTTCCATACAGGTTTCTGAAATAATATTTGATTACGATCGGCTCTCATTCGGAAATATTTACACAGACATCACAGCCCAGTTCCTGCGCTCGGTTTTCGACCGCGTATATGGTGTATTACGCCCTGCGGATCCGGGCTATGCCCGTATTTCACCTGCAGGTACGCTCGCGGAAAATTCCGGTCGTGGCATACTATCTGCAGTACCCGTATCAATGCTGTGATGCAGCTATTCAGTTGTTATAGTGTATTACCCGCTTCATTTATATACGTTCCTTATCTTCTTCATAATCGTAACACTTTTTCAAAACATTTTTATAAAATGTTTTGATGCATTTCCAAAAACATATCATCTGTTCTTGATGAAGGTCATCATCAAACTCATATCTCAACATAGACTTTTTTATTATAAGCGGCTGATACATTTTGTACAGCGTTTCCAAAGCATTCCTGTCACCTTCAGCAGCTGCACTTAATAATTTTTCGAAATCCATATCATTTACTCCTCAACGATGTCACAAAGCAATTTAATTGCACGTGTATACACTATGTTTACCGATTATTCTGTCAGATGATGGTGTCTATTTTTGACTATCATAAAACAAAAATCCGCAAAATACGAGAGAAAATTGCATAATATAAAGAGATCATCTGATATTCGTCAAAAATCAGATGATCTCTTTGGACAATTATTTTTTTCTAAAACCATTTAATGTTTCCGCAATGGAGCCGAAGTCGAACTCCGGGATAGATTGGTCAGTCATTCTTTCATCTTCCTGAATCAATGGAAGTGAAGATTGTACTGCATCCGGCATCATATCCCGGATGATCTCCCGACATATGGAACGGATTTCATCGGTATCCGGCAGAATGGCTTTGGTTTTTGTATTGTCATCCATGATGTAGTGGACAATGGCGTTGACAATAAACTGAGCCTTGTGACGTCCCTGTGCATTCAGTGCGTTGATTGCGCTCATATGCATGGGATCATTTGGATTAAGGTAAATGTTGAAGCGGTAATCTGTTTTCTTATCCATGCTTATTTCCGATGATCCGCACGGTACAACAGATCATATCCTTTCTCATTGGCGGCGATGTCATTGATGATGATGCATCCGGATACTTTCCTGGAGGATTCAATATATTTCCGAAGAAGAATCGATCCGCCGCCAAAGATGGTCTTGCCAACACGCAGATCAATCAGACGCTCTCTGAGTTTTCCAAAGAGCTGATCGACAAAGGATACTGCCATTCTGTCAACCAGATAGACAATCTCACTTGGGAAGCTATGTTTCTCCTCTTGGATTATGGAATCAATATCCGATTCATCAATGAGCATATCAAAATCAGAGTTTACCTTGGATTTAATTGCGTTGTACAGTAGAATAACACCGTGTTCCAGTGAATCACATACAGACAGATCAGCATTGCCTTTTTTGAGAAGCAGATAATCAGCTGTGAATCCGCCGATGTCAACCACAAATGCTCGCGGTAAATCGCGGATCATGCCGTATACGGTCATGGCTGCTGCATATGCCTGTGGGTATGAGTTTACTTCAGAGATGAAGATAGAATACGGTTTCTCTCGGAATGTAAAGGAAATCGGTCGATGCGGACCTCTGAAATAATCCTCATACTTTTCATAAAGCCCGGAATAGTGAGACGGCGGCAGTCCGACATTCAGCTTGATATCCTGAGTTCCGCTATCCGAATACTTTCCGGCAGCTTCTATTTCATAGGCGATGGCAAACAGCGTGAGGATAAAAAAACGGTTGTCCTTGGTCTTGTCACGCATATACGGGATGCGCTCCTCGGAAAGTACGTAATACTTGCCGTTGTAGTACAATACATCTTCGCCAAAAGCAGGTTTACTCTCACTTTCGTACAGTCCCGATGTAAACGTGCGGTTGAGTGTTTTGATTTGTTTGTTGCCGTGATCGATGGATATAATCATCTGAAATACCTCCAATTATGTTTTTGTTATATATACGTTGTTAAAGCGTTGTTTGCACCAAAATATTGGAAATTTATATTGATGAAAAAGTCCTCAATAACTACAGGAAGACCGAGAGGGGAATTTGATGCAGGTTTATATGCGGCATTTGTGGGAGATGAGAGAACAGCAGAGGGCGCAATGAATAGAGAGAATGAAAACAAGGGATATGGAACGGTCAATGATACCGGGCATATCCTCTGTTGGATTATGAAATTTTGGAGGTTTGTAAATGGAGCAGAATATTAGTCAGAATGATAACAGACAACCTTGTTTTCGTAAAGTGATTTGAAATACCACTTATGTGGTTCATGTGCATTTTAGTAAGACGTCGAAGGAGAGTTTTTGGGATAAGATTAAGAGATTGATAAGGGAGGATGTTTGAAGATGGTTTGTATCGGAAACAAAGAAATTAATATAGACTGACCGCCGTGCGTGCCATTGGCTCTCTCCATTTAGAGCTTCGATGTTTTTTCGTTTCCTCAAAGTAACTGTAGCTATCATGATTGCCGACTGTAAAAATGCTTACAGTCGGCTTTTTGGTGAAATAAATATATTTATTGCTGAAATTTATATAGTTTTGCATGTTTTAATATGTTATAATATTATGAAATATAATGCTGCTTACGAATAT
>JAZTZC010000218.1:0-15624 GCA_045637265.1 Eubacteriales bacterium | reverse complement strand
CCCCGGCTCCATCTGTACCACCCGCGTTGTCGCAGGTATCGGTGTTCCCCAGATCACCGCAGTTTATGACGTTGCATGTGTTGCACAGAAGTACGGCGTTCCGGTCATCTCCGACGGCGGTATCAAGTACTCCGGCGATATGGTCAAGGCACTCGCTGCAGGCGCAGACGTCCTCATGATGGGCTCCCTGTTCGCAGGCTGTGAAGAAGCTCCCGGCGACACCGAAATCTATCAGGGCCGTTCCTTCAAGGTTTACCGCGGCATGGGCTCTCTCGCAGCAATGGAAAAGGGCTCCAAGGACAGATACTTCCAGGAAGGCAACAAGAAGCTCGTTCCCGAAGGTGTTGAAGGTCGTGTTCCGTTCAAGGGTCCCGTCTCTGATACCATCTACCAGATGCTCGGCGGTATCCGCGCAGGTCTCGGCTATTGCGGATGCGCAACGATCTCCGATCTGCAGAAGAACGGTCAGTTCATCCGCATCACCGGTGCAGGTCTTCGTGAATCCCACCCGCACGACATCAGCATCACCAAGGAAGCTCCGAACTATTCCGTTCAGTCTTAAGATTGGACACTTCGGTTGTAAGATCGGATGCCAGTTGTCAGTTAAGATATTTCAAAAGCCGTCCTTTCACAAAAGGGCGGCTTTTCGTATATCTGCAAGTGCATGTACTGATGTGCCTCTCAAATCGGAAGTTGAATACGAACACACACATTTTTCTTGTCAATAAATACATTTTATGATATAATCAGGTTATCAAATAATTTTCAAAAACCTATTGACTCTCCCCTTGACTGTAATGATATACTTTGCTTGCAAGGCAGAAACAGTGTTGTTTCTGTCCCGCAAATCTCAATGAAAGGAAAACGCTATGTATAAGATCGGTGAATTATCTAAGCTGTGCAATATCTCGGTAAAGACTTTGCGATATTACGATGCAGAAGGACTGCTTACCCCTGATGAGATTGATAAATTTACGGGATACCGTTATTACTCCGCATCAAAGCTTGAGGTTTGCTATCGTATTATTGCCTTAAAGGAACTTGGGTTTTCTTTGGATGAGATACGTGTGCAGCTGACAACAAATGATAACGCGAAAATCACATCTGCGTTAAATGCGAAGCTTGCCGAGCTGCAAACATTCATTGAAACCACACAAACACAGTTAAGGAAAATTGAATCCATCAAAAACAATCTGACAGAAGGAGAGTCGAGAATGTTTAACATTATTGTCAGAGCAACCGACGAAGTGCGCGTTGCTTACATCAGAAAAAATTATTTATCCAAAACCGATGCTTTTGATGATATTGAAAAAATCAAAAGCAATCTGCCCATAACGATTCTTGGCAAAAGAAAAATCATGATCAATTACGAAACAGAATACAGAGAAACCGACTTTGATCTTGCCGCTTGTATAGAGATTATTGGGAAACTTCCGATATCCTGCGAATATGCAGAAAAGACAATCTCCCTTGGAGCGAATGTTGCATCTTTAATTTGCAAATCCGATGAGATCGATGATGCCTATAAGGCAATGATAAAACACCTTGATGATTCCAATTTTGAAGCCTGTGGTGCATATTTTGAAATTTATCATGAAGATGGAACGGTAGAATTAAAGCTTCCGGTTTGTACACACAAGGAACAAAAGCTTTATGCCAAGGATGCAGAATTCCCGTTTGTTGACGATCCCGAATCCTGCGGAACATGGGAGTTTTTGGACATTGTCCCGACGCGCGAGCATTTTGTTTATGGAAAACCGAAATGCGGACATTCAGTATGGCTGCAGAAGTTGTATTTCGTTGACGGTGGTCAGCCTTATTGGGTCATTCCAAAATGGACAAAAGGAAAACTGTATACGCTTACCGGTGATCGTGAAGAGCTGATAGAACATCCATATACCATCATAACCGACCAAGGACGAAAGCTGATGTTCATTGAAATAAAGATGCACGAAAATGATGCAACCGAGCTTTGGGTATACGAACAAACCGACAGCAGTCATATTGCATCCAAGGAAGAAATCCAGCTTTGCGACAACATCGACCATCCTTTTGTCGTTGATGCAAATGTTATCGGCGTTTGGAATGCATTTGACTTTATCCGAGATCGTAATGATTTTGACCCGACAAGAAAAACATGGAAAGGCGGAGAGTTGTTTCTTCGGCGCGTTGAATTCCTTTCAGACGGTCGCTTGATAACCGTCACCAAGAGCCGTGAAAGCATGGTCAACTGGACAAAGGGACTTGAACTCAACAAATACAGTAAAACAGCTTGTGCATATGAAATCGTTGAACACGGGGGAAAAGAATTCTTGATTCTTGAATGGAAATCAGGAGATTATTCTTTCGCAGGAAAAATACAATACTATGTACTGACAAGAGAATAAACAAATTCAGGAGGAGCTGCAAGTCGAAAAACCTGCGGCTCCTCCTTTTGATGGTATTACATTCTTTTCGTATCCGATACCTCAACGCAGCGGCTTATCTTTTTGCAGTTTTGAATCAGTTTGTCGGATACGTCATCACAAATCCCGATACCACACCGCCGTCAACGGTAACGGTGAGATTTGCGCCGTCGATATTGTACTTCTGCACGCCGAACGCATCCTCGGCAGGATCGCCGAAGGCTGCCTTGATGTCGCTCTCTGCCGAGCCGATCATCAGATAGGTGCCGTTCACATCAAGCGCAACGAGGTCGGAAAGAAGCGAAATCTCCGCGATGTATTCCGCGCCGGACGCATCGGGTGAGGTCAGCACGGTGTAGAGACCCGCATAGGTGTAGACGCGATCAAAGCCCTCGTGAACACAGCTGGGTGCTTCCATCATGTCGCTGTAGTCACCGAGTGCGGCAAGGGCATCTGCGGCGGGGCTGCCGAGCTTGACGGAAATGCCGTTGTCAAAGACACAGGTGTACCCATCGACGGCAGGCGCGTTCTGTGCGGGCGCTTCGGTCTGGGCTTCCGTCACAGCGGCAGTTTCACCGTCGGTTACAGCGGCTTCGGTGACGGCTGTATCGGGGATGCCGGAAACGCTGTCGGTCGTGTCGGATGTGGCGCTGTCATTGCCGCAGGACAGCATGGATGCGGTCAGTGCGGCGAGCAAAAGCAGTGAAAGTGTTTTTTTCATGAATGTTCTCCTGTAGAATATCTGTTACGGGGTTGCGGGATAGAGGGACGCATCGAAGCTGTAATAACCTTCGAGTTCATACAGCGAATATTGCTTTACCTGCCAGTCGGTGAGCAGGAAGGTCTTGATCGGATGGCTCTTCCACTTGGGACAGGTATCCAGATGATACCAGTTTCCATCGATCTTGACGAGATTCCAGTAATGCGGTGCATACGGATTGTCGCGCTGGATTTCCATGTTCTCAATCCCTGCACGGGTAAGCAGCGCGGATGCGACGGCATAGTAGGTATAGCAGTTGCCGATGTGCGTTGTGAAGCCGGAATATGCCGCTTCGATGAATTTATCCATCAGATGGGCGGTGGCGGTAGAATAACGCAGATGACCGACGCACCAGGTATAAATTGCGGATGCCTTTTGTCGGTCAGTCATGCCGGGCGTTGTGATTGCGGCAAGAATTTCATCGGCATACAGGTTGACGGATGCCTGATTGGCGCCTGTGACATAGACGGTCGCACTCTGCGTTGCCGTATTGCCTGCCTTGTCGGTCGCCGTATAAATGACGGTGTATTTGCCAATTTTGGTCACATCCACGCGGGAGGCATCGATCTTGACGTTGACATTGCCGTCTGCATTGTCATACGCCGATACGCCGGAGCGATAGGAAACCGTTCCGTTCTGCTGGGCGTAAATGGTTTTGACACCGTAAATTGCGGGAGGTGCGGTATCGGCGATGATCGTCGCGGATGCGGAGGCTTCTGTCTTGTTTCCGCCTGCATCCTCTGCAATGACGGTAACAGAGACGGTTCCCGCTTTGGAAGTATCCGGCGTTTCTTTGAAGGAAAGCTTCACTTCGGTCGCATCGATAATCTCGGTGACGAATTTATCGGGAGTCAGCGTATGGCCGACGTAAGCCGTAATCGGCGCTGCGGTGATCTTTGGCGGTGTGGTATCGACCATCGTCAGCGTAACGGTCGGGGTACTGTATTTGCCGTGCAGACGGACGTCGTATGTACCCGGTGCGAGCTTGGAAGGATCAAACGAGCGGTCAAACGTGGGAAGATCGGCTCCTGCGGCGCGCATTTCGGTAAACAGCGTGTCACGCAGTGCATCGAGTGTTGTGCCGCATTCTGCGGTCAGGGTACTCGAAATGTTCCAGATCTGCAGGGATGCGGAAAAGTCCGCCGCATTGCCGTGGGTATCTTCTGCGGTTACAACGATGGTCTGCGGTGCGAGACTGTCATAATCGGGTGATGCCTGATAGGACAGTGTGACCTCGGATGCATCTTTGATGCCTGTAACAAAGTCCTCGGGGTTCAGCGTGGTTCCAGACAGCAGATTGAAGTTGTGCGTCCGACCGGTCGGTGCTGTGGTATCGGAAAGAACCAGCGACAGAATCGCGCGTTCCGTTTCGGTCTGTGCGATCACACGGTAGGTGCCGCATACACTTTCGTCGATCTCCTCAAGATGAAGGGTCGGATACGCAGGGTATGCATTGGACAGCATTTCGGAGATGGTGTCCTTGTCTGTGCCGAATTCAATGTTCTGTGTACAGCCATCGGCAAGGACAGAGGCTGTCACTTCGGTCTGTACGGTATTTCCGCCGGCATCCGTAGAAAGCAGAAGCCATACGGCATCCCCGGGGACAGACGTGTTCGGCGGTTCTGCAAAAGTATGTGTTACCGTCGTTTTGTCCTCACACAGAAGAACACAGTCGTCAGGATTCGGTACAGAATCGATACCGACGGTCATACGGTAGGCGGTCACCTGGGGCAGTGTCAGATCGCGGACGGAAACGGGCACTGTTCTCGGCAGAAAACCGAAGAAGGTCAGCTGAATTTCCTTTTCTCCGATGGCTGACGTATCGATGGCGGCGGGACTTGGTTCGGCCGTCGTCAGATAAGAAAGAACAGGGTTGGTTTCCAGCGCGCCGAGCGAGACTGTTTCGTCAAGATCGACGGTGACAGGTCCGCTGAATCGGAACAGAATCGCACAAAGAATGCCGAATACCGCAAGAACAAGACCGAGTATACTGCCGGTGATGATACCGAGGCGTTTGCCGATCTTTTTACGGTTTGAGGAGTTGTCGGACGGCGGTTCGGAATGGTTATCGGATGTGTCGTCGGTACTGTCGGCAGTCGGTTCCGTTGTCTCATCGTCAGCCGCATCGGACGAGATGGGATTGTCATCGGAGCGGTCGGAATCTTCCTTGATGCTCTCGGATGCTTCGTGTACCTCCGCATCTTCCTCGTCATCCACATTTTCGGGGAGCTCGGGGAGCGGCGCAAAGAACGGATCCTCGGACGGCTCTTTGTTCGGTTCGGTGTTTTCGAGAAATTGAATCAGCGGCTGATCGGCTTCGGCAATTTCCTCGGCAGGCACAGCAGAGGACTGTTCTGTATCCGACAGCGGCTTTGTGTTTTCGTTGGATGGATTGTTCATATTGGTAGGTGATGATCCCCTTGACTTGATTGTTATTTTGTGCGGTTGCTGCCGGTTGTGCGCAGCGTGCCGTTTTCGTCGATTGCGGCAGCACAGACTTCACCGATATCATAATCGCGCAGGTTTTTCCAGGAAGCGACAGAACCGAAATTGCCGGTCTCCGCACATCCGCCGCAGAGTGTATACGTGCCGTCGCGGTGTTCTGTAATAATAGCAGAGCTTCCTGCGCGGATACGGCTGACGTTTTCCAGCTGGAGTACATCGGAAAGTCCCGTGGAGCGTTCTCCGCGGATACCGACCGAGCCGTCCGAAAACAGAACGACGGTCGTTCTGTCGCAGGCTTCAACATCAACGACATTGTGCAGATCATCGACCTGACACTGTCCTGCGCTGTCGGAGCCGCATGCAACGACGGTTCCGTCTGTACGCAGTCCGACGGTGAAGGCATTTCCTGCGGCGATGGCGGCGATGTTTTTCCATTCCGATGTCCCGGTATCACATTGCTTGTACGTATTGTCACCAAGACAGGTAACCGTTCCATCGGCATGCAGGAAAACAAAATGCGATGCACCGGCTTCGACCGCAATGATGTTTTTCAGAGCTGCGGCTGCTGTTTTGATGGCTTCTTCTTCACCGGTTGATGCGACTGCGGTATTGCCTAAAATACGGTTGGGTATGACGGTGACAGTGCCGTCTTTGTAGACAAACGCGGTCAGAAGATGCGTGGATGCCATGGCGGTGACGGCTGGTTTCTTGGTCAGATAGGTGTTAAGCCGCTTTTGGACAGCAGATACGGTTGTGGCTTTGGCATCCGTCGGTGTCATGGCAGACGGCTGAAGACCGAGGGTAACCGTACCGGCATCCGAACGTGTCAGAAGCAGACCGCCGCAGGTGACATAATTGGCGTGATATGCCTGCTTTTGGGATGTGGTCAGAAGCGGGTACAGATTTTCAAGGTCGGAGCGGATTGCTTCATCCTCTGCGGTAATCGGAATGTGGGATGCGTCAATACCGAACTGCTTTGCAAGGAAGAAGGCGCTGTCTGCATCATGGGATTCGGAAAAATGGTCGATCAGTGCCTGCTCGATATCGGCATCGATGGTACTGCTGTCTGTGCGGTAGGACGCAATGAAGACTGCGGCATCATCGAATCGGTTTTTGCTGATATAATACTGCGTCGCAATGCCGAATACGTCCGCAACGGTTTGGGCAGATGTTTCGGGATCTGCGATGTTTTGTGCGGCGCGCATGGCGACATGATACTTGTTTTCGCTGCACGCATACTGTACGACGGACGCAAGAAGCTGATCGCGGGATGCGGTATCGGTGGTTTTCTGTGCAATCAGAAATGCATTTTCATCAAACGAAGCGGTGTACGGATCCAAAAGAATTGCAGCTGCCGCGTCGGTGATTTCGCCGTCAAACGGTGTCGGAGCACCGATGGCATACAAATAAGCCGTTTCCCAGTCTCCCTGCTCCAGTGCCTTTTCCGAAGCTTCACGGCAGATGCGCTGTTGAATGGAGGCAAACGGTGTTTCCGCGGTGATGCGGTAAGCCTCGTTGTAGCGCCCCTCTGTACAAAGCTGCAATACAGTGCGGTTCAACGCGCTTTTCTGGGAATTGAGGAAAATGTTGCTGCCGATTTCTTCATCGACATAAGCTTCTGCCTGGAGCGGCTGTCCTGCGTCGATATAAACTGCGGCTCCGAGCATGGCGCGCTGGAAGGAGAGATAGTGTATGCCGACAGAAATCAGCGAGACGACTCCGGCGGCAAGCAGTGCATATCCGATGAGATGTACGCCGATATAGCTTTTTTTACGCTGTTTTTCCTGTGCAAGGCGGGCGATTTCCAGTGTGTCCTGAAATGCATCGGCATCACGGTCAAAACGGTGCTGTGTGCCGTTGGAAGGCTGCTGCTGCGGTGCGGCGGTGATGGATTCTTCTCCGTAGGCATCATTCATTGCCTTCTGCACCTTTTCCGCATCCTCTGCAGAATAGACGAAATCCCCCGGGACAAATGTGATCGGATCATCGTGACCGGAAAGCCAAATGTTGCTGACATATGCGGAACAGCCCGGGAAGTGCTCCGCGATTTCATGCGGAAGCGTAAAGCTGCACAGCAGAAATTCATGGTCATCGATGTCAGCGTCGTTGTATTCATAGGTATAAAACGGATTCGCCGGATCATCGACCATGACCGGCAATGCGGAAATGCGGTAGGAGATTGTAAACGACCGAAGAGAAACAGAACGATCACGGCCGATGTAGAAATACAGCGTATCGAGCGGCTGTCCGTCCGGCGTGGTTTCATGGGTACGAATGATGTATGAGAGAATGGCTGGGGATGTTTTGGTCGGTTTGGGCGCATCCAGGGTAAGCTGATCGGCAAAACGCGGAACAGGATCGTAGATCATCGAGCTGTTTGCACTGCCGGAGGGTATCTGTGCGTTCATATCGTGACCTCCCCTCAGTATTTTGCCGCTTCCGTGACCACCAGCGGAATTTCATCGATCGGATGGTCGGTCGGAAGGTAATAAACGGTATTGACATCCTGGAAGTGCCACCATTCGGAATTGATGATATCAAATCCGCAGGAGACCATGACTTCCTTGAGATAATTCATATTTTTGCGTGCGGTATCGGTCATCGTGGTGCTCAGACGTGATGCAGCTTCGGTAAAGGTATGCATCGGTGTCGGCATTTCGACCGGCTTGCCGGATTTGTCGATGATCGAAATATCCAGTGCGGTGCCGCGGTCATGAACGCCGCCCATACCGCGGGAAGGATCGGCAACCCACTTATGCTGGCGTACCACATCAAACCATCTCTGCTGAACGCTGGTTGGACGGTAGGCATCGTAGATGACCATCGTGTATCCGTCTCGGCGCAGAAGATCAATCGCTTCGCGCATCTTCGGCAGCAGATCGTACTGTACCAGACACAGATTGCGGTTATAAAACGGCTCCTTGATGGTGGTTTCATTGGTGGACAACTGCATGGAAACGATGACATCGTAATCGGATAAGTCGATATACTGCCAATCAGCGGAATTGGTGGATTCGTATACACGCAGATATTTGCGAATATCGACCAGATGGGAATAGGCATGAACATAGGTATCGTCGTTGGTTTTTGCCATGCCGTATTCGATTGGCAGTTCTGCATAAACTGCGGAATCGGGATCGATTGCGCGCTGGAAGCCGTCTTTGGCGTATCCGAGCAGCTTGCCTTCCATGGAGGACACTTCTGCCCAGATGCTGTTTTCGATTTCCGCAAGCCGGACCAGCGTACCGTCGGCAAGCGTGTCACAGGATACCGTATCCCCGATCTTGGCAAAAAGCTCCAGTTTGTGATAGACGCGCATGGTAAATTCTGTCGGTGCGCGGCTTTCATTGGGATAGGTATCGCCGGGGACGGTAACTGTGGGACCTGCATTGCTCTCCGGCTCTGTCAGATCAATCAGGGTGTTGTCAAACGAAATACCGAGCGCTTCTGCCAGATTATATCCGGCAAATGTGCGGTTTTCCGCATAGTAGGTTCCGTCCATGCGTCCGCCGGAGCAGGAAGAAAGTACAAGGAGGATCACACAGAGCAGACATATCATATTTTGCATATTCAGTTTCCGCATCATCATTCCTCCGTTTGAAGCATTATTTGTCGGACGGCGATACAGGGACATCATCGGTGATCCGTCCGTCACATCCGATGAGTGAGCGCAGATTGCGTTCCACGATTTCAACAATGACCACATCTGCTTTGAAACTTTCGAGAAGCTCCAGCCGATAAGGAATGGCGCGTTCCATCTGCATCTGCGAAAAGGAAACGGCAAAATCGCCGATCAGAGCAGAAGAAAAGGAATCGCGGAAGCAAAGAAGCTTTCCTGCTGTACCTGCGCTTCGTGTGGTAATGGTCATATCCATTTCGGTGGAAAATGCCGAGGTGTAAATGTACTGTCCGTCATAATTGTATACCGTGTTGTCGTCATATTTGACCGTTCCCGGATACAGAAGGCGATCGAGGTCACCTTCATGCGTCGTGATATCGGTGCGCAGTAAAACCGAAAAGTCAGGCATCGGCAGACCGAGATGTGCCATAATCGCCTCATACGCGATATGTGCGCCATAGCCGTTCCAGTGGGAGTCGCGCTTGTGATAAAGCAGGTGCTCCTCTTTTGCGGCGGTCAGTATGGGGCGCAGATCAAGAAAATCGACCGTCGTTTCGGCATCGAGGTACGCGTGCAGACGATCAAGATCCGACATAGCATTGGATGGGGAGATACGGTAACGTGCGGGCATATATTCGGGATAAACGGTGTTTTTGTTCGGCGCACAGACAAATAGCAGACGTGCGCCGTGTTCTTCGGCGTATGCGGACAGATTGGAAAGTGCTGTACCGATCGATTGGATTTCGTCATCCGTCAGAGGATTCTCTTTCAGAAACGAATCCAGTGTGTCCTGAAAGTAAAGAAATCCATTCTCGCCGACAATGACCTGATCGTTGCCTGTTTTGAAGACGGTCTCCTTGAGCGAGGAAAACAGGTCGACCACGGTGCCGCGGAACGCAAAACGCTTGGAAAACCACGTCTCAAAATCATCGCCGAAACCGTCGGAGATGCGTCCGTCGGTGATCAGCGCGGGCATTTCAGCACCTTCTACGGCAGAGGATGCGCCGGGAATCAGCATGCCGAGCGAAAAGAATGCACACAGACAGAAGAACAGAATACAGAAGAACAGTGTGCCGATGGTTTTGCAGTTGAATTTCATATCGACACGCTCCTCAGAAGATGTAGTAAATAAACGGGTTGAACGCGGAAGAAGCCAGCGTCATGACGCACAGCAAAAACAGCGGGATGCAGAGCACGGATACGATGCCGTTCCAAAGGGATTCTCTGCCGCAGGAAACGAGCCGTGTGCGGACTGCGGGCAGAATCGGTGCTGAAAACAGAACGCCGAATCCCAGCATAACCAAGGTATACGGGCTAAAATAGTGCAGTACGTCGGATGCATTTCCGTCAAAGGAGAACATTCTGCCGATGAAAGAGAAGCCTTCTCCGACCGACGGTGCGCGGAACATGACAAAGCCGAGTACGACAGCCAATAATGTAT
The DNA here is from genome assembly GCA_045637265.1 of Eubacteriales bacterium. Classification (GTDB taxonomy): domain Bacteria; phylum Bacillota; class Clostridia; order Oscillospirales; family CAG-272; genus RGIG3925. The sequence goes on along the minus strand of JAZTZC010000218.1, from coordinate 4,954 downwards.
AGATGCGCAGGGGAATCTGCCATGCGCGCTTTTTCTCCAGCTGGTCAAAACGACAGACGCGTTCCAGCATCATCAGTCCGCCATGCCACAGACCCCAGAGGATGTATGTAAAGTTCGCACCGTGCCAAATGCCTGTCAGGAAGAATACGAAAATACGGTTAAAGATTGTTCTGGTTCCCGAAACACGGTTGCCACCGAGCGGAATATAGACGTATGTACGGAACCAGTTTGTCAGAGAAATATGCCATCTCTTCCAGAAGTCACGGATGGTGACAGCAGAATAAGGATAGTTGAAGTTTTCGAGGATAGAAAAGCCGAACATCGACGCAAGACCGATTGCCATATCGGAATAACCCGAGAAGTCGAAATAAATCTGGATCGAGTAGCAGAGTGCGCCTGCCCACGCGAGTGCTGCGGACGGCGCGGAAGCGGCAAATGCGGCATCGGCGATCAGCGCGGCGGTGTTGGAGATCAGCAGTTTTTTGGACAGACCCAGCACGAAGCGGCGGATACCGTCGGCGGTTTTGTCAAGCGTCACGGTGCGATGGGAGAGCTGTGCTTCGATGTCATCATAGGCAACGATCGGACCTGCGATCAGCTGTGGGAAGAAGGAGATATACAAAAGCAGATTGAAGTAGTTTTTCTGCACCCTGCACTGTCCGCGGGAGACATCCAATACATAAGAAAGCACCTGAAAGGTATAGAACGAGATACCGACCGGAAGCGAAAGTCCGGGAAGCGGTACGTCAAACGGCAGAAGCGAGCACAGCCACGGAACATATTTGAAAAAGCCGAGGATGACCAGATTGATGATGACGGAAAAAACGGTCAATGCATGGCGTCGTTTTTCGTCGGCATGTTCCCGTGCCGTACCGATTGACCGTGCTGCACAGTAGTTGAACAGCACAGACAGCAGCATGATGACGATATAGATCGGCTCACCGTAAGCGTAAAAGAGCAGGCTGGCGACGCCGAGCAGAACATTGCGCGCGATGATATATCTGCCGGGAATCAGCAAGTACAGAAGCCATACTGCCGGCAGGAACAGAAACAGGAAAACTGTGGATGAAAAGACCATGTGATAAACCCGTATTAAAAAATTATATTCTTATATATTATATCATTTTTCAAGTGCAATTACAAGTATTTTCCGTGAACTCGTGTGCGAAAATCGCATAAAATACGCCAAAATCCGATGTTTGTGCAAAAGAAATCTCCGCCATATCACAAAGATACAGCGGAGCGGTGAATTTGCGGTTATTTTGCTTCGAGTCTGTCGCCCTTGTCTTCAATTTCAAGGAAACAGGGATGTTCATGACCCGATGCATTGGGAGAATGGAACGTAAAGAACAGGCGGCCGTCCGGCGTATGGAAAAGCATACCGTGTCCGCCATCCTTGGTGTAAAGCGGCGGCATGTGAACAAAATTGGCACTGAGTTTTCCATCTGTAAATTTCACGGAAAGCTCAACGTATGCTCCCTTGATAAAGGAGGACCAGATCATAAACTGCTCACCGGTTTTGGAACGGTACATAAACGGACCGTCGGTGACATAATGATCACAGCCGCCCATCGGGTAAGCATCACAGCAGCCGGATTCGGATGCTGCAAACAGAACAGTCGGCTCACCGACGACACCGGACAGATCCTCACGCAGCTCGACATAGCAGATGGTGCCGTCGATGATCTGCATATGCTCATGGCAGAAGACAAGGTAAGGCGTTCCTTCGGGACTGACATAAAGTGTACCGTCAAGGCTCTCCCATTCCGCAGGTGTCAAGAGCACCTCACCATGCGGTGCAAACGGGCCCGTCAGACTGTCGGATTTCAGCACACAGGTTCCCTTCAGACCGCTCTCCTGTGTAAAGGTAGCAAACATATAGTAGCTGCCGCGGTACTCATGAACCTCCGGCGCCCAGTTGACAGCACGGTTCATACCGTATTTGTCGGAATCAAAGCAGGGGATCGGATCGCTCCACGTTTCAAGGTCGGTCGAGGTATACACGTCGAAGCCGCCGGTTCGGTTGCCGAAGTTTGCAGCGCGTGTACCGTACATATAGTAAATACCGTCCTTGCATACAATATAAGGGTCTCGGATGTTGATATCAGAGCATTTCATGATGTGATTTCTCCTGTTATTGATTGATAGATCAGCTTTTGTTTTCAGATAGGCATCGATGGCTTTTGCGGCTGTTTTTCCTGCACCCATTGCGGAAATGACCGTTGCGGCGCCGGTAACAGCATCACCGCCGGCATAAACACCGTCTCTTGAGGTAGCACCGGTGGTTTCTTCCACAATGATGCCGCCGCGGGTATTGACATCCAGTCCTGCGGTTGTCGATTTGATCAGAGGATTGGGCGATGTGCCGATGGACATAATGACGCAATCGACATCGATGACATGCTCCGTACCCGGAAGCTCGACAGAACGTCTTCTGCCGCGTGCATCGGGTTCACCGAGCTCACAGCGGACACACTTGATTCCTGTGACAAACCCGTTTTTCGGATCGCGCTTGTCATCGGGATTGTGATAACCGAGAATCTCGACGGGGTTGTTCAGTGTGAGGAATTCGATGCCTTCTTCTTCGGCATGCTCGACCTCCTCATGTCGTGCGGGAATTTCCGCCATCGAACGGCGGTAGACGATATAGACATGTTCTGCACCCAGACGCAGTGCGGTTCTTGCAGCATCCATCGCGACATTGCCGCCGCCGACGACCGCGACACTGCCGCCCTTCATGATCGGCGTGGTGGGATCATCAAGATATGCTTTCATCAGATTGGAGCGTGTCAGAAATTCGTTTGCGGAATAGACGCCCTTGAGCGATTCTCCGGGAATGCCCATAAAGTTGGGAAGACCTGCACCGGAGCCGATAAAGACGGCTTCATAGCCCATTTCAAACAGTTCGTCTACGGTCAGCGTTTTGCCGATGACCATATTGCAGGAAATTTCCACACCCATCTTTTTGAGATTGTCCACTTCTTTTGCGACGATAGACTTGGGAAGACGGAATTCGGGAATACCGTAAACGAGAACGCCGCCGGCAGTATGGAGCGCTTCAAAGACGGTAACGGCGTAGCCTGCACGCGCAAGGTCTCCTGCACATGTCAGACCGGAAGGACCCGAACCGACAACGGCGACCCGATGACCGTTCTGCGGCGGAATTTCAGGGATTGCGTCGGAATGTGCGTTGTGCCAGTCGGCGACAAAGCGCTCCAAACGACCGATACCGACAGGTTCCCCTTTGATACCGCGGACACACTTGGATTCGCACTGCGTCTCCTGTGGGCAGACACGACCGCATACCGCGGGAAGTGCGGAAGACGCGGAAATGATCTGATAGGCACCCTCAAAGTCGCCTTCTTTGATTTTTTCGATAAACTGCGGAATGTGGATGTTGACAGGGCATGCGCCGACGCACGGCATATTTTTGCAGCCGAGACAGCGCAGAGCTTCATCGATGGCTGCCGCTTCGTCATAGCCGAGGGCAACTTCGTTGAAATTGTGCGCACGGACATCGGGAGTCTGGGTCGGCATGGGATTCTTTTTCGGTGACATATTCGGCATATCAGTGCACCTCTTTCCCGAACAGATTGCAAGTTTTTTCGTAGGTGTGCCGCTCAAAGTCGCGGTACATCGCCCCGCGGGACATCGCCTCGTCAAAATCAACGGCGTAACCGTCGAAATCGGGACCGTCGACACATGCAAACTTCGTGACAGGCTTGCCGTCGGCATCGCGCAGGGTCAGACGGCATCCGCCGCACATGCCCGTACCGTCGATCATGATCGGATTCATGGAGACGATGCACGGAATTCCGGTCGGTCGGGTTGCTTCCACAACGAATTTCATCATGACAAGCGGACCGATGGTGATGACCGCATCAAAGGTTTCACCGCGGGAAAACATTTCGTTTAACGGAACACACACATTGCCCTGTACTCCGTAGGAACCGTCATCGGTCATGACGTGCAGAATATCGGAGCAGGCGCGGAATTCGTTCTCTAAAATCAACAGATCCTTGGAACGGAATCCGATGACGGATGTTACGGATGCCCCCATTTCATGCAGCTTCTGTGCGATGGGAAGTGCGATGGCACAGCCGACACCGCCACCGACAATGCAGACCTTTTTCATACCGTCCAGATGCGTCGGAACACCGAGCGGACCGACAAAGTCGCAGATGTACTCGCCCGCTTCCTTTTGGTTGAGTGCCATGGTCGTTGCGCCGACAATCTGGAAAATGATGCGTACCCAGCCGGCTTCTCTGTCATAGCCGGCAACGGTCAACGGGATGCGTTCCCCATCCTCGTCCACGCGCAAAATGATAAACTGACCCGGCTGTGCTTTTCTGGCAACGAACGGTGCTTCGATGTCCATCATGGTGACCGTCGGGTTCAGACTTTTTTTTAGCAGAATTTTATACATTCAGAAAACCTTCTTTTCAATGGTGTATACGAATATTCTATCATATATCCCATGAAAATTCAATATGTTTTTGCAAATACGAGAAAATTTGAAATTTTTTTGAAAAAGTTATTGACAAACGCAAGAATATATGATATACTATTAAAGTAATCACAAGTTGTTCCGGCGGAATAGCTCAGCTGGCTAGAGCAATCGGTTCATACCCGATAGGTCGTGGGTTCAAGTCCAACTTCCCCTACCAGCATAAGGCAGACGTCGAAAACAACGGAATCTGTCTTATGATTCGGCCCGTTGGTCAAGCGGTCAAGACACCGCCCTTTCACGGCGGTAACAGCAGTTCGATTCTGCTACGGGTCACCAAAAAGAAACGAGAGAATTTCATTCTCTCGTTTTTCTTTTTTTCATCGACTCGTGCTCGGATAAATACTCGACCATTGGCACGGGAGGATGACGGTATCCATATCAAAGCGCAGAAGCCTATTCTGTTATCAAAAGAGAAATCCCGACGGTGATCTCCGTTTTGTCAGA
>JAZTZC010000217.1:0-4692 GCA_045637265.1 Eubacteriales bacterium | reverse complement strand
ATACATCAGAATTTCGTTTTCGATACAACGGGACGCATATGTCGCGAGCTTGATGTTTTTATCTGCACGGAATGTGTTGATTGCTTTGATCAGACCGATTGTACCGATGGAAATCAAATCCTCCAACCCGATTCCTGTGTTTTCAAATTTCTTGGATATGAAAACGACAAGACGCAGATTGCGCTCAATCAGCATATTCCTTACAAATGTCTTTTCGGATTCGTCGCAATGATAAAATCTGTTTAATAATTCGCTTTCTTCCTCAGCTGTCAGCGGCGTCGGAAGCGTATCCGCACCGTTGATATACATCAAAACCTGTTCCGTCGGAAAGCGTAATTTTTGTATGAGGGTGCTGAAAAACGATTTGGATTCCGTGATTTTGCTCATATTCACGCTGATACATCCTTTCTTTCAGAAGAAAAATCAGTGCTTCCTGTATTGATGCGATGCTGCAGGAGTGCGGTTGGTACAATTGCTTGTGTGATTTGCCCGGAAAACACGAGATAAACCTCTGCATCGCGGATTTCGATATCGTCCGCGCGCAGATCCATCGTTTTGGGGCGGATTCCCCAGTGCAGAGATTCTGCATCCAGTGTTTTGATGGAAATCAGTCGACTGCCTGTGACGGTACCGCATGCAAGCGCGTCCGCATCCATACCAAGAGCATCAAGTGAGAATTCCGGCACAATGACAACGGGTTTTCCTGAAATCGGTTCACGAACGAGATTCCCGCTGTCAAACAGACACGGAAGCACAACTTCCCTGCCGTCAAATTCGATACGCGCAGTTCCACCACGCTGTACCAGCTTTCTGATATCGGCATCCGAGAGCATACGGGACAAAATACCGAGCAGAAAAAACAGTACCGCGGCAGCAAGAAAGAACATACGGAGCCGTAGATTATCATACGGCAAATGCACACCGAGGTCGGAAAAACTGCGGTTGAGGACATAAAACAGTACCGTCATCATACCGCCCGCTGCGGCTTCAAGGAAGAAAAACAGAAAAACTGCGGCAGGATAACTGCGAAACTGTCTGTGTTCGTTCATCAACAGCAAACAAACGGCGATGATGATTGATACAACCGATACCGTCGTACGCAGGATTCTGTTTGCGATTGTTACGCATAAGACACCGGTTGATGCGCAGATGACCGCTCCGATACAGAGTCGGAGAACCTTTGTGTTCAAGTGCAGTAATTTTGATGTAAAATACAGCGCACAGAAATCCATGCAGAAATCTATACAGAACAGGACCTCACCCCAGATCACGACCTCGTTCATTGGTTCTCCTCCTGCGTTATCGCTGCATCTATTATACACCCAACGGCAAAAAAATTCTGTCAGATTCTCTTGCGAGAAAAAATTTTTACGTTAAGGGTGTATTCACCGCGTATACATCTGTTGCTCTGAATTTTTCTTGTTCAGGTATTTCTGTTTGGTTGCTTCCCCGCCGCGCAGATGACGTTCCGCTTTGTTTTCCTCCAGTACCGTCCGTACAGCTGCGTACATAGCGGTATCATAATGGAACAGCTTTTGCGTCATATCCTTGTGCACGGTTGATTTCGAGATCCCGAACCGTCCTGCGGTTTCTCTGACCGTCGCATGTGTGTCGCGGATATAAGCACCAAGCGTCAGTACGCGTTCTTTGATAGCATCCATACATATCCCCCAAATACCGGCAAATGACAGGGTGACACTCTGTGCCGGTTCAATTTCACGGTCAATGTATGTGTGGCACGGCGAATATATGAAGAAAACGCAGAAATTAAAGTCCGATTATAAATCGAGATCATTCTGCGTTTTATTGTTATATGGATTTTAATATTACCAAAGATCCTCTGAAAGATAGCGCTCCAGTCGTTCCATCGGCCATGCTGCCATCGGGAAATCGCACAACAGGTCAAGCTCATAGCGGATGGCATAAAGATTGACGCGGCGGCGTACTTCAGGATGGGAAAACAGAGCGGGAGCGTATTTCTGCATCCATACAAGCAGCTCGGTGTAGTCCCCCGGATGTGTCAGCGGATGATCGTCTTCGTTTGCGTAGGTAAACGGATGAATCAGCATCCGCTGCCAGATGTCAAGAACCATATCCATCGGTGCAGCTTCCAACATTTCAAAGTCGATCAGAACCACCTTGCCATCTTCCGTGACAAGAAAATTGTCAAAATGCAGGTCATAGTGGATCAGAACCGACTGCACACCGTCGAGAACATGCGCGTGTGTCTGTACATAAGAAAGCACTCGGGAAAGCAATTCTTCCCTGATACCGCCAATTTCACGCAGCTTCTGTGCCAGCGCATCGATACGATACAAAACGCGCGCGCGGTAATCGCTGTAGCGTGGCAGAAATTCCTCTGATCCCGCAAGATCCATACCGCTGACAGCAAGCGTGATCGCCGCGATCTGTCGGATGATACCCTCCCGTGCTTGGGCAGAAAGATCACGCCACAGTCGGAATAAGCCGACACCGTGAATACGCTCCATCAGAATCCAGTTCTCCCCTGCTGCATATAGCTTCGGAATACCGTCAAGGTTTGCAGTTTCGTAAAACCAGCGTTCCTTCTGATAGCCGCGGCGGTTATCCTCGGGGTAAAGTTTGAGAACCGCATGCTCACCGATATAGACCCGATTGCGGAATCCCACATTGGTCAGAGTCGGGTTATCATCGGGGAATCCGTTATCGATATAAATGGCACGGATTTGTTGTTCTGTCAATTCTGTCATGGACAGCACCTCCCACAATCAATCATTTACAACAAAATACGCAGAAAATCAGCGCATTCCTGCTTTTCTGTCAGAAATGCGCTGTCATTTACGTGCAATTATTTGATTCTCTTGCCGATCTCGTCCAGATACAGCTTTGCGGCCAGCGTCCAGTCGGTCTGGATGATGTCATAGCCACGGTCGACGAGCCAACCCCAGCCGGAGTACGGATCGCCCGTCAGAGAGGAATCGTCGGTATGACCTGCAGTCAGCACCGCATGGTAATCATAAACGATTGCATTTGCCCATAGAAGCAGACCCTTTTTGTGCATTGCATCGATGTATTCGGGGGATGCAACCTGCGATTCTTCGGTCTTGAACAGCACTTCGGCACCGATGAAGTTGATCTTGCGCTTCAGAAGATCTTCGGTACAGTTGTCGGTTTCGCTGATGACCGGCATGTACGGCAGCTCCGGCGCGTACTGCTCGACCAGATCAAACCACTTGGGGTCTGCACCTGTCTTGACAATCACCTCATCCTGCATGCCGTGACGGCGGATACAGTCGGTGATACCCGGGATATCGTCCCAGAATTTGTCGACGTTGACATATGCGCGTCCTTTGATCAGATCGAGGACATCATCGAGACGGCTGACGGGATGTACGGTTTTCGTACCGTCCTGGTTGACGAAGACGAGTTTTTCCACTTCTTCTGCGGTCATGTCGCGCAGATGCTTTTCAGAGCGCAGATGCGGATGCTCCATGCCGGGATGGAAGACATAAAGCTGCTTGTCGGCAGTGACAGCAACGTCGATTTCAACGATGTCTGCACCGTGACGGAGTGCGATTTCATAAGCGGCGAGTGTGTTGCACGGGATGTTGCCGCCGGCAGCACCACGGTGAGCAGCAAGCAGAATCCGCTCGGAGGCGGCGTTTTGAATGGTTTTCATGGAAATTCTCCTTTATATTTCAGTATCAATGTGTCAATAACAATTACGGATGACAGCAAAACCAGTCGAAGTCAACCTGACCGGATGTCGGTGCGGTTTCCAGCTCCACACAGACGGAATAACGACCGGAGAGTCCTTCTGCAAGTACACCGGAAACGGTTTCCCATGCATTGGCAGTGTCGTCCAGTGTCACACGCGCAAGAACCGCATGATCACAGCCATTCCGAAGAAGCAGAACGGCTCCGGGTGCGGTTGTACGGATGCGGAAGCTGACTGTTTTGGCGCCGTCAAGGGAAAGATAACGATAACCGTTGTACTGCCCTGCCTCATCAAACCATGCATACGGATATACGGGGAATGTCCAGTGATGGCTTCCTGCAGGCTCTTCCACGCCGCGATGCATAAAGCGCAGATCGCCTCGTCCGCCGGAGAACCAAACTGCGGTAGAAGCGGGAATCTTTTCTCCGACATCAAACGCTGAACGAACACCGGAGGAGGTGATGATCGTTTGCATAAAGTGCCCGTTTTCGTCCATGGAAACACGTTCCATATGCATCTCGCGCATGAAATGGGTCGATACACCCGGGCAGAGTCGATGGTATGCCAAATACAGCTGATCGCCGAACGGTGCAATGGAACCGTGAACATTGACACCGTCCAGATATTCAACCGTGTCAATGATCGTACCGCCGAAGCGCCAACCCTCGTGGATGTTTTCGGAAATGAGGTAATTCATGCGTACAGGACGCCATTGACCGATTTCCGATGCGATATAAATGAAATAATACAGATTTCCGAACTTGCGCAGAGACGGTCCTTCGAATCCGAAGTGATGATCGGGGGATTCCGTGACCAGATCCTGTACATAAACCATAGAGCCTTCTTTGATTTCCGCATAATCCTTATCGGGATCAAGCTCGCCGATACGGAACGGCTTGGGAAGTGCGATATAGACACGTCCATCGTCGTCAACCATAACGCCGGGGTCAATGCCGCGCATGCGCGTTCCGTGATCGGTCAGATAACGGATATTC
>JAZTZC010000216.1:0-4961 GCA_045637265.1 Eubacteriales bacterium | reverse complement strand
TCATTGCCGACATGCCGATGACCGCACTCGATTTTCTGCCGCGCTACTGTGATCTTGTTCAGTTGGAGGAAGCGGAACATCCCGAGGATCTGCTCCGCGTTTTTGCGGCATTCAATAAAAACCGCAATCTGTCCTTCGATCGTTTTTCCGTGGATCAGTTCAAAAAACCGAGAAGCTCTACCTACCTCTACTATAACGAGGCCGGCGCATGTACCGGTTATGTCATCACGCAGATCGAAAATCACTATGACGGCATCAACCGTATGATCTCCGACAATCTGCATGTCTGGGAAATGGGCTATCTGGACCGTGATGCGCTTCTGCATCTGCTGTCATTTCTGCGTATGTTTGAAGGTGAATTAAAGACCATCCGCTTCCATGATCTCGGTCCGATCCCGGAGGTTGATCTGTGCCTCAAGCATTTCATGGACACCCGTTATGATATCCATCCCGATATTATGGCACGTATTCTCGACACCGAAGCGATGCTGCGCGTCAATGCATATCCGACAGAACGCGGCGTCTTCACTCTGCGTGTGGAAGACTGGCTGCCCGATGTTGCAGGTACCTTCCGCGTCGAATATGAAAACGGCAAATGTGAGGTCGAACGTCTTGACAGTGATCTTGCAAAAGCCGATCTGACCGTCGGTCCGACCGCTCTTGCAAAGCTGTTCTACGGTACCGATGCATTTGACGCGACCCTTGCATCCTATCTCGACGGCGTGAAGATGGAAAATGATGCCGCCGACTTCTTCCGTGCATTCCCGAAACGCATCAACGGTCTTTTTGAGCATTTCTGATATGGCTACCTTTCTTCTGATTGTAATTTACCTCTGCTTTATCGCACTCGGGATTCCCGATTCTCTGTTCGGTGCCGCGTGGCCTGCCATCTATACCGATCTCAATCTCCCGATCTCCTATGCAAGCATCGTCGCACTGATCATTTCCTGCGGCACGGTTTTCTGCTCGTTTGTTTCGGGATATGTCATTGCAAAGCTCGGAACATGGCGCGTTACCTGGATCAGCACCCTGCTGACTGCCTTTGCGCTGCTCGGTTTTTCGTTCTCGAACAGCTTCTGGTGGTTCTGTGTGCTGGCACTGCCGCTCGGTATCGGTGCAGGCTCGATCGATACGGCGCTGAACAACTATGTTGCCCTGCATTACAACGCCATGCAGATGAGCTTTCTGCACTGCTTCTACGGCATCGGCGTGTCCATCAGCCCGTATCTTCTGTCGTTTTTCCTTGCGGAAAGCGGCGGCTGGCGTCCCGGTTACAAAACCATGTTCGCCATTCAGATCTGCATTGCCGTGCTGGCATTTGTCTCCTATCCGCTCTGGCGGGTCCACCAAAAAGGCAATGATAACACCGATGCGGAAACGGAAACGAAATATCCCATTGTCAGTCCGCTGAAGCTGCTTACCCGACCGCGCGTCCGTGCCGCATGTATGACGTTCTTCGGCTCCTGCTCGCTGGAACATATCTGCGGTGTCTGGGGTGCGACATATCTCGTCAACAGCCGCGGACTCGGTGCCGACGATGCCGCGCGCGTGGTCACGCTTTACTATGTCGGTATCGCTCTCGGACGTCTGCTCTCGGGATTGTTCTCATCGAAGCTGACACCGTGGCAGATCATCATCGGCGGAGAATGTCTGAGTGCCTGCGCCATCGGTGTTCTGATTCTGCAGCTGTTCGTACCGATGCCGCCGATCGTTGACGGTGTTTCGCTGTTTGTCATCGGTGTCGGAAACGGTGCTTACTTCCCGAACATGATCCATCTGACCCCCGAAAACTTCGGACGGGAGCTTTCCCAGTCGGTCATCGGTACCCAGATGGGTTCGGCATATCTCGGCATCATGATTATGCCGCCGCTGTTCGGTCTTCTTGCCCAGCACATCACCACCGACCTGTTCGCACCGACGCTTGCCGTCATGCTTGCGATCATGGTATGGGCAACCGTGCGTGTCCGTCAGCTGATTCAAAACGGACGTATGTAATCTCAATTTTGCAATCGCAGGAAAGGAGCATCGTTGTGCGTCGAATTTCTATTTATCTGCTGCTGATTCTGCTCACAGCCATGCTCTGCGCCTGTCAATCAACGGCTGTCACAGCAGACGGAAATTCCGTTCTGTTCGGTATCTCTGTCTGCGGCACGGATACCGCAGAAGCATTGAAAGCCGCACGCACGCCGTCCGAAATTCTGCCGACGCTGTACACACAGGCAGACGGCGAGGGGATACGGCATGCCATTCCCCTGGCACAAAACGAAAAAACGCCGACATATTATCTTCCGCTGGATACGGACAATCCCGATTGGGACAGCATCACACTGATCTCGGATGCCGCACTGTATATCGTATCCGACAACGCACTTCCCGACAAAGCAACCGCACTGCGCACCGGTCACAGCTATCGGATTCTGATCTGCGGAGAGCAGTTCTATTCCGAAGCAAGGCTGATCTGCACAGGTCTGCCGATGCTGAAAATCGATCTGTACAGCAAAGCCGACGGCGGCATCACCGCATCCACCAAAATCGAACGATCGCCCGATTCACCGATGTTCTTCTCCTATTACGATCCCTGTGATCCCGTCACAAACACCGTTGTTTCAGACGATTGCGCCGGAAAAATCCACACCCGCGGCGGTACCAGTGCAAAATACGACAAGCACAGCTTCAAATTCTCCCTTTACAGCGATATCACCTGTATCGATCAGAAAAACATGGCTCTCTGCGGTCTGCGCGACGACGATGACTGGGTGCTCAATGCCATGTATCAGGAGGAAACCAAGGTCCGCGATATGCTCGCCTACGATCTGTGGGAGGATATCGGCGCCGACCATTATGAAGACGGCACGGTTCTCGGTACACGTATGCGGTATGTCGAGGTCATTCTCGGCGGCAAATACTGGGGATTATACGGTCTGTGTGAGCCGGAGGATGCAAAACAGTTCGGTTTATCGCAAGGGAAAGAAGGCTCTGTATACAAGGTCAGCTCCTGGGTCGTTCCGACAGTGAACGAACTGCGCGGTGCAATCCTGCACGAACAGGCGCAGGTCGCCGAGGTAGAGGTCAAGTATCCAGAGGTCACCGATGCGTCCGCGCGCGATGCATGGAAGCCGTTCCTTGACTATGTGGAAATTACCTACGAAAGCTCGGATTTCTATTTTCAGAAGCAAATCGGCAATGTTATGGACGAGGACAATCTTGCCGACATGTGGATTTTCCTCAATGTCATCGTCGGACGCGACAACCGCTGGAAGAATCTGTATTTATCCTATCGCGCCGACAACGGAAAGCTCGTCATGGCGCCGTGGGACTGCGATATTTCCTTTGGTCTGAACTGGGGCGAGAGCGGAGATCTGCACCTGTATCATGAACCGTATGCTTTTTATGAAATTCAGACAATGCCGATCTTTGACCGATACATCGACCTGAATGTCAACGATTTCCGAGTTACGCTTGCAAACCGCTGGAAGGAACTGCGTGAAACGTGGCTGACAACCGAGGAAATCCTCTCCCGTGCACATACCTTCCGTACGCTTCTTGAGGATTCCGGTGCACTCAACCGCAACCGCAAAAAATGGCCGAAGAGCGGCGATGCAGCGGATCTTTCCTACATCGAGGAGTTTGTCAATTTCCGGATTCCGCATCTGGATGCATACATCGCATCGCTGACAGAGGAATAAACCGTACAGTTCCGCTCCATGTTCCATGCGTAACGGCACAACAGCCAATCCAGTCCCATCGCAGGTACTGCCAAAAGACACCATGCGGCGGAATACGTAATGCAGATCTGTCCCATGACGTTCATCGGCATCGCGGAATAATCCCACACGGAAAGACCGAGAACCCGATTGACCAAGACCCCGCAGAGAAATTCAAACAGCGTGATGACACCGGCGCAAAGCAGCATCTTCTGTGCGGCGGCACCGTCACGGAACGTACGACGGATCCCACCGATACACAAAAAGCAGATACCGCCAAGCAAAAACATGCTGATATGCGTATACCCGCGGTACAGAATTTCGACAAGACAGTATAAAAAACCGCCGGTGAGCAGGGCGGACAGGGAAAACATAAGACGGTACATGGATCGTGGCTTCCTCCGAATTTCTTCATTTCACTGTTCTCATTCTGCGCGGTATCACTCGGATATATGCGCGGATTGATGCAAAAAACGCACAGAAAAACACAGCGGTTTCCGCAGTTTTAAGTCTGTCTGTCAACCATGCTTCAATCCTCCAAAAAACATATCATTTTCCATCATTTTTTCTCTCTTTGTCCACTTGACAAACCACCCTCCTTTCGTGTATAATATATAAGTAATATATCGAACTTCCCTCAACTGACGGAATCATAAATTCGAGAGGAATTATGTGTGAGTTTACACACGGAAGCGGGAAGCATATTATAACTGCGGCAGAGATGCCGTGCAATGTCGTCCGTCTGGGCAGTCCGATGTTCTATAGCATAGGATTGCCCTTTTATTTTTTCTACAAACACCGAAAAGAAAGGCTGAAACAGTTATGGCAATGAAAAAAGCAGCAATCATCATGGGAAGCGACAGCGATCTGCCCGTCGTAGAGAAAGCATTCTCCGTATTTGAAGAATTCGGCGTACCGTATGAGGTACATGTATATTCCGCACACAGAACCCCCGCAGAAGCACGCGAATTTGTTACCGGCGCACGCGAAAACGGCTTCGGTGTGATCATTGCCGCAGCAGGTAAAGCGGCTCATCTTGCAGGTGCTATGGCAGCGGGTACCACCCTTCCCGTCATCGGTATCCCCGTCAAGTCTTCAACGCTCGACGGTCTGGATGCTCTGCTCTCCACCGTTCAGATGCCCACCGGTATTCCGGTAGCGACCGTTGCCATCGACGGTGCGGCAAATGCGGCACTCCTTGCAGTTCAGATGCTTTCCATTGAAGACAAGGAACTGGCGGACAAGCTCGATGCATCC
>JAZTZC010000215.1:0-15749 GCA_045637265.1 Eubacteriales bacterium | reverse complement strand
GGTATGAGGATTTTCTCTAAATTTCATCTTCCGCGGTCATATTATGAGAAGCCCGCAATATTCTACACAAAAATGCAGTCATATGGCTGCATTTTTTTATTACTACTTGACACCATGGATTGCCGTATGGTATAATATACCAAAGAAAACGTCGAAATTGACGTAATTTCAGCAATATTGAATAATCAAATTGGAGGTATCCCCGCATGAAAACAAAGCATCGTATTCTTTTCATTCTTGCCGCGCTGGCAATGACGTCCACATCCATCCTTGCTGCTTGCGGGGAGGACGGTTCTGCCGTTGAAACCGATGCCGAATCGGTGACAACCGCAGTTGTTACGGAAGACCCCGGTCCCAAGCTCGAATTGCCCGCATCCGACTATCAGGGACAAAACTTCACCATTCTGTCCACCGTTCATGCCGACTACGAATACCTTGCGGAAAGTGAAACCGGCGACATCGTCGAAGATGCCATCTACGCGCGCAACCGTGCCGTAGAAGAGCTTCTGAATATTAAGTTCTCCTTTATCACAGAGCCGGGACACTGGGTGGACAAGGATAAGTTCAACGCACTGATTAAAAACAGCGTCATGGCAGACGACGGCGCATACGACCTTGTCAGCGGTACGATGGTTTGTGTTCTGCCAATCGCATCGGATGGTGTATTTCTCAATGCGCTGAATCTGGAACATATCAATTTTGACAATCCTTGGTGGGTTCAGGGTATGGAGGAAAAGCTGGCAGTCGGCGGAAAGCTGTTCGGCTTTGTCGGCGATGCATCCCTCTCTTTGTACAAGGATTTGAGTGTCATTTTCTTCAATCAGAAGCTCCTGAACGATTTCAATTTGGAAAATCCGTATGAGCTTGTAAATGAGGGAAAATGGACTCTTGAAAAATTAGCAGAAATGACCAAGGCTTCCTCATCCGATCTCAACGGTGATGGAAAAATGGAAGCAGGTATTGATTTGCTTGGTTACTATTATCATGGTGTACCTCAGCGTACATTCCAAACGGCAATGGAATTTCAGGTTGTCGACTTTGATGATAACGATATGCCATATATTGTTGATTTGCGTGAACAGGATGCTGCACTTTATGACAAGGTTAATGATTTTCTTAAACTGGATAATGTCACGGGAATTGACGGTATTGACCATGCCGATCTATGTGCCGTATTTACAGCAGATCAAACACTATTCCTCGGTGAATTTCTATATGGTACAGACTATATGCGCAATATGCAGTCTGATTTTGGTATCGTACCCATGCCCAAGCGGGACGAAAATCAGGCAGAGTATCATACGCAAATCGGTACCTCGACATCGCTGTTCTTTGTCCCGACCACAACACCGGACGCTGCGTTGACCTCTATGGTATGCGAAGCACTTTGTTACTACAGTTGGCGTGATGTTGTGCCTGCATATTATGAGGTTGCGCTCAAGGAAAAGTATACGCGCGACGAAACTGTCAAGGAAATGCTGAATTTGATACGTTCCTCGGCTGATATCGGGTTTACATTTGCGTATTCGACAATTTTTGCCGTACAGATCAATCAATTACTCCCCAACTGGCCAAACGGTTCAAATGCCAATATCACGTCAAACTATGAAAAGAACATCAAAGCATGGACAGCAACCATCGAAAAGCTCGTAGATGCATACTCTCAAATCGAAGACTGATCTGTTTACCGGACTGTTGCACCTACGTACAACAGTCCACTTTTTTCGCAGTACCTCAAACTTTGATCTCAACGCTTGACATGAACCCCAATTTGTGCTATAATATAATCATAATCCAATATAAATGAAAGAAGTTCAATATTATTGAATTATGATCAAGGTTATACACAAAGCACTGAACATTCTCGAATATCTGGCACGGCGTGAGGACGGCGATACACTTTCCGCCATTGCCGCGCACATCGGAGAACAAGCAACAACCACATCGAATATTGTACAGGATCTCGCATCCCGTGGATATCTGGAGCGCGTAAACGGAAAATGGAAGCTCGGCATCGGAGCCTATATGCTGACAGGAAGTGCACGCGACTATGACCGTATTCTCTGTTCCATTGCGGAACCGATTCTGCACCGGTTGGCGGCACAAACGGAAGCTCAAGCCGTTCTGAGCGTCTGGCGCGGACATGAGCGTTATGTCCTTTTGCGCGCCTCTGATGATTCTGCGGTTACTGTCAACCGTTCCTATCCGGAGGCAAAGCAAGTCTACAGCACCGCAACGGGTATGATGCTTCTGGCAGGACAGGATGCCGCTGTCATCGACGCCTATATTGCAGAAAACGGCATCCCGGGTATTGCTGCGCCGTCCGAAGCTGCCGCTGCATCCTTCCGTGCGGCATTGGAGCTGCATCGCCGCACCGGCTGTTATCTGCGTGAGAAGAAAGATATTTTTGAAGCTGCTGTCGCCGTTCATGACGCTGGGGGCAATCTTTGCGCGGCAATCGGAATATTCCTCCCGTTGTTCCGTGCGGAAAACAAGGAAGCGCTGATCCGTTCCCTGCGCGGCGCTGCCGAAGAACTGCAATCCGGTATTGCAAGCCGGTATAAAAAATAACCACAACAAAACAGAAAGGAATCATAACTATGGACATTCGTATGACACAACGCATCAAGGCACTGGCACATGAACTCGGTGCCGATCTGGTCGGTTTCGCCAACATCTGCCGTTTTGATGAAGCACCGATCAAAATGAGTCCCCGGGGCATTATGCCGACAGCCAAAACGGTCATTGTCTGTGCCATCCAGCATCCGACCGCAACAATGGAACTCGAAGGCGGCGAACACGGCAAAAGCCAGGTCTTTGAATCGTACACAGTTCAGTATACGATGAACTCCAAACTCGACCACATCTCCTTTGCCATCGGTCATTTTCTTGACAACAACGGCTATAACGCCGTACCGATCGTCTCCTCCAACATCTGGCGTTACCGCAATTACAAAGAGCTGGATGCTGTCTTCTCTCCCGATATGTCGCACATCTACGCCAGCGTCTGCGCCGGTTTGACCGAGCTTGGTTGGCACGGTCTTGCGATGTCTCCGGAATTCGGTCCGCGCAACCGTTTTGTTTCCATTATCACCGATGCAGAACTGGAGCCGACGCCTCTGCTGCCCGGCGGAACGCTGTGTGACATGTGCGGCGAATGTATCCGCTGCTGTCCGACCGATGCTTATCGCAAGGAAGTCAACGGTGTCAATGCACTGAACATCCGTGACGCGGACGGCCGGGTTTATGTTCATCGCTTTGCAAACAAGAATCTGTGGAGATGCGCATGGGGCGAACACTTTGACCTCGATCTCGATGACGAAATTCCGGATGTTGTCACGGAAGAAGCGATCATCAAGCGCGAGGCGGAAAAGGGTCGCCGCGGCGGTGAAATGGGCGTCTGCATCAAGGTCTGTGTACCGAAGGATCGTCGCTTCCGTGATGAATCGTATTCTCCCTACAATCGCCGTCTGCGTCAGATCGCCGATCCCGACCAGCCGATTTCCCGCGCCGTCTATGACCGCATGAGCTGTATCGGTCTGCAGTATCACGCAGATCGCATTACGATTGTCTCTGCAGAAACCCTGCTTGCGCGCGGCTGTGATATTACAAAGAAACTGCCGGGTGCGAAGAATGTTGTCGTCGTTTCGGCTGTCATGCCCGCGGCAGACGAAAGCTGTATTCCGAATCTGAAATGGCATCACAGCAGCCCCGTCAGCAATGCCGTCGGTCTGGGACTGGGCTTTGTCAACTATGATATCGCACGTGAAATTGAACAGATGGGCTACAGCACGCTGCCGAATATGCGCTCTCTGCGTGAATTTGTCGATCCGTATATCCAGTGGGATCTGCAGCCGGACGATACCACGGCAAGCATGATCGTCATTACCGATGCACCGCTTGAGGAGCGCGACTGGTATCTCAATCAGAATAGCGCAGAGGAAGCGAATGTTTCTCTGAAGGCATCGCTTGATGCGCTGGCAAAGCAGTACGGCGCGGATATGATGGGTGTTGCACCTGTCAGCCGCATTGACAGTGTTGTTGCACAGCTGCGCCCGATCAAGGATGGAGAAGAATTGTTCCATGTCAAGGACAACAACGGTATTTTCCGTGTATTCGATCCTGTTGTCACACAGACCGCACGCCGTCTTTATAATGCTGACGAGTATTTAAAGGGCGCCAAGAGCGTCATTGTCATCGGTATGAGCTATCCCGGTGAAGCTGCAAGACGTGCAGGCAGAGAACCGGCAGAAGCGGTTGGTCCGTTTATCTTTGCACAGTCCCAGGCGCAGAATGAACTTTCCATGGTCGGCTATGAACTGGTCAAAGCACTTCGCCGTGCAGGCAAAAAGGCTGTTCTGACCCGTGATCTGATAGGTATGGGTTCTCCCATTTCCTCCCCACGCGGCGAATATTCCTCGCCGTTCGACTGCGCATTTGAAGCAGCTGCGGCAGGTCTCGGTGAGCTGACATATTCCGGTACGCTCTATACCAAGCGTTACGGTGTCAATCAGAAATTCATCTGTATCGTCACCGATGCAGTTCTCGAAGCAGACCCTGTTCTGCCCAACACCATTCAGGAAAAGACCTGTGATGTTTGCCGCCGCTGTATCAAGGCATGCCCGATGAGCGCGCTGAAGGAAGCAGACACCTGTGTGATCGATATTGACGGATGCTGCTTCAAGTACATTCCGCTGGATACCGTCTCCTGTCAGTGGGCTTCCCGCTACGTGCTTACCAACGCAGACGGCGATGACTGTCTCGGTTCCAAGCTCAATATCATGCCGGTCGGCAAGATCACAGCAGATCAGCTCGCCGAAGGTTTGAAACAGCGCGACCCGATCACCAAGGGACGCCCTGGCAATGCGGAGAAGTGTGTGACTGAGTGCCCGCTTACATAACATTCTATGTCATGCGCAATCCAGCTCATCATTATTGAGTAAATAAATGGTGCACCTGTAGCGGAAGAATGATTCCATACAAGTGCACCATAACTTTTCTATTGTGTTAATATCAAGTGATACAGAAACTTCTCAAAGACTTCAAATCATCGACATTGATGTCTCAACACAATTTTCTCCGTCAGTTTAGAATGTTTCCCCCAGTCTCATCTTCAATCAACCTTTAATTTTGTCCGTCATCATCTCTATCGACATCTCACTGAAATGCACCCGAACCACATAAGTGGTATTTCCAATCACCTTGCGAAAACAAGGCTGTCTATTATCATTCTGATTAACATTCTGTTCCATTTTGTACCTCCAATATTTCATAATCCAACAGAGGATATGCCCGGTATCATTGCCGCTCCATATCCCCTGGTTTCTTTCTCTCCATCCTCGGCTTCTTCTGTTGTTCCCTTGTCTCCAGCAAATGCCGCATATGAGCCTGCACTGCATCCTTGGTCTGCACCTCCTGCTGCGATTTGTCAAGGACTTTTTCATCATTCAAGCAAAAAAATCAAGCGTTTTTGACCTCAAAAGCCGATTTTTAGAACTTATAACGTGTGTAAAAAATTCAAAATGGCGATTAGGAACTACTTAATAGCAATCTTGTTTACGATTGTAATTTCAGTTTCGACTAATCGCAAAGTTCATTTTTATATAAGAGATGCACTTTACTTTTATCATATGGCTATATTTCGGAAGGATTTTGTCAAGATAAAAACGACAAATAGTGCGATTTTTATTCAACATAAAGTTGCTATTTACAGGTTTTCTTCATTATTTACACGAAAATTCCCAGGCGGGACATCATTTTCGGTATCCCATCGGGGATTCATAAATGTAAAATCTTTATTCGCATTTTATTTCCAACTTTTAGGTTAGACTACCGTAATATGTCTCTGTATTATTTAGCTTCTATATGATTGATTATGATAACATACTGTTCGTCTTGGAATCTGAATTATCAGGGATAGCTCTTTTTCCGTCATCTCCAGAAAGTGTGCCATTAAGAGAATATCCCTTTTTTCTGGCAGTAATTGTTCCAATGCCCATGCAAGTTTTTCATTGTGGATGGTAATATTCTGATCCGTTACACGGAAATTCGTATATGTAATCCGATACTCATCGTTGGTTTTCAGCTTTGGATCGTTTTCATCCATGTCCTCCAGCATGATCTGATGATTCAATCGGTTTGTTGCCTTTCTCAATGCATTTTTTGCTCCATTCTCGATCACCGACTTGCAATAGCTGTCGGATTTCTGCTCGACCATTTTCTCAAATTCCGATTCTGTCATTATGTGATCTCCTTTCTGATATGCGGGATTTTCTCCCTTCATATACTAAATGTAAGCAAAAGTGCTGTTTTAGCAAAGATTTGAAAAGTTTTTGGAGATTACTTGAATGTTTACATTCTGTTCATATGTATAAAAAACCGCCCCGCTGTTAATGCATGGTATATACATCAACAGCGGGGTTTCTATTATTCATCATTGTTAACTCATTAAAATAGAATTATCTGCTCTTTATCCTAATTCTCACAATATGAAAAAACATCTTCCGTTATATAAACATTTACTGCTGTGTTATGCGAAATTTTCAGAGTCTTTATTTCGTAAGGATCGATTGTAACAGTCAAGGAAGAGCCAAATAACGTCATTGTTACAGTCTCTGCTTGGCCAGCATATTCGTAAAGACGGACAATCATACTGTCATCGTCCTCACATTGCTTGACGGCACTGACTGCCGTATGCATTGCATACAATGAAAGGAAACTGTTTTCCGCAGGCATATCACCGTCATGATTTGATTCACAGATCACAATCGGTGAATTGTTGAAATGACTTGCCGCAGCAGGAATCTGAGCGTCTGTATAAGTACCCGTATGAAGCATCACTCGAATATGCCCTTCGGTGATCCCTTGCTCCATAATCGGATAATCCGCATCTTTTTCCAATTCACCAATTCGCAGATCACCATAAATACAGCTTCGCAAAACGTTCAGCGATACAACATCCTCATGTCCAGTATAGGAAAACAAACTATCTGCGATGAACGAGATTCCATAACCATCGCCCTGCATACAAAGCCATTCTCCCATCGGCTGATCCGCATCGGTATCTCCTCGTTCCTCTGCTGTAAATGGTGCGGACACAATCCGGGTATGACATCCGGTATGTGATGTCAGCTGCAAAACGGTGTGCGGTTCATTCCAGTTGACTGTATAGCGAACATCGAAATAGTCCTTGTTTTCATAAAAGGTATAGTACATTACCAAACAAGATGCGCGGAATGTATATTCAACCCGTATTGTGGTACGGTGAATGCCACTTTCTGTTACGCTCATCTTTTTCAGACAAAACGGTTCACATTTCTCCCCATGATGTGCTATATTGAAACACCATGTATCCCCTAAATCCTCATAACATTCTGGGATCAGTATATCGGACAATTTAATCCCGGTCGTTTGGGATTTCAATGCTTGAATCAAACCCGTCTCGGTGTCAAACAGAACATCCATCTTTTCGGTATGGATGGTTTCATAATAACGGTTTCGAATGCGCTCCGCAGTCTCACCGGTTTGCACAACACAAAAAGACTTATAACCCATCGCCGGAATTTCTGCCTCGAATACAAACCGCGAACGAAATCCAGGAATCACCGACCGTGCCAACAAAATCTGACAGGGATATTCTATTCCGTCGCTGTCCCGTACGACAATTCCTCCGGCATATGCAGGAAACTCATGCAGCCATTGTACCTCTGCTTCAATATACCCCCGATATGGTGTTCCGTTAAGATTCCATACTACAAGATTCCATGGATTTTCTCCGTTTTTTCCGGGTGTCTGAATACGGCGGGCAACGGACTGCAATGCATAGTGCATCTGTTCTTCCGCAGAAAAAATCGCACGTCCCTGTCCATGACACGCATCCGTATAAGCCTCTCGAATCGATGCCCCGCCAAGGATATCATGGAACTGGTGAAACAGAACATCCTTCCATCCAGAGGTGAGAATATCACGTGGGTACGGTCTGCCAACAGTTTTACTGGCAATGACAGATACTTTTTCTGCATTCAGCATAGCATATTCTGCTGTGCGGTTTCTCTTTTTGACCTCATGATGATTGGTATAAACACCGTAGTCTCCTGTCAGCAATTCTCCAACCCATTTTGTCTTGGGATCAGACTGGGAAACGAAATACTCACGAACAGTGGAACAGTGAACCTCATACGGCGCTGAATTGTTGAGATTGTGAATATCTGCAAGTGCCTGTTTGGTTGGAGCACCGCCATGATTGGTTACACCGTAAACAACCAATTCATCACAATCACTGTTTTGTATTACTGATTCAGAAAGACGCAGACTTTGATCCAGGTTTTTACTGTAAATTTCGGTGTTCTGACCAGCGCGGAATGCATATACCGCACTTCCGTCACGGCTTTCCCAGCGAAAATAGGGAGATGGAAGTTTAACATGACGCTGTTCAGGACGACACATACAATAATATTTCATATGGCTCTTTGCAAGCAGCTGCGGTGTTGCTGCATTATGCCCAAAGGAATCAATGTTGAAAACGGTATCTGCATACATCCCGAATGTCTGCTTCAAATAACGCTGCGCATATAATCCTTGTCTGGCATAGCTCTCACCGAAAGCGGAAAAACAGTCAGGTTGAATATACCATCCTTCTGCCAACTCCCAGCGTCCTTCAGTAACGCGCAGCTTGATCTCTTCAAACATATCCGGATCCACTTCACGAATCCATTCAAACACGGGCGGTGTCGCAAAGGAATAGACAAATTCCGGATCTTCATTCATGCGATCCAATGCACTACGGAATGTCGATCGAATAGACGCCATTGCTTCATCCCATTTCCATAGCCACACGGGGTCAAAATGGGTATTTCCAATCATAAATATTTTATTCATATCGAATATTTCACCTCAAGCAACCGTAATTTGCAAATTACAAACCATCATTTTCCGTCCTTGCAATGACCTCATCCTTGACGTTTTCCGCCAAGTTGACAAAATAGTCGGAATACCCCGCAACACGGACAAGAAGGGTCCTGTAGTTTTCGGGATGCGCTCTTGCTTCCAGCAGATCCTTTTTGTCAATGACATTGAACTGAATCTCAAAGCAGTCGTTTTCCATGAAGGTACGGATGAAGCTGCAGACGGCGGCATTTCCGGTCGGTGCGGTAATGAAATTTTTTGCAAAGCGGTAATTGGTTGCAATGCCGCCGATGCCCTTGCTCTGATCGAGCTTGGCAATCGAGTGCATGACCGCGGTCGGACCGTTTTTGTCCATGCCGCCGACAGCACCCAGATGCTCGGACAACGCATGACCTGCAAGCCGTCCGTCGGGCGTTGCATCGGTGATATATCCCATCTGCCCGTGCACGACGTATGCAAAATAACTGGGATGCGTCGTGCCGCCGATGGACGAGGTATATTTTTTGACCTCATCATCAATGAAGTTGTAAATATCGACGGCGATTTTATCAACCGCGCTTTCATCGTTGCCGAACTTTGCGGTGCGGTTGATGATATACTGCCGCATCGCTTCCTGTCCTTCAAAGTTGGTTCTGCACAGATGAGCCATATCGCGCAGAGAAAGCCTCTTTTCTTCATACACCAGCTGACGAATTGCCGACAGCGAGTCGATGACATTGATGATACCGGGGAAATTCGGATAGTTGAAATTATACCGTGCACCGCCGACTGCCGCATCTTTACCGCTTGCGATACAGTCATTGAGAAACGCGCTTGCAAGCGGAGATGCTGTGTATCTGCGGCGCATCTCTGTCAGCCACAGAACACCGCCGACGTGAGATGCGATGATCTCCGCGATGACCTGCTTGAACAATGCAAGGAATTTCTCCCATGTATCCAGGCTGTCCAGCGAAAAGTCGACATCGTGTGCAAGGTAGGGATTCTGCTGTACCCCTCCCCAGCCGGGACCGATTTCCTTCAGAATCCCGACGGTATAGGGCTTTGACTTTTCGTAAAGGATATATTCAAACGCCTTGCACAGATTGACATACGGGGTTGCAACAAGGATATTCGCAGCGGCAATCGGCGTGATCTCCACGCAGGTGGAGTGGATATAATCCCTTGCATCCTCTGCCGTCACACCTGCCTCACGCAGACCGCGCTGAACCACACGGTCGTTGAAGATGGCTGGGCGGGTATATCCCTGTGCAATGATCTCCATGCACAGCCGCAGAAGATCGTCGGGCATATCCTCGGTATAGCAGACCGATACGGACGGATTGATGAGTCCCGTGGTGCGGATCGCCTCAATGCACATATAGGTCAGCTCATTCCAGACGGGCTTGCCCGCGCGGTCAACACCGCCGACCATCAGCGATGCCGGCCACGAATCATAAAGCTCATTGTGCTTGAAATACAGCTGCTCGATCAGCTGCATGGCAAATTCCCGTGTGATGCGGTCTGCGGCGATGTCGGCACAGTAATACGGATACAGATAGCGGTCGGGATGCCCGGTCAACGTGATATCGTCGATCAGCGCCAACGCAAACTGGACAAACCACATGCTCTGGATGGCTTCGTAAAAGGTATTTGCAGGCTTTGCGGGAATCCGTGTGAACATGTCGGACAGCACCTGCAGCTGTGCGCGGCGTTCCGCATCCTCGGCTTCATCGGCATAGGCTGCAAGTGTCCCCGCAGTTCGTTTTCCGAATCGAATCAGTGCCTCAAGCGAAATTTCCATCGACTGATAGGTGATGTCCTTTTCGTGCATGGCAGGGTCATGCAGATCCAGTGCGGCGCGCGCTTCTCTGACACGCGCAAGCACACCCTCCACGCCCACCCGCAGAAGCAGCTCATAATCAATAACACGATGTCCTGTGCTTGCCGTTCTGGCACCCGATGCATAATCGCCGACTGCGTTGATGATATGCTGTGCATCCGCGACCTCGGCACGCTGTTCGTCTGTCATGGAATACTGCAGAGAATACCGTCCGACAAGAAGGTCAAAATCGCTGACCTCAACGGTATAATGGTCAAACATATATGCATCCATCCTTGCACGGCGCAGATTGTGAAGCAGCTCTCCGCGTGTTTCCAAAAATCCCTTGTGGTAGAGGTAATGGCGTTCTTCCCATTTGCGTCCATTGCGTCCGTTTTCAAACGCTGCGGTTTTAATTTCGGTTGTGGTCATCATAAGTGCTGACTCCTTTCGATAGTCATCCTGCTGTATAAAAAACTGCGATACCGAACGCGAAATCCAGAAATAACAAACGTTCTGTAACAGCCATGTTGTTATTGGGTAACATTCAACAGTTATCCAAGCTCGTATTCCTCAAAAAAGGCAATCGCATCTGCGATTTTTTCATCGTATTTCTTGTGGTTCTTTTCATAATAGGATGCAATATCTGAGGATTTCTTTTCGATCATGAACTGAGGCCAAAAAGCTGCGCCGAATTCACCGTAAACATATCCGAAGTCAAAGACACGTCCCGCAAAGATCATATCTAACATGGTAACGGATTCTTCGTCACGTGAGCCCTTGGTTTTGAGAACGATATCATAATAAACAGGAATGGTACGCTTATAACTTTCTGCGTTGAGTGCTTCAGTAATAGTGCCAACAAAATCGGGATCTGTAACGGAAACAGGAATAGCCATGCCTTCGTGACCACCGTCAACCATTGTATAGTAGTTTTCCTGAGCTTCATCCCACTTGGGGTACGGAATGATGCCATAATCCGTTTCAAAATCACGTAACTGCTTTGAAGCGAATTCAAACGTATCCGCGGTGAACAAAGCTCGATCGTTTGTAAACATTTGTTTTATCAGTAAATCCTGATCTCCACCAGTACGACTAAATGTCGTTTCGTTCACACAGAACAGATCGTACAGCTTCTGATAGATCTCGATAACCTTGTTATTGTAATAGTCAAGAACGATCGTGCCGTCAGACTGCTTCTTGCCAAGTTTTTCGCCAAATGACCACAGAAATGTATTGACGGGTGATCTTGCCCACATCGTAAATCCATACATATCATTTTCATCCGCAGTACCATCACCGTTGAGGTCACGATATACTTCCTTAGAGATCTCAGACAGTTTATCCACAGTCCATTTACCTTCATTGACGAGGGTATACATGTCTGCCAGATCATATTCGGCAGCAATCTGTTTATTATATAATAGAAGGCATAGGTATAAGAGATCGTCGTCAGCGCAAAGTCGCCCATTGCGATGAACGCCTTACCATCATAGGTCAAATCTTCGATATTCGACTGCGACCACCACGGCTTAGCAAAGTTGATATGTGGAATATCGTAAAGATTATAGTAAACATTGTCGCAAACCGCGTTGCCTGCATAAATGATATGTCCGGAGAACAGCTGATACGCATCATCTGCCGCCATAACAGAATTCTTCAGCTGCTTGCTCATCTGAGTTTCCTCGAATACCTCCGTCTCCAGCGTGATATTAAAACGCTCTGTGACCGCAAAATTGCGGTCAAAAACGGCATCATCGAACACATCTCCGGTCTGCTCCTCGATAATATAGTAATCAGTACACGCATCATCACCCAGAATACGGAATGTACGACCACCGAAATCCGCATCCTCCAGTTCGTCATCAACAAGCTGACGTGCCGCAAGTGCATCGATCGGCTCTGTAACGGCAGCAGTATCCGTTTCGTTTGTCGCCAATGTGTCTGTATTACCTGTCGTACCAGAGGAACTATCACCACAAGCGATCAAGGATGCTGCAATCAATGTTACAAAAAGAGACACAGAAAGAAATCGATTATTTTTCATAAAATTCTCCTCACATATTTATTTATTATCAATCGCCCAAAATCCGGGATAATCCATACTCATCAAATATAACGGTTCTTCGTCTTCCTCAATCACAGGGAAACGTCCGACAGGTTCTAAAAAATGATTATCAACACGATCATCATTTACCTTTGATACTTCTCCGATCAGAACAGCCTTATCCTCTGCCCAAAATGTATGATAACACCCTGGCATCAATGTAATACTTTCACCAGCGTTCAGATAAATTTTTTCTCCGGCAGGAACCGTATATTTCCGGCCATCCCGGTATACAGTTACATCGGTATCAGCAATCCAATCCTTTGTATCTGAATTATAAACCTGCATAACTAAGGTTCCTCCACCACGATTGATGATATCTTCCATTTTTTTATAATGGTAATGACATGGTGTTACCTGTCCTACTTGTGATATCAACAATTTTTCAGCGTAAGGTTTCTCATACCTTGCATCGGTAAAGCTGCCATTCCTAATGGTAAACATCAGCAGACCGATCTTGTTAAAATTCCCAGATCCGAAATCAGTAATATCCCATCCGAGCATTGTATCAACAATCTCACGAAATTCCATCCCCTTTGTTTCCCATTCGGCTTTGTTCCAATAAGCAAACGGCGGTAATTCCCAGTGTTGTTCGTGAATAAACCGAACTGCTTCCTCTAAAATCCGATTAATTTCTGATCTTTTCATACAGCATTCCTTTCTACTTATAATTTTTGATCGAACTATTAACATTCATCGTGTATCGATACACGATGAGAGTAAACTAAATTAATCTCATATCCATTACATTTTTAGCCCGTTTCCCGAACAATCAACGTTGGATTAAAAGAATATGATTTCACATGTTTTCCATCAATTAAATGAACCAATGCATTTACAGCAGCAATACTCATATTATCAATAGGAATCGCTACAGTCGTCACCGACGGATGATACATTTGTGATATCGGGATGTTGTCGTAACCTATCACACGAATATCCTCGGGAATATGGTATCCCAACGTCAAAAGACGACTGATCACACCCGTTGCAAGTGCATCACTTTCACATAGAACCGCATCAATATCTCTATATTGGGAAACAAGTTGATCAGCCGCAGCTATTCCACCGAAATAATTGTTTGATTCATGTAAAACGTCAAACACTATGTCTGCCCCTTTTCCTCCAAGATAGTCCACAAGTGCTGCTGATTTTTCCAGAGACATAGAACTTTCTTTTGCTCCGCCAACGGCAAGAAAATGTCTGCATCCCTGTTCATATAAGTGTTCAGCTGCCAATCTGATTCCTAATCCAACATCAACCAAGACTGCTGGAATATCTGATTCAATTTGATGTCCGTGCACTACAACTTTGGGGACTTGGGGGACAACAGACATTACATCGGCTATAATTCCATCATTATCTGGAAAACAAATTACAATTCCATCAGCAAAAGAGAAATCATTTAATGTGAATGCTGTGTTGGAAATTGTATGTAGCATAGCTTTATAACCGTACTGTTCCAGGTCTCGCCGTAAAGTATCAAATAAATTGCCAAAAAAGGGATTCGCAATGCTTTCCATAACTACAACAACGATACCAGTTTTCTTTGTACGAAGAGAGCGCGCAATAACAGAGGGAGTATAATTTAATTCAGCAATTGCATTCTCAATTTTTTCTTTTGTTTCTGGTAAAACATGATCCGGATGATTCAGATACTTTGATACGCACGATACTGATAAACCAGCTTTCTGCGCAACCGCTTTGATATTCGGAATAATAACAACCCCAATCGTTCCGTGTATCGATACACGAAATGTGTCCTAAATATTTTAGTTCATTATAGCATATTTAGATAAGATTGTCAATAATATTTTGTTTATTCTACACATGGAGTTTGTATGTTTCACACATCGAGTAAATGATTGATAACCAAAGAAGCGAAACACCATCTGTCTTCACTTTGTTGACAGTTTCGTCTTGCTTCCTTATTGTATTAACTTCTACATCATTTCCTGATGTACCCAAGAACCTCTTTTTGTATCTCACTGAAGTCCCCGTCAGCAGTAACACCAATCTCAAGGGTCACAACACCACCGCGCTTATTGACTCGCTCCACATAATCAGCAAGTGCAGGACCATCGATCTGTGTATCAAATTTTGCCCAATTCGTTCCGATATAAACCAGTTCGTGCCATTGCGCACCATTGATAAACCGATCATCGGGAATATCGGTAAAGGCAGTCATTTCACCGGTCGAAAAATCATCATGTATACTGTATGCCGAAACCCGAGGCTTTACACCGCCATTCAGCGCAACAAGAGTATCCGGATTTCCGGTATATGCTGCATCCGCCAATTTACCAAGTTTTTCCTCGTCATATCCCAGCCACGAATAACAGCCGTCAATCCACCATGCAGATATCTTATCTCCATACCGCAGGCTGTAATCACGCAAAACAGATGCCCAATTATCAACAAATGCATCGGTGATCGGCGCATCATATGATAACGTTAATTATTCATTCTGTCATTCAATAATAATCTCTTTAACTGTCTTCAGCTCTTCATCCAGTTTCTTTGCTTCACGTTCGTGCGTCAGCTTGATCTCACGCAGCTCCAGATACTTCTGAATCGAAACTGCAAGTGTGGGATCCAGAACGACCGTCGATGCGGACTTATCGGCTGCACCTTTGTACTTACGGATGCTGGCAAGCACAAGCTCACCGGATTCCGTGTACGGAGGTTCCACACCTGCCTGTACATAGTCGTACCAGAAGAACTTCTCCTGTTCGATCATGTCGGCTTCAAAATCCAAATCACGGTCAATGGTGCGGTACACGAATTCGTTCTCATTGTTGCCGTAGAGACATGCCACAAAAGCCTTGTTTATGTTGGTAACGGCCATGTAGTGGCGTACCTGCAGCTCGTAATTGAACGGAACTGCATCGTTGTCCCACTTGTCACGGCAGTTATAGTTACAGGTTTTGCATTCAAGAA
>JAZTZC010000214.1:0-2708 GCA_045637265.1 Eubacteriales bacterium | reverse complement strand
CCTTCATCCGAGACCAAATAGGAAACAAATGCAAGTGCGCCGTCGGGATATGCCGTATCTGCCGAAACGGAGAGATAGGACTCCCCGCAGATTCTTGCACTCAGTGTACTGTCGACGGTCGGATAACCGCAGAATGCAAACGGCGTATCACCGAAGATCAGACGCAATGCACCGTATGATCGGATATTGCTGAAGTGAAAGGACAGGAGCTTGATACCGCCGTCGGCGATACGGAGCGGCAGCATGCCGTTGGTGATGCAGTAATGGCCGGATTGGGTTGTCAGTTGTCCTGCCGTGGCATCGGCTACCCCGTCAAGCTTCTGCAGGACGGAGATCGCGGTAGCGAAAGCATCGGAATCAAAGGACGTCGTTTTGTTCTGTCGGTCTACAAACTGCATCAGCGTATTCTGATAGAGGATGATATCAAGATTTGGGTCGGAGGTCAGAATACTGTTGTCTTCCAGCGTGTTGATGATTCGATCAAACTCCGTCCACGTCAAGGCTCCGTCCACAATTCCGCTCGGACTGACAAGCAGTGAAGCGGTCATGGCGAGCGGTAGCTGGTACAGTTGTCCGTCCACACCGTGAATGTCATAGATACAGCCAAACACGGTATCCTTGGTGACAGGGGATAAGTCAAGATAAATGTTTTTGCCGTTATGCACGGAAAAACAGTCGGTTTTGTCACAGAAGAAGATATCGGGTTTTGGCACGGTGAGCAGAAGTTCATTCAGAACGGATTGCATTTCATCATCAGATTTGCATAGATGCTGCTGTAATTCGATACGGTACTCCGTGCTTTTCTGATTGAAGAAGTATATCTGATCGTTCAGCCATCCGGGGGGCGTGTAACCGATATAGGCAAGCGTGAGCGTCGTTTTTTCGACAACGGGAACTTCCGTGATCTCAACGTGAAACACACCTGTTGAGGTACCGTCGCTTAATTTTGCCTGCGATTCGACAAACATATGGGTATCATCTATGATGTAGAATTTACTGCCGTGCTCGCGGATGTATGCGATCGAAAACGGTGAGTCAATCCATTCGATCAGCTGCTTGGGTTGTTCACCGTCCCGGTACCGATACAATCCCTCTTGTGATGAAAAATAAATCTGATCGGTATATTCTCCCAAAACGTAGCCGTTACTCATGGAAGCAGGCAGACGAAGATTGCCGTGTGGACGTGTGATACCGGTTTTGGTATTGATTTTAAGCAACCCATCTGTAAATGTTCCGATACGATAAGTATTGTCATCGATACGACTGATTATTTTCGCAGAACTATTTGTCGGTATTTTTTGCAATTCGGTCAGTGTCTCGTCATACAAATAAAAAAATCCGGGGGCTTCTGTTACAAGAGCACATTCAAATGTACCGTCTCCGTTATCATGTAAATAACAGACAGCATTTCGGAGAAGATGAGACAACTCGGAAATTTCACGGCGAATAATAACCTGATTTTCTGCATCAAGAAGTGTCAAAACAGCTGTTTCATATTGCCACGATTCTTTATCCGTTACTCCGGCAAAATGTACCATGAGTGTTCGCCCATCCGACAGTGGGAAAATATAGCGTGGAGGAGGGATCATATCAGGCTCAAAATCCGGGTAATATATTGTTTCTGGCACCGCCCCGTCAGCATTCCAGGAAGTCAAGCAAATGCGGCGTTCATCCCCGCTACGGCTCCATGAGGTTTGATAGAATTTATCTCTATATTGATATTGATATTTGGAATCTGAGGTTGTTGCGATTTTGGTTACATTATACTGTTTTTTATAACGAACTGTAGGTTCGGATAAGGAAACCGAGGACACGGATGTGGTGTCCTCGGCTGTAGTAACCTCGGTAGACATTGTTATGAAATCCGTGCTGTTTTCTGTTATATTGAATGTGGTATCTGTCGCTGCGGGAATATCATTGCCTGTACATGAAATCAGCATAAACAATGTAAACACCAGCAGAAAACAACGTTTCATAACCTGAACTCCTTTAATCCTTGTTGTATCCACAAACATTGCAGTAATAACTGCCGTCTTCTTTGTAGTATACGGTGGGGTGCGGAAGGCATTTTTCATAACCATCAATTGCGTAGGTTTTACCACAGGTTTGACACGTAAAATAACCACCTGTGTAATACTCTTTTTTACACCAATATGATTGACTTAAGGTTACATAATGCGAATATGTTCCTCCCCACGGCTGCCCCGGATTATTGTGGTCACAAGCCTCTTCAGAAGGAAGCACAAACATCGAAGTTTCCGCCGCCAATGCCATCAACGCCATCGGCGCAAGACAGAGAACAAGCGCAGTCATAAGTGCAAGAATTCTTTTCAAGGTCTTCATGTAGAAATACCTCCTTTGATCGGGAATGGCGGTCGGTTATATATCCTGTTATCAGGTGTTGTTCTGAAATACCCGTCCTTGAACTGCGATTCCATTCCGATCAAGTACAGGTCTTGATATGTGCCATTGGCGTAATCCTCCGTTTTTCTTTGTTGTCACTATTATATCACATACTTTTCAAAAAAACAACACATTTCAGATAAAAAAACAAGAGCCAACGCACTTTTGAACCGAACCAGTAAAAACGGACAATAGACAAAAGAACCCTCCTATGGTATAATAAAAGAAGCCATAGGAGGGAATTTATATGCCAAGAGAATATAAACATATCAAGGAATACGAAAAGGAAATACTGGAGTTAAAAG